>PCUH01000189.1:0-777 GCA_002770955.1 Flavobacteriales bacterium CG18_big_fil_WC_8_21_14_2_50_32_9 | reverse complement strand
GTCCGCCGGCATTTTGACAAAAATAACCGCCGATAACCCTTCTTTGGTATCATCGCCGGTTAAATTGTCGTTTTCACTTTTGATCGCCCCGATTTTTGAGGCATAGTCATTGACAGAACGGGTTAAAGCCATTCTAAAGCCAGTGACATGGGTGCCTCCGTCAACCGTATTAATGGTATTAACAAAAGAATGAATATTTTCGGTGAAACTGTCGTTATATTGAATGGCGGTCTCAATCTGGCATTTTTCAAACTGCCGGTTCAAATAAATAGTAGAAGAAATGGTTTTTTTGTTGCGGTTGATATGGCTGACCAATGAACGGATACCACCCTCAAAATAAAAAACTTTTGTGTTGTCCGTTTTTTGATCATAAAGAGAAATTTTTACTCCGGCAATTAAATAAGCTCTTTCCCGCAGTAATTGTTCAGTGTTGTCATATTCCCAGGTCAGATCATTAAAAACTTTTTTATCGGGAAGGAAAATGGTTGAGGTGCCGGTTGCCGGAATCGGCGATGGTGACAACTCGGTAATACTGTTTTCCATTAATGACTTATTTTTAGGATTCACTTCGGCGACGGGCCAAAGAGGAACACCGACTTTATATTCCTGAAAATAGGTTTTTTTGTCCCGGCGGACTTCTACTCTCATCATTGAAGAAAGAGCGTTGACAACACTGGCGCCCACTCCGTGCAGCCCACCCGAAGCTTGATACGCCCGGCCGTCAAATTTGGCGCCGGCATGAAGTTTGGTCATTGCCAGTTCCAAAGCGCTGACTTT
>PCUH01000078.1:20183-23599 GCA_002770955.1 Flavobacteriales bacterium CG18_big_fil_WC_8_21_14_2_50_32_9 | reverse complement strand
GTTTACAGAATTGACGCAGGAATTTTGTTCTTTTTCAAGACGTAAATGAGGCGAATAGCCATAGCTATTTAACGATTTTACAACGAAGAAAAAGGATAAAAGAACAAGTCAAAATGTAAAGTTTATTTCCGGACAACCCCTAAAGTATAACTATCTAAATGAAAATCATCTGCATCTTCAATTACAGGAAATTTTTGACGATAATCATTCAATTCTTTTAAATCTAATTTTAATGTTTCCACACTTTCCTCATTAGGTTTTGTTTTGCTAATGCATTCCCCTTTAGGTTCAATAACCGCTGAATTCCCCGAATATTCCTTTTCATTTCCATCTTTCCCAATAATATTAACCCCTACCACATAACATTGATTTTCTATAGCTCTTGCCTCTAATAATTTATTCCAATGAGAGATTCTAACCGTTGGCCAATTGGCAATGTAAATTAAACAATCAAATTCATGTGTGTTTTTAGGCTCTGCAAGCGAAATATTTCTACTCCATGCTGGAAAACGTAAATCATAACATATTAATGGACAAATTCTCCATCCTTTGTAATGCACAATTAAACGGTTTTCTCCTGCATTAAAATATTGGTCTTCTCCAGCCATAGTAAACAAATGCCTTTTATCATAATGAAAATGCTGTCCATCGGGTTGCATCCAAATTAGTCGATTAAAAAACTTGGTATCTTCTTCAATAATTAAACTGGCAATGATAATTGCATTTTTACTTTTTGCTTGTTTTTTCAACCAATCTACAGTTTCACCATACATAGGTTCTGCTAGTTTTTCGGAATTCATCGAAAAACCTGTCGAAAACATTTCTGGTAAAACAATAATATCTGTTTTTGAATTTATTGCTTTTATTTTTTCTGAAAATTGAGCTAAATTTTTAGCTTTATCTTCCCAACATAAAGCGGTTTGTATTATAGTAACTGTTAGGTTCATATTTTTATAAATAACAAATGCCAAATCGTAAATCAAAAATCAAAAATCGTCAAGATTTCATTCTTCCACATAAAATAAATCATCAAAAGGAGAATTTATAGGAGCTCCTAAATTAATAGGAGACGACCATGAATTTGTTTTTTCATCCCAAGTACTTTTAAAAATATCATAGCCCCCCATACTTCCATGAGCTGTTGAACTAAAAAAAAGTGTTTTTCCATCATTTGATAAATAAGGAAAATCTTCATCACCACTAGTGTTTATGGTTGTTCCCAAATTTATTGGTTCCGTCCACGTGTTGTCTGGCAATTTTTTCATCATAAAAATATCTTTCCCTGTATCTTCAGTTTCTCCATAACTAGAAAAATAAATAATAGTTTTTTTACTATCAAGATACATTGTAGGTTTAAACCCAAGTTTTTTATCAATGGGAGAAGTCATGTCATCGGGAGCAACCAAAAATTTTGAATCCAACCCAATAGAGTTGTATATAGTATGAATATTGGGTCTGGAAAAATCTTTTTTATCCAACACTTCAATTGGCTTGGGGTTATTAATAATTTTTTTTCCATATAAATTTAAACTTATCTCATTTTCAATGTCGTGTTTAGCTATTTCCTCTTGCGATGCCAACGATTTGTATTTTTGATATGCTTTCACTGCTCGCTCAAATCGGTAGGCATAATGATTTGTTTTTCCTAATAAATAATATACATCATAAGGAATTGCTTTATTTGTAGCTGCTTTCTCGAGTTTTTCAATAATTTTTTCATAGTCTTTGGAAAAATAAAATAAGCTTTTCCCAAACATATAATTTTGTTTTTCTGATAATTCAATAAGTGGCGTAATTTTTTCATATTGTTCGGCACATTTTAAATATTGTTTATTGATAAAAAACTGTTCGGCATTATTAATAATTTGTTGTTGTTCAGCACTTGGTTTTGAAAATCTACTTTTTAATTCTGTCTTAATTTGCTCATTTTGAGCTATATTTTTCTTTTCAAAGTCTGCTTTGGTGAATTTATATACAGGAGCATTTTCAGCATCTTGTTGTGTAAAATAATTATCAATATTTAGAATTTCAAAATTCCCTTCTTTTTTAATTTTGATATGTTGTTTTAAAGGAAAGTTCTCTGTTTGATAAGGAATGGTTACAAAAGCAGTATGTTCACTATATTCGTCAGGAACTATTTTAAATTCATATTTCACACCAGGAATTAGTGCCATTAAATAATTTCCATTACTCGAGTTTGTGTTGTATATTCCTGCTATTTCCTGATTATTAGTGTTAATAACAGTTATGGATGCACCAAAATTAGGAATGGAATCGTTGGTCATAAAGTGTCCTTTGATGATGGTTAATGCCAGTGGTGGTTGAGGCTGCTTAATTTTGTAAAGAAAATGACCTCCTGTTGGACTTCTTCTATTTGAAATAAAATAAGCCTCTTCATCATTTAAAGCGGGAATATACATAAAATCATCGAAAGGAGAATTAATAGGATAGCCCAAGTTTTTTGGTTCACTCCAAGGTTCTTGTGGCGTTTCTCTAGTTGATGTAAAAATATCATAACCTCCCATTGAATTATGTCCTTTAGAAGCGAAATAAAGTGTTTTTCCATCTGGAGTTACATAGGCATAATCTTCATCAAAGGGTGTGTTTATTTTGTCGCCAAGTGTCTTTGGAATACTCCATTTATCACCACCCATTAAAAGATTAACATACAAATCTTTTCCATTTTTTTCATCCAACCCATAGCTTGTTTGTATCATTTCATTTTGCTCTGTTCTGAACATGATTAGTTTTTCTTTCTTTTTTAAATCTATGGGTGAAATAAAAAAAGTAGTTTTTTCAAGTAGTTTGTCATTAATTAATTCTGATGGAAGTGCTTTAATAATCTTATTGTTATTGATGGGTTGCTTATCCAAAACAACCATATCATATTGTTCTTGAGTAAGTTGTTTTCCATTTTGACAATACTGAATAAATTGATTGATGTTAAGTGTTTCCAATTCTTTTGGTGATGCTTTACTTTTAAAATTATTAAACGCATTTTCGGCATTCGAAAAATCAGCCCACGAATGATAAATTACTCCAAGGTAATAAAACACATCATAGGGTATGGTTTTATCTTTTTCTGCTTTTTGTAAATAAGGTAATGCCTTTATTTTGTTATGTTCGGTATGATAGAGTGAGATTCCTTTTCTATAGTTATTAAAAGATGAAGAAGGGTCTAAGGTTAATAATTCTGAATATAAACTTGAAGCTGTATTATACTCTTTTTTTAAAAATGCTTTTTCGGCCAATTCTGGTTTTTTGTTTTCTATTTCTGCTTGTTTTTTTAGAACCTCATCAATGTTTCCGAAATCTATTTCTTTAAGTTGTCTTCTATCTGTTTCTTCTTCTGATACGTTGGAAATAGACTCATAAAATTCTAGTTTTTCTTCTCGTTCTGTATTTTCGTCATACAC
>PCUH01000078.1:19902-20177 GCA_002770955.1 Flavobacteriales bacterium CG18_big_fil_WC_8_21_14_2_50_32_9 | reverse complement strand
CAAAAATAAGGTCGGCTCTTTTTCTTCAATAAACCAATTTGTTAAACTAACTCCAGCTTGAGTTTGATTCATTGTTAACAATACTTTTTGTCTGGATAACTCCCCACTAACTTTAGTACTTGCATAACTCGGAATTTCTACTGTTTTTTTTATTGGAGCATATCCATAGGTATTTATAACAAATTCATATTTTACATTTGGAATTAATATAATTAAATAATTACCTGTTTTAGGATTAGTTCTATAAACCCCCACCAACTCGTCAGTAGAAATAT
>PCUH01000078.1:18290-19884 GCA_002770955.1 Flavobacteriales bacterium CG18_big_fil_WC_8_21_14_2_50_32_9 | reverse complement strand
CAAAATTGCCTCGAATAACAACAGATGAAATACCTGTTTGATTTGTTCGGGCTTTATACATGGTGTAAAAGCCATCTTTTGCTGCTCTATTAGACACAAAAAAATAAGTGTCTTTTTGTGTTGTATCTTTTTCGGTAATTATGAATGCACTAACTGAGTTTAATTCAATAAAATAAAAAAAGATTATAAAAAAATATGGAAATAAAATTTTCATTCATTCAAGATTTTAAAACCCTGAAAGTAGTAATAATTAGAATACTAGAAACAAAAAAAAAAGAAGAGTTTTAAACAATTCTATTTAATATCTCGGCAGCTTGTTCTAAAGTTTCTTCTTTTTTAGCCACACAAAAACGAAGTATTTTTTCATCTACAGATTGGCTGTAAAATACCGAAACAGGAATTGAAGCAATTTTATACTCTTTAGTTAATCTAATAGCAAAGTCAGTATCTTTTTCCTCAGAAATATTTTTATAACTAAGCAACTGAAAATAAGTTCCTCTTGATGGTAATATTTCAAATTTTGAGGGTTTAATTAAGTCAACAAAAAAGTCTCTTTTTTGTTGATAAAAACCTGAAAGTTGTAAATAATTAGCTTCATTTTTAAGATATGTTGCAATAGCGTGTTGAACAGGTGTGTTTACTGAAAAAACAATGAATTGATGTGCTTTTCTAAATTCAACCATTAAGTTTTTAGGAGCTAAACAATAACCAATTTTCCAACCTGTGTTATGAAAAGTTTTCCCAAAAGAGGATATGATAAAAGAGCGTTCGGCTAGTTTAGGAAACAAGGCAACGCTTTGGTGTGTTTTATTATCAAAAATAATGTGTTCATACACTTCATCACTAATAACAACAATATCTGTGTTAGATATTAATTTCTCTAACGCTACTAAATCTTCTTTTTCTAAGGTGGTTCCTGTTGGATTGTGAGGAGAATTAATGATAATCATTTTCGTGCGTTGAGTAATCATTTTTCGTACTTGGCTCCAATCAATTTTATAATCTGGAGCATGCATTTGGACAATAACTGACTTTCCTCCATTTAATTCAACAGCTGGCTCATAACAATCATAAGCTGGAGTGAAAATAATCACTTCATCGCCCTCAGTAATTATTGCAGAAATTGCAGTGTAAATTGCTTGCGTTGCTCCTGCTGTTATCGTAATTTCTGTTTCAGGATGGTAATTTATTTTATAAATTTTTTCGGTTTTTTTTGCAATTTCCTCTCTCAATTCCATTACTCCAGCCATGGGTGCATACTGATTTAATCCTCTTTTCATGGCTTGATACACTAAGTCTGTAAGCTCTTCTGAGCTATTAAAATCAGGAAATCCTTGCGATAAATTAATAGCTTGATGTTCTTTTGCTAATTGACTCATTACCGTAAAAATGGTAGTTCCTATTTTAGGTAATTTCGATTTTATCAATCCTGGATATGTTGGCATTATGTGTGTTTTTTTTATAGCCCAAAATTAATGATTACTGTTAATTTAAAATCATTTTTTTTGATAATGAAACGAATCATTTATAAAATGTTGAAAATCTTTTTGTTGGCTTCTTTTTGTAAAAAAAAATCAACGCCTTTACAAATGTA
>PCUH01000078.1:12770-18248 GCA_002770955.1 Flavobacteriales bacterium CG18_big_fil_WC_8_21_14_2_50_32_9 | reverse complement strand
TGCCAGCACCTGGAACCGTACAGTGTTTGCACCCAATAGAAAAATATCCTTTAGAAATTAATGGATGAAAAGGCAACTCATTTTTTTTGATGTAAGCTTCACGTTCTTCTTTGCTCACATCCAATAATGGATAAAATTTTAATATTCCTCCCCGTTCTTCAAAAATATCTAGCGTTGAACGGTGGTCGCTTTGCCATTCCATTAAGCCCGAAACCCATACCGTAAAATTATCTTTAATAACTTCTAATGGTTTTACTTTATTTATCGAACAACATAAATCAGGATCTTTTTTCCATGTTTCATCTTGGGTAGTAAAATCGTGTTCCCATTTTTCGGCAGTTACATCTTCTACTTTTAAACCATAAAGTTGGGTAAGTTGTTCTTTGTATTCGAGAGTTTCATCAAAATGATAACCCGTATTGATAAAATAAATTTTTTGTTGGGGATTAATTTTAGAAAATACATGCAACAAAAATGCTGATGTTGCAGCAAAAGAAGAAGTTAACATTATCTCTTCTGGTAAAAAATCGTGGTACAATTGTGCTATTCTTTCGTTAACTGAAAGCTTGCGGTATCGGATATTTAAGGATTTTATTTCTTCTGTAGAAAAGGTTCTTTTAACTTGTTCTAAGCTCATGGAATTAGTTACTGGTTATTTCTACAAAAATGAGTTTTTATTTTTAATGTAATGATGATGAATGTCATCTTATGTTACACATTTATTAAGCCTTAAATATTTTTTTTAGACTAAAGCAAATTCTATTTTTCTTTTGAATTGCAAAATAAGTTGTTGTTTTACTTTATCGCTTAATGCAATAATTGAAACATGATGAATGTTTATCAACTCTTTTACTTTAATTAAATCGGCAATTTTTATGCTTCCATACCCTTGCGAACCGTTTAATAAAACAACATTTTCTATGTGTTTTTCTAGCAAGGTAATTTGATTAGAATACACCCAAATACTGTCTCTGGTTTCGTACTTAATTTTTTTTCCTAAATGAATATTTTGGTAAGTGTATCGGCTGTTTTCAATCGATTTGTAATCAGTAAAAACCACATGCCCAGTTGGTAATTTACCTGCTCCTTTTCCTTTATAAAACTGCGAACCAATGTTGTTCGAAACCACTTCAATGCCGTTAAATTCATTTTTTACATGAAACAAATCATCACTTTCGTCAACAAAAGTGGGTAAAACACTTAACGAAAGTTTGTTGTTGTGGCTTTTTGCAGAAGCAACTAATTTTATCTTTAGGTTGTTCGCTTTTGCAAAAGTTAGGTCGCTTTTTTTAATGTTGTTGATGCCAATGTTTAACGCTTTTTCGGGTAATATAAACTTACCAAAAGCATGTGCAGTAAGAATTAACAATTTATGCAAGGCATCAAAACCACCAACATCAGCTGTTGAATCAGCTTCGGCAAAACCAGCTTCTTGGGCTTGTTGTAATGCCTCTTCAAAACCAATTTCTTTTTCGAAAAGCTGTGTTAAAATATAGTTTGATGTGCCATTTAAGATGCCTCGTATTTCGATAATTTCATCAAACGCATAGTGTTCATTAATAATTTTAATAATAGGAATGCTTCCTGCCACAGCTCCTTCATACAAAAATTTACCACCAAATTGTTGTTCCAATTGCACCAATTCTTCGAGGTGATGAGCAATCATTTTTTTGTTTGCCGAAACTACTTTTTTACCCAGCTCCAATGCTTTTTTTACGATATTAAAGGCTTCTTTGTCATCGCTAATGAGTTCGACAACTGTGTTGATATTTTTGTTTTGAAAAACATTTTTTCCTTTTGTTGTAAAATTTAAGTTGTTTGGAACTCTGCTTTTCGAAGCATCTTTAATAACAATTTCCGATAAGTTTTTGTCTTCATAGTTTTCAGCAAGATAGTGGTAAAACCCTTGCCCAACAGTTCCGAAACCTATTAATGCAGTATGTTTAGTTTGCGTACTCATAAAGTTCTTTATTTAATTTTTTAGTGATGTAAAAATTTTCGAATAAGGTTGCCAATTGCTGTGTTTCTATCAAAAAGCCATCGTGTCCGTATATTGAATCGATAATTTCCAATTCGCTGTTTTTAATGTGTTGATGTAGTGTTGTTGATTCAGAAACTGGAAACAACACATCGGAACCAATTGCTACTACCAAAGTATATGCTTTTATTTGATTTAAAGCAGCAACAATTCCACCTCTGTTTCGTCCCACATTATGGCTATCCATTGCCTTTGATAAGTGCCAATAAGAATAAGCGTTAAAACGGCTTGCCAATTTTTCACCTTGATAATTTTGGTAAGAAGAAGCATTAAAATCGTCTGTTTTTTCTTCTAAATCTTCTTGCGAGAGTTGATACGTGTTGTAGTTTCGGTAGCTCAACAAGGCAATGGCTCGAGCAGCTTTTAAACCTTTCAAACCAGCATCATCACTGTATGAAAACCAAGTTCTGTCGGCCTTTATCGCCAAACGCTGACTTTCGTTAAAGGCAATTCCCCATGGCGAATGTTGAGCATTGGTAGCAATTAAAAATAGGTTTTCGAAAACGGTTGGTTGTTGTATTGCCCATTCTACCGCTTGTTGTCCGCCCAACGAACCACCCAACAACGTGTGTATTTTGATAATTCCTAAATGCTGACGTAACAAGTCGAGCGTTACAACAATATCTCTGATGGTAATTTCAGGAAAGTTGTGGTAATATTTGTTGCCTGTTTGTGGGTTTACCGACAACGGGTTGGTTGAACCGTAAGGAGAACCCAACACATTGGCACATACAATAAAATGGTTTTCAGGATTAAAAAACTTGCCTTTTCCAATCAAACCATTCCACCATTCTTCGGGATTGGAGTTGGCTGTTAAAGCGTGTGTTATCCAAATCACATTATCTTTTGCTGCGTTTAATTTGCCCAACGTGGTAAATCCCAATTGGAATTCAGGAAGCGTTTTTCCTGATTCCAACTGAAATTTTTTGTTGTATTTGAATTGTTTAATCATTAATTTTTACTGATTGGTTGAGTAATGAGGTATTGAATTGGGGTTGGATTTGCCAAATTATCGTTCACAGGACATCTATCTTTAGCTGTTGCTATTAGCTGTTGTTCTTGCTCATGTGTGCCGTTCGTTTCTATTTCAATAAAAACATTTAGCGATTGGAATCCTGCCCTTTCTTTATCAGATATTCCTAAAAACTTTTCTGGATTAATGTCTCCATTGATTGAAATGTCTAACTGATTTATTTTTATTCCAATTTCTTGGGCTACTAAATTATAAACTACATTTAAGCAGCCAGCATAGCCTGCCAATAAATATTCTACTGGATTAGCTGCTGAATCGTTTCCGCCTAGTGCTTCTGGCTCGTCAATCACAAGGTTAAATTGGCGAGTTTTTCCTTCAAACTTTGTTGCTGAAGTACTTGTTCCATTGAATGAAAAATTTAAGTTGCTCATTTTTTTATTTTTTTAAGGATTAATTTTTTAGTTTATGTTTCTCTCTCAGAAAATTTCTGAGAGAGAAACTATTTTAGTTTAAAATGGCTTCTGATGTTGCAATAGAGATTATTGCTACTTTTTCAAAAGCTTGTTCAAAATCGGCTTTTATGTCCAAAATATTTTCAATACCTACCGAAACTCTCAGCAAGTTTGGAGTTACTCCTGCAGCCAATTGTTCATCAATACTTAATTGTTGGTGCGTAGTTGCCGATGGTTGAATAATTAATGTTTTAGCATCACCAACATTAGCTACATGGCTAACCAACTCTAACGAATCAATAAATTTGATGGCGTTTTCTTTGCTACCTTTCAGTTCAAAACTCAACACTCCACCAAAACCATTTTTGAGGTATTTTTTGGCTAAGGTATTGTATGGTGATGAAGCCAATCCGGGATAGTTCACTTTTTCCACTTGAGGATGATTTTCTAACCAAGTTGCCAAATTCAATGCATTCTCAATATGTCGTTCAACACGTAACGAAAGTGTTTCCAACCCTTGAATCAATTGAAAAGCATTAAAAGGCGAAAGCGTTGTTCCAAAATCTCGTAAACCTTCTACCCTTGCTCTAATAATAAAAGCAATGTTGCCAAAAGGACCCTCAGTTCCAAAAACATCCCAGAATTTTAATCCGTGATAGCCTTCACTTGGTTCGGTAAATTGTGGATATTTTCCATTTCCCCAGTTGTAGTTTCCGCCATCAATGATTACTCCACCAATTGAAGTTCCGTGCCCGCCTATCCATTTGGTTGCCGAAGCCACAACAACATTTGCCCCATGTTCAATGGGTTTGAATAAAAATCCTCCTGCACCAAACGTATTGTCAACCACTACTGGAATATCGTATTTTTTTGCCAACGTAACAATGGCATCAAAATCAGGAATGTTAAAGCCTGGATTTCCGATAGTTTCTAAATAAAAAGCTTTGGTGTTTTTGTCTATTAGTTTTTCGAAATCTTCGGGTTTGTCCGATTTTGCAAAACGAGATTCAACACCCAAACGTTTAAATGCTACTTTAAATTGATTGTACGTTCCGCCATACAAAAATGGAGAAGTAACAAAGTTTTCGCCTGCTTGTAAAATGTTGTTTAAGGCAATAAATTGTGCAGCTTGTCCTGATGAAGTTGCTAATGCAGCAACTCCACCTTCTAAAGCTGCAATACGTTTTTCAAACACATCGGTAGTGGGGTTTCCAATACGAGTATAAATGTTTCCAAACTCTTTTAATCCAAACAAATTGGCTGCGTGTTCGGCACTATTAAACGTGTACGAAGCCGTTTGATAAATTGGAACTGCTCTTGAATTGGTTGTTTGGTCAACATCGTGACCTGCATGCAATTGTAATGTTTCGAATTTTAAATTTTTTGTGCTCATGATAATTTAGTTTTTAAGATTTATAAATAATTAATTGGGTTACTGATTTTTGAAAAAATAGAGATAACAAGACATGGATGTTCCTTTCGGAAAAACCTACATCTTTAATTTTCGAGAAATGTTACTAGAAAAAAAGATGTATTAATACATGCAGCAGCACATACAACACATCATTGATACTGAAAAGGATTCAGTAAAATTGGGTACGAATAAATTACTTTTATGGCTCGGGGAGCTTAAGTAAGTGTTGATTTGATTTTTTGTTTTCATTTTGTAATTTATTTATCTTTCCCGAATATTCGAGTTAGGATTTGGCACCTGTTTTCCAACCCCTTGTTATCGGAGCTTTTAGTTGGTTGCCAGAAGGTCATAGAGCCTAATCTCTCGCTTCTTCTTTATAAACAGTTACAAAAACTTTTTACAGAACTTGTAAATGATTGATGGGGCAAAAGTAGAACAAAAATTTTGATTACAAAATATTATTCTGAATTTATTGTGATTATATTGAAATTAGATGGAATATTTTGACATATTAGTTAGATAACAAAATTTAATTTTAACCACCTGAAAGAATTACAAAATTTAAATCGGTATTTTTGAGCAACTATTTATTAAATATGAA
>PCUH01000078.1:9017-12761 GCA_002770955.1 Flavobacteriales bacterium CG18_big_fil_WC_8_21_14_2_50_32_9 | reverse complement strand
AATGATGTAAATGAACACTTTCATCATACATAGGATGGTTTTTCGTTTGCAAGGATGCTTTAGATAACGAAGTCAATATAGTTAAAATAAAACCGCCTAAAAAGGTTAAAAACATTCCTATTTCAACCAACCCTAAACCACCTTCTTCGTGCATAGTTCCTGGTAAAACCATCACTAAAACATCTATCCAGTGTCCTAGAAAAATTACCAATGCAACAGGTAATAAGAAAATTGCATTTCTTTTTGCATCTCTTGACATTAACAAAAAGAAAGGCAATAAGAAATTTACGAAGAAAGTTCCAACATAAAGCAGTTTATAGTGTTCGAATCTGTCCATATAATAGGTTACTTCTTCTGGTATATCAGAATACCAAATTAACATAAACTGAGAAAACCATAAATAAGACCATAAGCAACTGATTGCGAATAACCATTTTCCTAAATCGTGAATATGACTATCGTTTACTTCTTTTAAGTACCCTTTACTTTTTAGATACAACACCAACACAACAGCAACTATCATACTTGAAACCCACATACCTGAGAAAGAATACCAACCGAACATAGTGCTAAACCAATGTGTATCAATGCTCATTAACCAATCCCAAGCAGAAGAAGAAGATGTGTATGCAAAAAAGAAAATGAATAAAACTCCCATAAAAATACTTTTCTTGTAAATAGGTGAAACGCCATCTGCATAAGCTGCTAAATTCAGAGCATCTTCTTCTTTTGATTTTTTTCGTAACCAATAAGCAAAAAACATCCAAACAGCAATGTAGATTACGGAACGAATTAAGAAAAATGGAGTGTTTAAATAGGCTTGTTTATTTGCAATAATTTCATCGTAATGTTCTCCACCTTTAATATATAATTCTGGATCCATCCAATGATACAAATGATGCATGTGAGCTGCTCCTGCAATAAATACAATTAATAAAACTATTGCTCCAATTGGCATAAAACTCATTATTGCTTGAAAAACTCTATGTGTTGTTACTCCCCATGCCATTTGTGAAACATACTGCAAAGCGAGAAAAAACAATGCAGCTAAAGAGATAGTAAAAAAGAAATATCCATTTACTAATAAATTAGCCCAAAAGCGTTGAGAAGTATGGTGTCCATGTCCAGAGGTTAATCCAATGACTAAAGCAATTATTCCTACTAAAATTAAAATGCTAGAAGTTATTTTTGCGTTTTTTGATATTGTATATTCCATTTGTAAAAATGTTTTAATTGTAATCTTCTTTAATATTTACTTTGCCACAACATTAGTATCGGCTGTTGAAACGATATTAGCTGTTAATGCTTGTTTCATAAATTCTACTCTAATGAAGTGAATTAACTGCCATCTTTCTTCTTGGTTTAATTGTGAAGCATGAGCTCCCATTAAGTTTTTACCAAAAGTGATGGAATGAAACATTTTCCCTTCGGACAACACTATGTTTTCGTTAAATTTAATTGGAAGAGGTGGGAAAACTTCTCGTTCAACCAATGTCCCATCACCTTGCCCTGTTGTTCCATGACAATGTACACAAAACATTCCGTATAGTTCTTTACCTTTAGCAACACTTTGTTCTGTATAGGGTATAGCACTTGTTAATTTTTCACCAGCTTCATTATAACCATCTATTGAGTTTGCATAAGGATAAGGAGAAAAGCCTCTATGGATAGTTCCTGCAACAGGTTTTCTTGCATTAAGTACGTTTCGCAATGAATCATTTCCTCGTTTTCCTCTTAGTTCGCCATAATCAACGTAAGTTTCTAAAGAAGGAGAACGATACATATCAGGCATATATTCTGGAGCTAATCCATTTTTTTCTTTACAAGAAGAAAATGAAATAACTGCTGCTACAACTGTAATTTTAATGCTATTATTCAAGTATTTTTTCATTTTGTATTCTAATTTGAAATTAGTAGTTATTTCTCATCGATTTCTAACACATAAGTTTCATTGATTAATGCTTTTATGTCTTCAGCACTAACATTATTATCATGTGGGTGAATTTCCATTACAAATCTATCATCAGTTGTTCTTGGATAAGGATTGTGAGATTTAAATCCTGGCAACGTCCAGTTTCTTAATAAATAAGTGATTGCCATTCCATGAGCAGCACACAACACTCCGAACTCAAAAGTAACAGGAATAAATGCTGGAAGGTTATCAATTAAAGAGAAATTAGGTTTTCCACCAATATTCATTGGCCAATCCTGCACAGAAAAATACCACATACCTAGCAAAGCAAGTGCAACGCCTATCATTCCATATATAAATGCTGTGATGGCTATTCGAGTTCGTTTTAATCCAATTACTGGATCCAATCCATGAATAGGAAATGGAGAAAACACATCTCTAATAAAGATACCTTTTGACACTAGATGCTTAGCACTTTCTAAAAGTACATAATCATCATCATAAATTGCGTATATTTTTTTATCTGCCATAACTTTTGTTATTCGTTATTTGTTAAAGGACTGTATTTATAAAAATTTCTAATCTCTAATTTCTAATCTCTAATTTCTAATCTCTAATTTCTAATCACTTTTTAACAGGATGTAATTTTTTAAAGTCTTCATCGGACATGTTTTTATATTTTTCGCCTGATGATTTTAAAATACTTTTCACCTCATTAAAAGCTAATACTGGAAAATATCTCAAGAACAATAAATAAAATACACTAAATATTCCTAATGTGCCTATAAATATTCCTATGTCCACCCAAGTTGGATAAAACATAGACCAACTTGATGGTAAATAATCTCTATGAACGGAAGTTACAATGATTACAAATCGTTCAAACCACATCCCTATATTTACAATAATAGACATGAAAAAGGTAAATGCTAGGTTAGTTCTTAATTTTTTAAACCAGAACAAGTGAGGAGAAATTACGTTGCAAGTCATCATACACCAATATGCCCACGCATAAGGCCCAGAAAAACGATTGATAAATGCATAAGATTCATATTCAACACCCGAATACCAAGAAATAAATAGTTCAGTCAAATAAGCAACTCCAACTATAGAACCTGTAACAATAATTACAATATTCATATATTCAATATGTTTTACTGTAACATATTGTTCTAAGTGCATTACTTTTCTAACAATAAGCATTAATGTTTGCACCATAGCAAATCCAGAAAAAACTGCTCCAGCAACGAAATAAGGAGGGAAGATGGTAGTGTGCCAACCAGGAACAACAGAGGTTGCAAAATCCATAGATACAATAGAGTGAACCGAGAATACAAGTGGAGTTGCTAAACCTGCTAATACTAATGAAACCTCTTCAAATCGTTGCCATGCTTTTGCATTTCCAGACCAACCAAAACTTAATAAACTGTACATTAATTTAGGAACTGGTGCTTTAGCTCTATCTCTTATGGTTGCAAAATCAGGAATTAATCCAATGTACCAAAAAACTAATGAAACAGACAAATAAGTTGAGATTGCAAACACATCCCATAGCAGCGGAGAGTTAAAATTTACCCACATTGGTCCAAATGTATTTGGTAGCGGTAATACCCAGTATGCCATCCAAATTCTTCCCATGTGTATCATAGGGAACAAACCAGCCATAAATACAGCAAAAATAGTCATCGCTTCAGCTGGTCGGTTAATTGCCATACGCCATTTTTGACGAAACAACAATAGCACAGCGGAAATCAAAGTTCCTGCGTGTCCGATTCCAACCCACCAAACAAAGTTAGTAATGTCCCATGCCCAACCAACGGTTTTGTTCAATC
>PCUH01000078.1:383-9000 GCA_002770955.1 Flavobacteriales bacterium CG18_big_fil_WC_8_21_14_2_50_32_9 | reverse complement strand
ACACCTATAAGATATAGTATATTTCCTACACCCCATAAACCTACGATGGTTGCGATTGTCATTAATACCTTCCAACTTTTAGTTGTTTTTCCTTCGATGGTTGCTAATACGTCATTAGAGATTTTTGTATATGTTACATCATCTCCTAATATTAACGGTTCTCTTATTGCTGCTTCTCTATGCATTTTTTATACTTTTTTAAGCTTCGTTATTTTCTAAATTTCTAACTTTAGTTAAATAGTAAACATTAGGTTGTTGACCCACTTCTTCAATTACTCTATAAGCTCTGTTGTGATTCATATCTCCATTTATTTTACTTGTAGTGTCATTTAAATCTCCAAAAGTAATTGCATTGGTTGGACAAGATGCTGAACATGCTGTTTGAATAGCTCCATCTTGCACTTTTGTTCCTGCTTTTTTAGCATCTAATTTTCCTGCTTGAATACGTTGAACACACATACTGCATTTTTCCATTACTCCTCTTGCTCTCACAACAACATCTGGATTCAACACCATTCTTCCTAAGTCATCTTGTGATGGATTAATTTCTGTAAACTTATCGTAAGCCATGTAGTTGAACCAGTTGAACCTTCTTACTTTGTAAGCACAGTTGTTGGCACAATATCTTGTGCCTATGCATCTGTTGTAAGCCATCATATTCAATCCTTCATTACTATGTGTAGTTGCCGCAACAGGACAAACCGTTTCACAACCTGCATGATTACAGTGCTGACACATCATTGGTTGATGCACCACTTGAGGGTTATCAGCAGGATCTTCCATTTTCCTGTATCCAGCAATTGATTTATCTTCTATATCTGCATCAGTGCTATAATACCTGTCAATTCGCATCCAGTGCATTTCTCTTCCTCTTCTTACTTCATCTTTACCAACAACAGGAACATTATTTTCTGAGTTACATGATGTTATGCAAGTGCTACATCCAATACAAGCATTCATGTCAATAGACATTCCCCAACGATGACCTATGTTTTCAACAGGATGGGCTTTCCATAAATCAAATTCTTTGATGTTTTTCTTTACGGTTTGTCCGTTTTCGTGAGTAGCTAATTTATGCTCAGGATTGTAAGCCTCTTTATTTCCTTTTTTGTAAGTAGCCAATGTAGTTTCTCTCACTACAGAATCTCTACCCATAACAGTTTGGTGGGTTTGTGTAGCAGCAATTGGATATGTTCCAGCCACATCTACAATAGTTGCTCCAACGTAATAAGAAACTACTCCATCTTTATTTTCAACTAATGGATAAGCGTTTTTACCTGTTGGTTCTGCCATATTCCCTACAACTTTTCCGTATCCTAAAGCAATACCAATTGTTCCTTTTGCTTGACCAGGTTGTGCAACAACAGGAATACTGTCTATAGTTTTTCCATTAACAGTTACACTTATTAAATTTGCAGGAGATTCTTGTCCTAATTGTGTGTTATAACCTCTTTCCTTCATTTCTGATGGATGCATAGTAACATAATTATCCCAAGTTACTTTTGTGATGGGATCTGGCGTTTCTTGTAACCATGGGTTATCTGCCCCTGCTCCTGCTCCCACAGATGCATTTTGAGTAAGTTCTAATTCAAAATCGCCATCAACACCAGCTCCATCAATTTTAATTGAAGATATACCAGTAACATTTACAAATGATGTAGTTCTTTCTAATACCTCAGCATGCGGTATTTCAAAACAGATTTCTCCATCATGAAGTGCTTTGTTCCAATGTTCATTAAAGTTTAAGTCTAATGTGTAAATTTCATTGTCTGGAAAGATTATATTTTTCCATGTTTCTTTTATAAAATCATAGTAAGAAATATTTTTATAATCACTAGACCATTTTAAACAGCTTTCTTGTGCTTGACGAGTATTAAATAATGGTGAAATAGTTGGTTGTTGGAGGGTAAAATATCCATCAACTGGATTGTAGTCGTTCCATGATTCTAAAGCGTGATTATCAGGACAAACATAGGTGCAAAGTTTAGATGTTTCGTTTTCTTTTGTTGCAAAAGACACCGATGTTTTTACTTTACTTAAGGCAGAAATAAATTTATCTCCAATTGAACGTGCAGGATCAACACCATAAACAAACAACACATCAACTTCTCCTTTACTCATTTCTTCAACCAAGGCATTTACTTTAGTGTCATTTCCAGCTTTTGTGTTGGAATGATTAACAATATTTATTGTGTTACCATAGTTCCCTAAAATTTGATTAATTCCATTAACAATTAGCTGAATATTTTTGTTGTTTGAACCACAAATAACTATTGATGAACCTTTAGCGTCTTTAAGTGCTTTAACAGCAGCCGCAATTTTGCTTTCGAGATTTGCATTGGCAGCAGGTGCATCAACACTTCCACCTAATTGTTTGTAGATGTTTGCTACAATAACACCATATTCAGAGGGTTTAACAGGAACTCTTACATCGGCATTTGTTCCTGAAAGCGACATATTAGCCTCAAATTGAAAATGTTTGGACATCCAATCGTTATCTGGCTTTCGTGTTTGAGCATAATCATTCAAATACATAGTAGTATCTAACCAGTTACCCATAAAATCTGCTCCAACACTAATAATTGTTTTTGCTTTTTCAAAATTATAGGTAGGAATTGCTCTTTTGTTAAATGTAGTTTCGTTGGCATCTAACATTCCTGAATAAGATATTTCATCATATTCAACAAAGTTGGTATCAATTTTAACTCCTTTAAAATTACCTTGTATGTCGTAAACCTTTTCTCCTGCTACTTTTGAGAAAGCTTGTTTTGTTGAATCACTAAAAAGTGAAGAAGTAAGTAGTTTAATGTTTTTACCCTCTGCTATTGCTTTAGTAATTTCTGCATCTACAGTTTTCCAATCGGTTGCTTTTCCATTTTTTAAAGGATTTTTCAATCTATTGTTATCATACAAAGAAAGAACTGAAGCTGCAATTCTTGAATTAATAGCTCCTTTTGTAAGTTTCGATTCTTTATTTCCAATAACATGAATAGGGCGACCTTCTCTTGTTTTTACTAAAATAGGAGCAAAATCATTACCATCATAATAAGTGGAAGCATAATAATTTGCTTTTCCAGGAGTAATTTCCTCAGGCTTGTTAATGTAAGGTATTGCTTTAGTAACAGGCGATTCGCAAGCTGCTAATGATGCTGCTGCAACTCCAAATCCCAAATATTTTAAGAAATCTCTTCGTGATGTTGAGGAATTTTCTAATGTTTCTTTATCTCCTAGAAATTGATCAACAGGAAGTTCTTCAGGAAATTCATTTCTACTTGACGCTAAAAATTTAGGGTCATTGTTGAGTTGTTCTAAACCTTTCCAGTATTTTTTTGAATTAGCCATATTTTTTTTAATCAAAAGTGTTTAATTTTCAGTCTTCTTTAGTTAACAAATAGTTAGTAATGACATTTTGCACACTCCATTCCACCTATTTCATTTACCGTTATTTTGCCATCTTGCATTATTTTGTTTTTAAATTCTTCTGGCATTCTGCTGTGTAAGTCATCATAATAACCATTTCCTTGTGTTGCCACTGATGTTTCTTTATGACATTGAATACACCATCCCATGGTAAGTGGAGAAAATTGCTCAACAACATCCATTTCTTGAACAGGGCCATGACAGGTTTGGCATTGTTGTTTACCAACCGTAACATGTTGTTGATGGCTAAAAAATGCGTGATCAGGCAAATTATGAACTTTTATCCATTTTACAGGAGTTTGGTTATCTCCATACTTACCGGTATTAGGATCAAAATCTAAATATGTATAAATTTTTTGAATTTCTTCTGCCATAGGGTATTCTTCTCCATTATAAGTAAAAGTTTTTCCTTCTCCTTTAATGTATAAATGACAATTCATACATACATTAAGTGAAGGAATTCCAGACGTTTTACTATGACGTGCACTTGAGTGACAATAATTACAATCAATTTTATCTAATCCAGCATGGATTTGATGTGAAAATTTAATGGGTTGTTCAGGTTTATAGCCTTGATGAACGCCTATTTGCATGGCTCCATCCATTAAATCTACTAATCCTGCAAAAAACAATATAATGACAATAACAGCTACAATTCCTTTGTTGTTGCTTATTAAATGCTTGCAAGCTTCTGCTAAGGTAATGGGTCCATTATAGGTATCTCCTGTTTTTTCAGCAACAGCTTTAGCGATAGAAACTCTTGATTTATTTAATAGTACTAATAGTATTGCTGCAAATACAATTACAACAACTAACAATATTAACATTACTGTAGAATTATCATCTTTAGGAACATCAGTTCCTTGAGCATCTGTTTTTTCTGCTGCAACTTCTTTTTGTCCTGGAGGGGTTTTTATGTAGGCTAACACTGCTCTTATTTCTTCATCACTAACAGCTTGAGGAGGCATCGGCATTTTGTTATACTCATTAAAAATGGCATTTGCATCAGCATCGCCAGAAGCAATTAATTCTGGAGAATTTTTAATCCATTTTAACAACCATTCTTCGCTTCTTTTGTCATTTATTCCTTGCAACCCGGGTCCAACAACTTTGTTTGCTCCAATGCTGTGACATGCTGAACAATTGGCTTTAAACACTTTTTGTCCTTGAGTAATTAGTGCATCATCCGTAGAGCTTGCTGCAGCAACTTCATCGGTTGCTTCAGAAGTAGGCTTAGCTTCTGGATTAGCTAAATAATCATATACTGCTATAATTTCAGCATCTGTTAAAACACCTTCAAATGATTGCATTGGAATTTGGTATTCTTCAAAAAGAGCAACTGCATCTTTATCACCTTCTGCAACCATTTTTTGAGAATCTTTTACCCATTTAACAAACCATTCTTGGGCTCTTTTTTCTGTAACTCCCAACAAACCAGGCCCTACTAACCTGTCGGCTGTAGCAAAATGACACGCAGTACAATTGGTATTAAAAATTTCTTCTCCACTTTGTGCAGTTAATTTAATTTGTAGAAATAAAAAAGAAAAACAAATTAGCGAAAGTTTTAAAATTACACTCTTTGATTTAATATCTGATATCTTATTCATAATAAAATAGTTACAATCGTTTGATAAAATACATTATAAAAATGATTGGCAAATGTAAATGAATAGAAGTGTTTTTGATAATTTTTTTAAAGTAAATTGGCATCATTAATATTAATTTAGATTCATTCTAAATAGCAGATTTTCTAAAAACAAAAAATAAATTAACCTTACTTTTGTAAAAAAATGGCGTACTAGTTGATAGCTAAATAATTAATGATTCAAATCACAAATAATCTTATGCGAAGTCTTTTCTTATTTATTTTTATTTATTTTTTTACTATTAATTTAACTGCTCAAACAGATAGTTTGATTTTACCTAAAACTTCAAACACTACCGTTTTAAAAGATGTTTCAATAGATAGAATTATTGACACATATCATAGTTCATTTCAATTAACTGGATACCGTGTTCAGATTGGATCGGAATCAAATAGCCATCCAGCAAAAAGGATTAGAGCTGCTTTTATTCAAAAATATAAAGATGTTCCTGCCTACGAAGTTTACCAACAACCTTATTTTAAAGTGCGTGTTGGCGATTTTAAAACCAAATTAGAGGCCATAAAATTTCAAAATGAAATTATGTCCGACTTTCCCAATAGTTTTATTGTGAAAGATGAAATTGAGTTTAAGGGGGAGTAAGCCCCTACCAGCCCTACAATCATTCCAATAGCGTAAAAAAACATCCAGTGGATGTTTTTTTACGCTATTGAACCCCGAAGGGGGACTTTTCCAACGCACTTAGCCCATTCCAATCCCAACCTTTCCAAAGGGAAGGAGTAGCCCACGCTACAAAGCCAATTAGAACTGTCATTCTGAACAAGATTTTTCATTCCGAAGTATGAGGGATAGAAAAATGAAGTGATGAATCTTTTATTTTTAAAACTCCAAGTTTTGATTATTACTTTTCTCCTCCCGATATCGGGAGGAGAGGAGCAGATTTTGTTCGAAACTGCCAGAGCAGTGAGATTATAACATCAGCGATGTGTTTTTAAGGTCAAAATTACCTGCATACATTAAAATACCGAATATTTAATGTTTGATATTTTAAATACCGTTTGTTTCAAACAAACACTATTTGCTAAAAGCATTTGTTTGTAACAAATACTTTTTGTACTTTTGATAAAAATTTTAAACCAATGGAAAAAGAATTTTACAGATACAACCCATGGTGGGAAAATACTAATACTTTGTTAGATAACTTATTAGACCGAACAGAAAGTTTTGAGTTTATTTTACCAAACATAACTAACAAACAAGTTGTTTTTTTAACAGGCTTACGCAGAGTTGGGAAAACGAGTTTGATGAAACTTTGTATTAAGTATTTAATTAACGAAAAAAAAATTAACCCACTCCATGTTTTGTATGTAAGTATGGACGATTTTCTATTTATTGGAAAATCAATTATAGAGATAGTTGAAAATTTTAAAACTATCCATAAAATTAAAAATGAAGAACATATTTATTTGTTTTTAGATGAAATAACCTTTGTTGAAGATTACGAATTGCAACTGAAAAACCTTTACGACAAAGGAAATTCAAAAATTTTTGCTTCCTCATCAAGTGCTTCTTTGTTGCAAAAACAAAAAGGTTATTTAACAGGACGTAGCGTTACTTTTGAGGTGCTACCTTTAAGTTTTGAAATGTATTTACAGTTTAAAAATATTGTTATAAATAAGGCAGATGGGCATTTAAAAGAAACTTATTTTAAAGATTATTTATTAACTGGTGGAATTCCCGAATATGTATTAACTAATGATGTAGCGTACATTAGTGAATTGATGGATAACATTATTTATAAAGATATTGCTGCTGTGAATGGAATACGACAAATAAGACAGTTAAAAGATTATTTTTTATTGCTAATGGAACGAAGCGGAAAAACCATGAGCATCAACAAAGTTGCTAAAGTATTGGGGATTTCAACCGAAACGTCTAAACGCTATTTCGATATGTTTTGTGATACTTTTATTGTTAGCCCAGTTACTAGATTTGGAAAGCTAAACGAACAATTGGTTTCTCCAAAAAAAATATATTGTTGCGATACTGGGATTAGAACCTATTATACAGGAGAGCGTGATTGGGGAGCTTTGTTTGAAAACTACGTCTACCTTAGATTAAAACACCTGAATTTGAGTTATGTGTATGAAAATACCACCGAATTGGATTTTATTTCTTTAAACAAAATATTGATAGAATGTAAGTTTCATAACGAAACCCTTAACGAAAAGCAACAACTATTATTTGATAATTTTAAAGCAACTGAAAAATACATTATCAGAACGTATAATGATGTTGAGTTCATTAGGGCAAAACATAGATTTTAACCTATTAATTTGCGAAAGCGTTGAGCAAAAACAAAACTTTATAAAAAAATGTATATTTGTTAGATGATTTATAATAAAGATGTTACTAAGTCTTTTGTTAGAATAACAACGCTTCGGCTTAATTACGGGGAGGGATTTCTTAAGTTTTAGGCTGTGAAGAGTTAGGTAAAAAGCGATCCATTCATCGAAAACAAATCAAAAAAACATTAAATTTGCGAATATGCCAACAATATTAATAGTAAATGGATATAGGTTTTTCTTTTATAGTAATGAAAATGATGAACCCATTCACGTACATATAGAAAAAGCAGAAGGCAATGCTAAATACTGGCTAGAACCCGATTTAGAAGAAGCATACAGTTATGGCTTTACAACAAGACAAAGAAAAGAAATAAGACTAATAACAGCTAATAATCAACAACAACTAATAATAGCTTGGAATGAATACTTCAGATAAAATGAGCAATAAAAAAGCAACAGACCCATTTGACAGGTTGATTTTTGAATATAAGTTGAGAGCAAAAGAACTTATTCTTTATAAAGAATTAGACCTGATGATTGTTATCTTTAACAATGGGAAAATAATAAAATTGAACTTATCCGACTACCCAAAACTAAAGAAAGCCACCAAAAAACAGTTAAATAATTGGAAATTCACTGGAGGAGGAATAGGCATTAGATGGGAAGAATTAGACGAAGACTTATCCATAAAAGGCTTTATAAAAGCAGCCGCCTTAAACAATATGCTGAGAAGCCTTCAAGAACGAGGAAATGACAAAAAAATAACAGCATAAATCAACCTCATCCAGATTCTCCGTACTCAAACAAACATAATAATTTCTAAAAAATGTATATTTGTTAGATGATTTATAATAAAGATATTACTAAGTCTTTTGTTAGAATAACAACATTTCAGCTTAGCGGTTACCTAGTTTTGGTCTTATCGTTTCTGCTTTTTAGTTGTTCATCTATAACTGAAGATTGTCACACGGGAAGCCATATTAAAGAACAAGCCATGTTTCCACAGTATGATAGTATCCAATATTTTAGTACCGAAGTAACGTTTGAAGAATTGTTTTTTGACCCTATTTTTCAAGAAGAAAATAGTGAAAAAGATTCAATTATGTACTCTTTTGCTGTGTGAAGAAGACCAATTAACATTAATGAAGATTTTGTATCTTCATTAGATTCAATAGGATTTAACAGAACTACCATTTCAAAGACAGATTATTCAGGAATAAATGAAATATTTATAACACGACCTAC
>PCUH01000078.1:0-269 GCA_002770955.1 Flavobacteriales bacterium CG18_big_fil_WC_8_21_14_2_50_32_9 | reverse complement strand
TATGTTTAGAGGAGCTCAAGGAGAAACTGATTTCTTTGGTTACTTTGGTGAATTTTCTAAACTAATAAAAATCTTAAATCCTTATTTAAAAACCAAAATTGAAGAAAGGTTTTCGTCCTGATTTCTTCCATTTATTCAACCCACCAACCTCCTTATTTCCTACCCATTCTAAAAAAAGTCAAAAAAAATTTGGATTATATTAATTTAATTTATTTACTTTGCAATTCAAAGTACTTTTTAATATGGAAAATTCAAAACAACATTTAGAA
>PCUH01000001.1 GCA_002770955.1 Flavobacteriales bacterium CG18_big_fil_WC_8_21_14_2_50_32_9 | reverse complement strand
TATGATGAAGTAATTGCTAATGAGAAAAAGGCAATGGGTAATGCTTCGGCTTCTGTAGAAAACATCGAAAGAAGTTTAATAATGGATAATTATGAAGAAGGCTTCTATGTGCTGAACAACAGAAACAGAACACAAGAAACTGATTCAATAGAAAGTTTAACAATAAGAGCCTTATTTCAAGATAGTGATAGTAATATGCTTGCAATAAAGAATGTGTTAATAATTGAACCTGAGACAAAAAGATACAGAAAAATTAAAGGTTCTTTGGGTATCGAGGTTATAAGGATGTATTTAGAGAGCCATCAAAATTATATTTTGTTAGCACAAGTAAGAAATGATGATGTTGGATATGTTTCTTTAGATGAATTCCGAAACATAAAATTTTCTAAAAACAGAAGTCATAAATTCACGCTATCAAAAGTAAGTTCGAAAATTGCAACAGTAGGTATGATAAGGAAACAGCTAACTTTTTAGTGTACTTCTTAACAATTCTTTTTGTCTTTTAAAAAAAAAATAATTGCAATCCTTGTAACTTTTTGGAAAATGGAAGTTATATATGTAAAATCAAAAGAATGAAAACTCAAAACTCAACATACCACATTAAAACGGATATGATTTTGGCAGAACAAATCGAAATTGATTTAGCAAAAAAGGATTTATCTAAATTTAGTGTATTGTATGAAAGATACTACCTTCAAATATTCAAATTTATCTATCAACGAGTAGAAACAGAATTACAGGCAGCTGAAATTTGTTCTGATGTATTCATTAAAGTAATGGAAAACCTCAAAACATATAAAACATCAGAAATACCTTTTGCTTCATGGCTATATAGAATTGCTCGGAATACAATATATACTAATTATAAACAAGGGAAAAAATTTAGACAAGTTAATTTTTCAAGTAATGATTTAATAAACTTAACAGAAGAAACATACGAAGAACAATTAGATAAATTAGGCATTGTTGTAGAAGCACTTAAAAAATTAAGTCATGAAGAAACCGAACTAATTGAGATGAAATACTTTGAAAAAAGAACTTATTTTGAAATAAGCAATATTATGGGAATTACCGAAAATAATGCAAAAATCAAAACTTTTAGAGTAATTCAAAAACTAAAACAACTTACAAAATTAGCTTTATAACTAAAACATGGAATTATGAAAAACGCAAACTATAAAAAAGACAGACAAAATTTAACCGATGAGCAAATTTTAAAAAATAAAGATTTTAAAAGTACATTAGAAAAGGTTAATATTAAGCCCAATCCAATAACAAACATGATTAAAACATGGGGAATTGGTGGTGCGTCAGTTTTGGCTGTTGTAATTTCCATTTATTTTTTTAATAACCAAACTGAAAACAATGAAAAATTTGCTGATGAACAAGCTGATTTTACTTACAAACAAAATACACTCCAAAATGAAATTACAGCAATTAAACCACCTTTTTTAGATCAAGACATTCCTTATGAAATTTTCAACATTGAAGTAGATAAAAATCAAGAAATTACAACAAAAAGTGGGACAAAATTTTTTATTCCTAAAAATTCATTAGTAGATGTAAATGGCAATAAAATTTCAGGAACGGCTCAAATTCAGTATAGAGAATTAAGAAATCCTATTGATTTTTTTCTTAGCGGAATTCCAATGACTTATGATTCGGCTGGTGTAGTCTATCACTTTGAATCTGCTGGTATGTTGGATATTAAAGCTTTTCAAAACGATGAAAAAATAGCTTTAGCAGATGGAAATTCAATAGATTTTCAATTCAATTCTACAACCGCAGAAAATGGATTTAATTTTTATAGCTTAAATGAAGAAACTGGTACTTGGACTTATGATAATCAACCTATTAGCATTGAGAAAAATCATCAAGAATCAAAAAAAATAAATAATCAATTGAGTATTAAAAAGGAAAAAATAAAAAAGCCTATTAAACAAAATAAACAAAAATATAGCATAAATTTAAAAGTTGACAAGAAGAATTACCCAGAATTAGAAAAATATGAAGGAACAATTTTCGAAATCAATGAAATGGAAGAACCATTTGATCCACTCATTTATAACGTAAATTGGGAAACTGCAGAAATAAGCAATTCAAATACACATGGAAATTATACATTAACGCTTTCAAGAAATGATTCTATAATTAAATTAACTGTTTATCCTGTTATAAAAGATGAGTTTTATGATAAAGCAATAACTCAATACAATCAAGATAAAAGTCAATATATTGCAAAGCAATCTTCAACTGATTTTGATGTTTATGAAACTTCCTCAGCACCTACTGTTCAACAAGAAATTACGTTTAATACAATAAGAACTTTTAGTATTGAAGGATTTGGGATTTACAACTGCGACCAACCTAGATATCAGCCAGAAATGCTAGCTAAAAAAACACTTTTAGATGATAATGGAGAAAAAGCATCGTTTAATAATTATTATGTTGTAGGTCTCAAAAGGAATTCGTTGGTAAACCTTGGTTACCTCAAAGGCGTACGTTATTATAAAAAAGGAGAATCTATAGTTTGGTTTGTTAATGAAAAGGGGCAAATAGCTATTATAGAACCTAATCAATTTGAGAAAATAAATGAAATTAATAGTCTTAAATTTAGATATTTTGATTCAAAACAAGGTGTGTTGGAATTAAAAAATCTGTTGAAAGTCTAGTTCGTAGCCAACCAATTATTTTCCTCTAAATATCATAACATTTTAGCTAAAGGGTTCGTAAATAAAATTTATGCTAAAAAAATGCAATTTTATGAGGATTCTCATAAAAAGTTCTAATTTTGTCTATATAAATTGGATGAAATCATTTGTTAAAATAGCTATTTTTTGTGCAGGAACTATCTTAATTCTTCATAATTGTATTTCTCATAATCATCAAAAAAACAATTTGAATTTACAGTTTTATTCAGTGAATGAACCTGTTAATCTTCAAAATTTTTTATCTGATATTCTTTCGCTTAATATTGGTGAAAACCACTTAACCAATTTTGTTACACAAGCACTAGAAGTTGAAAGTAATTTAGAATTTTTTAATTCTACTTTTTATCTATCAACATTCATTTTCAGGGCTCAACACTCTTATAAAGAGTATGCTCTTATAGGAAATTTTCCTCACAGGCTAATTAGTAGCAAACTTTTCACTGAACTTCTTTTTAGAGGACCTCCTATTGCTTTTCAAGTCTAAAAAACATTTCATCATTCAACCCAAATTGGATAATTAATTAGCTGTCTTTTTTAGGTTTTCTAAAACAGAAATAATCTTATTTTAAATTCAAATTATCAAATGAAAGTAAAAAAAAATATAATGCTATTGGCTGTTCTCCTTATCGGAGCATTAACTTTTCAATCATGCTCTAAGAGCAATAAAAGCGATACAAACACAGTTACAGAGCAATTGAAAAATAACCTTCAACAGGGAACTTGGAAGGTTACAAGTTTTGTAAAAGAGGGTATAGATAGCACAATCTATTTATTCAACTATAATTTTTCATTTGAAGCCAATAATATTGTTTTATGTAGAGATACAGCAAACAATATTTACAATGGAACATGGAGTATAAGAAGAATTCCATCGGGTGATGAAGACGAAGACGAAGATGAACACGGTATTTTTTTTCCTATCGGAAATACGATAACAAGTATTGATAACCTAGAAATTGTTATTAATTTCAATTATCCAACTAGTTTAAAACGGATAAACAATAAATGGAAATTGTTAAATCAAAGACCAACATTAATTGAATTGAAAAACTATAATGGGCTTAATATTGTAGATACTTATTTAACATTAGAAAAAAATTAAAAAAATAGATATGAAAAATTTAAAATTTCTGATAGTAGCCTTGTTAACAACAGTAATGCTAACATCTTTTATTGATAATGAAAGTTCCATTTGGCTAACGGATTACAAAGAAGCTCTAACTAAAGCAAAAGCAGAAAACAAATTAATTTTAATGGATTTTTCTGGTTCTGATTGGTGTTCAAATTGTATTCGTTTAGAAAAAAGTGTTTTTCAAACAGAAGTATTCAACACTTATGCAAAAGATAAATTTATATTGTTGAATGTTGATTTTCCTATGAAATCTAAAAATAAACTTTCAAAAGAACTTACCGAACAAAATGCTGAATTGGCTAAAAAATACAACAGTGAAGGGCAATTTCCAACTGTAATTATCATGGATAGTGATGAAAAAGTGCTTGCACGAACTGGATATATAGAAGGTGGTGCAGAAGTATATATTAAACACTTAAACGATTTGCTTAAATGAAACAACTGAGTTTAAGTGTGCTGATTTTACTTACTCTAAGCAGTTTATATGCTCAAGAAACAGAGAGATTTGCTTATAAACAAGTGCTTAAATTAATGGGTACTCGGTTTGAAATTACAGCTGTTTCTAAAAATGAAATGTTGGCTAAAAACAGCATAGATTCGGCTATTAAGGAAATTCAGCGTATTGAGAATTTAATTTCATCATGGAAACCAACATCACAAACGAGTTTAATTAATGAAAATGCTGGAATAAAACCTGTTAAGGTAGATAAAGAATTGTTGAATTTAATTGTGCGAAGCAAAAAAATATCAGATTTAACAGAGGGCGTTTTTGATATTTCTTTTGCATCAGTAACTAATTTATGGAGATTTGATGGAACACAAAATACACTACCTTCCGATGAAGATATTGCATTTTCGGTATCTAAAATCAACTATAAGAATATTATTGTGGATGAAAATAATCAAACTGTATTTTTAAAAGAAAAGGGAATGCGAATTGGTTTTGGTGCTATTGGAAAAGGATATGCTGCAAACCGAGGTAAGCTAATTATGCAACAACTAGGAATAAATGATGGAGTAGTTAATGCAGCTGGTGATTTAATTACTTGGGGAAAAATGGAAAGTAATACCGATTGGAGCATAGGAATAGCTAATCCGAAAGATAAAGACAACGTAATGGGTTGGTTGGTAATTAGCAATATGGCTGTGGTTACCTCGGGCAATTATGAAAAATTTTTTACGATTGAAGGAAAAAAATATTCACACATAATTAACCCTACAACAGGCTGGCCCGCAATAGGAACAAAAAGTGTAACTATTATTTGTGCCGATGCCGAAATAGCGGATGCATTAGCAACATCTGTTTTTATTTTAGGTTCAGAAAAAGGCTTAACACTTATAAATAAACTTAAAAACATTGAATGTTTAATTGTTACTGACAATGATGAAATGCTTACATCAAACGGAATAAAATTAAACTATTATGAACAGAACGAAACTAAAAAAATAATTAACAATCATCTAATTATCAATAATTAAAAGAATGAAATTAAAATTTACATTGATTATTTCAACAATAGCCATAAGCTTGC
Organism: Flavobacteriales bacterium CG18_big_fil_WC_8_21_14_2_50_32_9; assembly: GCA_002770955.1. GTDB lineage: Bacteria > Bacteroidota > Bacteroidia > Flavobacteriales_E > Vicingaceae > BRH-c54. The sequence continues at coordinate 7,614 of PCUH01000001.1, read as the reverse complement.
TGAGTTCATGTGCTGCGGTTGAAGAATTTCAAAAAGGAGCAATTAATGATGAAGATATGAAACTGTCCGATTCAAAAATTAAGGTATTTGATACTAATTTCCAATCTTACCGAGAAGGTGCATCTGGTGCTAACGGTGGTAAATCAGGAGGAGGTTGTGGATGCAATTAATCAAAAAAACACTTGGTGCAGTAATATTAATTTTTGGAGGAAATTTAATTGCTCAAAATACATCAACAGAAGTTTCTCCTCAAGATACAGTTAAAGCCAAATTAGGTCAAATTGAAATTGATATTCTATCGAGTTATTATGATCAGGATGGAGTTCATTCACCTGTTACGGGAGGTCGGGGAACAGAAAATCTTCAGGATTTTACAAATTCTCTAATAATTAGTATTCCTTATGGAAAAAATACGTATTCCATAAACTTTGGTCAAGATTTTATCACTTCAGCATCAACAGATAATATTGATATTGATGTGTCTTCCGACTCAAAACAAGATGTTAGAGTACACGGAGATATTGGCATTACTCATAAAATAAGCAAGCGAAAGTCGTATGAAGTTGGACTTGGGTTTTCAAGTGAGTATGATGTTGCTTCTTTTAATGTTGGAACTAGTTATGAGGTTGAATCCAAAAACAGAAACAAAAGTCTTTCTTTTAAAGGAAAAGTTTTTTATGATAGTTATACACTCTACCGTCCTATTGAGCTAAGAAATGAACCAGAAGGAGAGAATACTCGTTTAACACTTAATTTTGCAAGTACCTATGCTCAAGTGTTAACCAAAAAACTTCAACTTGCTTTAATCACTGAAATAACCTATCAAGCAGGCTTGTTGGCAACACCTTTTCATCGTGTTTATTTTGATGATGGGATTAATACTACTTCATTAGACGAAATTTCAACCATAATTTCATCGAAAGTAAGAAGAAGGGAATTTCTTCCTGATTCACGAATAAAAATACCAATTGCACTGCGGTTTCATTATTATTTAAACAGTACTTTTATTTTAAGAGGATTTTATCGTTATTATTATGATGATTTTGGAATAATTGGAAACACCTATGAAATTGAAGTTCCAGTAAGATTTAGTAAAGCTATTGCATTTTATCCATTTTATCGCTATCACACACAAACAGCTGCAGACTATTTTGCTCCTTTTGGCGAACATCAATTAACCGACAAATACTACACTTCCGATTATGATTTATCTAATTTTGAGTCTAACTATGTTGGATTAGGATTTAAATATGCACCTTTATTTGGTATCTTTCAAAATGCGATGAGTAAAAAACGAATGTTTAAATTTAAATCTATTAATTTGCGATATGCCAATTATAACAGAAGTGATGGATTAAACTCTTATTTAATAAGTATGGGGTTTAGTTTAACCGTTTTTTAAATTCCATTTAACAAAAAGAAAACGTATGCTAAATAAGATAGAGCAAGAACAGCTCCTTTCCATCGGCTGATGTTGTAGTTGAGCATTAATGGAAGTAGAAGAAATGATGTTCCTAACATCCAAAACACATCATTGGTAATTACCTGATTGCTGATTGGTATTTCTTTTATAATTGCAGTAATACCAAGAACTCCGAGTAAGTTGAAAATGTTAGACCCAATTAAATTACCAACGGAAATATCCATTTGTTTTTTGAACGCAGCAATTATAGAAGTGGCTAATTCAGGCACGCTTGTTCCAAAAGCAACTATAGTTACACTAATTATGTGTTCACTCACACCAAGGTTGCTAGCAATATTTACAGCTCCTTCCAAAAGCCAGTCAGCACCAAAAGCTAAGCCAACAACACCCAAAAGAATAAAAAGTAAGTGAAGATATATATTTGAATAGTTAGATTTCACTTCTTCTAGTGCTTCATCGTCATCATCAGTTTCATTGCTTTTTGATGATTTAAGTTGATAGATAACGAAAATTAAAAGAAGTAAAACAAAAATTGCTCCTTCCCAAGTATTTAATACTCCATTTAAAATAAACAAATAAAATAACACAGATACAGCCATCATAATAGGCCAATCTATTTTTAATGTGTTTTTCTGAACTGGGATAGGTAGTATTAATGTTGTTATTCCCAATACCAAAGCAATGTTAGCAATGTTAGAGCCAACTACATTTCCTATTGCAATTTCAGGATGTCCTTCTAAAGCGGCTTTTAAACTTACCAAAAGTTCGGGTGCAGAAGTTCCAAAGGAAACGATGGTCATACCTATCACTAAAGGAGAAAGGTTGAATTTAAGAGCTATACCTACAGCACCTCTAACTAATATCTCTCCACCTGCAATTAAAATTGCTAAACCGCCTATGAGTAATAAATAATCCATTTCTTTGATTTGCCAATCAGGGTTAACAATGCGTTTTATTTAGGTTATAAAATTAGTTTCTAGAAACTGATTTGTCTGGTTTTAATGGATTTTCATCAGAAGTTGTATCTGGGGTATTTTGTTCTTTTTCGCCAGACTGAGGAGAAGGGGTGGTTGAAAGTTCATCAATAAAGTAGCTTTTCATTTGTTTTTGAACATTCATCGAGTCTTTTACTTTTGTGAGGTCAGGAACTGAGCTTTTTATTTCTTGTTGGATATCATTGGTAGCATTTTTTACTTCACTAATTCCTTTGCCAATCATTCTTGCTATCTCTGGAATTTTTTTTGAACCAAAAAACATAATCACCACCAAAGCGATGATAAAAAGTTCTCCACCTCCAATATTAAAAAAAAGCATCATAATTACCAATAATAAGAAAATATAAAGCAAAGCTACAAAAAAAATAAGCTGTTCTGAATACTCCGAACAGCTTATTTAAAATTATATTTTATTGATTATTTATTTTTTTATTGTAGCAGCTTCTTTCATGTCCCTTTTTTTCATAAAATCAAAAACAATAGGAGATGCAATGAAAAGAGATGAATATGTTCCTACTATTATTCCAATTAATAAAGCGAAAGCAAATCCTCTAATAACCTCGCCTCCGAAAATAAATATCATTAATAATACAAAGATGGTACTTAATGAAGTATTAACAGTTCTACTTAATGTGGTATTAAGAGCTGAGTTAACTAAATCTTCAGCATCTCGCTTTTTGAAAGCTCCTAAGTACTCTCTTATTCTATCAAAAACAACCACAGTATCATTAATGGAGTAACCAACCACAGTTAAAATAGCCGCAATAAATGCTTGATCTACTTCTAAAGAGAAAGGTAAAATTCCATAGAAAATAGAGAATAAAGATAGCACGATTAATACATCATGGAAAACTGCTATTAATGCTCCTGCACCAAAAGACATTTGCTTAAATCTAAATAAGATATATAAAAAGATAATTATTAATGCGAAAACTATAGATAGTATAGATGATCGAATCATGTCATTTGCAATGGTAGGTCCAACTTTTTGGGAACTCATTAAATATGTATTTAAAAAAGTATCTTTATCTACTTCTGCCCCAATAATTGAAGACATACCTTCAAATAATTTTGTTTCTACAATATCATCCGCTTTTTCGTCATCACTATTAATCAGGTAAGTGGTTGTTATTTTTACTTGATTATCATCACCAAATGTTTTTACCTCTGGAGCGGTTTCAAAAAGTAAAGCGAGTTGTTTTGCAACTTTTTCTGTTTCTACTTTTTCTACATTTTGAAAACGCACAACATACGTTCTTCCACCTTGAAAATCAACTCCTTTTTGTAATCCTTTGGTTGCTAATGAACCTATTCCAATAAGGATAATTACACCTGAAAGGATGTAGAATTTTTTTCTGTTTTTCAAGAAATTTATTGTTGAGTTTTGGAAGAAACCTTCTGTAAATTTAGAAGTAAAGCTTAGTTTTTTATTTCTATTTAAATTGTATTCAAAAATTAAACGAGTAATAAAAATAGCTGTAAACAATGAGGTTAATATACCAATTACTAATGTTTTCGCAAAGCCTTCAACTGGACCAGTTCCGAAGAACCACAACACAAAACCAGTTAACAAAGTGGTGATGTTTGCATCTATGATGGAAGAATAAGCAAATTTATATCCATCAGAAACAGCTAAACGCATTCCTTTTCCTGCAGCTAACTCTTCACGTATTCGTTCAAAGATAAGTACGTTAGCATCAACCGACATACCTATTGTTAGTATAATACCTGCAATACCAGGTAATGTTAATGCAATTAATTGAGGCATGGAAGCTAAAATTCCAAATATGAAGAACATATTTGTTATCAATGCAATTACAGCAGCAACACCAGCTTTTGAGTAGTAAAATATCATATAAACTAACACAATTAACAAGGCAATTAGGAAAGATTGTAATCCTTTGGTAATGGATTCTTTTCCTAAAGTTGGTCCAACAATAGCTTCTTCAACAATACGAGCTGGAGCAGGTAATTTACCAGCTTTTAATATGTTAGCGACCAATTTAGCTTCTTCTATTTCAAAAGAACCAGATATGCTTGAACGACCACCACCAATTTCTTCTGATGGAGCAGGAGCTGAATAAACTAAGTTATCCAATACAATAGCAATAGGTTTTCCAACATTTTCTCCAGTCAATTTTTTCCATTTTGTTGCTCCTTCACCATTCATTTGCATAACAATTTCTGGAGCACCATTAAATTGACCAAAATCTTGTCGAGCATCAACAATAACATCTCCTTCTAATTCTGCTTTACCTTCACGATTGGTTACCTTAATTGCATACAATTGAACAAATTGTTTTTTTTCATCAAATGCTTTGTAGGCCCAAAATAATCTATATTTTCTTGGCGAAATAATTTCTTTTATTTCATTCATTCCTAAATATCGATTTACTTTACCAGTATCTTTTACAGCAACAATTCCTACAACAGCACCTTCGGCAAAAACTTGTTGCCCTTGTTCGTTTTGGTAGGTTGGAATAGTTAATAAAGCAAACAACGGATTTTCCTTCACACTTTTTTGGAATAATGCAACAGAATCTTCTGCATTAGTAACTTTATCTAAAATATCAGTTGTGGATGAATCGTTGGTTTTATCTAATGCACTAAAGATATCAGTTTCAGTTTTTGCACTATCATCTGCTGTTTTTAAATCTGCAGCAACTATAGTTGAGTCATTCACTATATCAACTGTTGTGCTGTCATCAGTTTCTTTAGCACTATCTTTATTTAAAATTTTAGCTAATCGAGTGTTTGCTTGGTCTAACAATGGATAAAATTCATTGTTTTGTGCTGTTGTCCAGAACTCTAATTTTGCAGTTCCTTGTAACAATTGTCTTACTCTTTCTTTGTTTTTAACACCGGGTAATTCAACTAAAATTCGGTCAGAACCTGTCATACGTTGAATGTTAGGCTGAGCTGCACCAAATAAACCAATTCTGGTTCTAATTACTTCAAACGATTGTTCAATAGCAGCATTTGCAATGTCATTGATAAATTCAATAACTTCCTCATTGGTAGCATTTGGTGAAAGTCTTTCTTTATTGTCTCTTGTATAGAAAACAGAAATTAACTTTCCATTTGGATTGTTTTTTTTGTAAACATCAGCAAATTGAGTAACAAAATTTCCTCCATTTTTTATTTGCAATGCATTAGCATCAGCAATGGCTTTATTGAAAGCAGCGTCTGTACTATAAGAAGATAATGCTCTTACAACTTCGTCCACTTGCACTTCAAGCGTTACGTTCATACCTCCTTTTAAATCTAAACCGAGGTTTAACATTTTTGTTCTTAACTCTCCATACGTATAGTTAATTAATGGATAAACTTCAACGGAAGACATAGAGTCTAAATAAGCAAATTCAGCATCGGAATTTCCATTGTGATAAGTTTCTGCGTAGTCTTTTGCATCGTTTTCTACTCCAACAGCTACCCAAGTTAATGAAAGCGAATAAATACTCGCTATAGCGAAAAGCACTGTGAATGTTGTTAATAGTCCTTTGTTTTGCATTTTTTATGTGTTTTTATATGAAATTTTATAAGCCTGCAAATATAGAATTTCAAATGCGTTTTACAAACATTAATTTTAATTCTTTATTTTTTTTTTAATTGTTAAAATTATATACCTTTACGCTAACAACTAAATCAATACTTTTTACATGAAAAAACTTAATGAATATGCAATTTTATTTCTATTGATTTGCACAAGTACAGTATCATTTGCACAACTAAATTTTACTCGATATGATTCGATTGTGGTTTTAAATCAAATTGGAGATACACTAGATTATGCTTGGACTGGTGGTTTTAATTCGCCTCAATTTTCAGAAATTGACTTAAATAATGATAATATTATGGATTTGTTTGTGTTTGATAGAAGTATTAATAGGATATCTACTTTTATTAATTTAGGAATTCCTAATCAGGCTTCTTATGTATTAGCTCCTCAATATGTAACTCAATTTCCAGCTGGATTACATGATTGGGTATTGTTGAGAGATTATAATTGTGATGGATTAATGGATGTTTTTACTGCTGGAACAGGTGGTGTAACGGTTTATAAAAATATAACTACGAGTGGTCCATTACAATTTGTGTTGGCAAGAGGCGGACATGCTACCAGTGATATTTTATATTCTAATTTTCAGCCTGATTCACCAACTCCGAGTATGGTTAATTTGTATGTAACAACCATTGACATTCCTGTTATTGATGATATTGATGGTGATGGCGATTTAGATATTATCACTTTTAGTATTTTAGGGTCTCAAGTTGAATACCATAAAAATTTATCTCAAGAAAGATATGGTGATTGTGATAGTTTAGATTTTGAATTAGCCAACAAGTGTTGGGGATATTTCACTGAAGGAGCTACTTCAAATACAATAGTATTATACGATTCATGTGGGTTTAACATCAATAATCCCGAAAGAATTGGTGGTGGAAATAAACACTCGGGTTCAAGCATACTTTCAATGGACGTGGATTCAAACGGAACAAAAGATTTAATTCTAGGAGATGTTTCTTTCAAAAACATGACTTTATTAATTAATTCCGACCCAACACCTAATTTAACTTCATCAAACATTACTGCCTATGATACATCCTTCCCAAGTAATAATGTAAATTCAATTCCTGTTTATTTAGATCTTTTTCCTGCGGGTTATTATTTAGATGTAACCAATGATGGGGTAAAAGATTTAGTAGTTGCTCCAAATTGTTTCACTGGTTGTGAAAACATTAATGGAACTTGGATGTATAAAAATAATAGAGCAACAAATTTTCCTGATTTTGATTTTATAACAAAATCTTTTTTGCAAGAAGATATGATAGAAGTTGGTCTTGGTTCTCACCCAGTGTTTTTTGACCATAATGCTGATGGTTTAATGGATTTAGTGATTGGAAATGCAGGCTATTCGGACTCTACTTCTTCTGCAGGGATAACATCATCACTTTTCTTGTATGAAAATATAGGAACAGCATCAACCCCTGCATTTCAACTAATTGATTCCGATTATGTTTTGATTTCAACACTTAATTTAGATATAGCAATGAACCAACCTATTTTTCGTATCATACCCACTTTTGGTGATATTGATGGAGATGGTGATGAGGACATGATTTTAGGTGGAGATAATGGGAAATTACATTATTTCGAAAATATTGCTGGACCTGGAAATGTAGCTAATTTTGTCT
>PCUH01000316.1:1704-3620 GCA_002770955.1 Flavobacteriales bacterium CG18_big_fil_WC_8_21_14_2_50_32_9 | reverse complement strand
CCAACTAATCAGCTAACTGTTACCAAAACTTTCTTCCCCCCTATTGAAGAATACCAAGCACAAGTGCAGCGTATTTGGGATAACCGATGGTTAACCAATAGGGGTGCTTTGCTAACGGAGTTGGAAGGCAACTTAACTTATTTAGATGATTAAGTGATAATAGGTTTGTGCTACACACTTTTAAAAATGAAGACCAATCAAACCCCATGGTAAATATAAAAAATTCTCTTTAATTTTAACCCCACTTAATGATTAACTTAATACATACCATATCAGCAGGAGAAAGTTCAACATTAGAATTTAAAACGAATTTTTGTAATGAAGCTATAGAAACCATAGTGGCTTTTGCAAATGCCAAAGGTGGAAAGGTATTAATCGGTGTTTCCAATGATGGTGCTATTGTTGGCACTACCTTAAATGAAGAAACTGTACAAAACTGGATAAATGAAATTAAACAAAAAACTACCCCAACACTTATACCCGATGTAGATACAGTAGAAATTGAAGAAAAAAATGTGGTGGTTTTAACCATACAAGAATATCCCTTAAAGCCCGTTTCTTATAGAGGCAGGTACTTTAAAAGAACCGCAAATGCCAATCATTTGCTTGGTGTTAGTGAAGTGGTAAATATCCACTTACAAACATTTAACTCTAGTTGGGATTATCATACTAATAATCATTTTAAATTAGAAGATATCTCATTTGAAAAAATTCAATTAGCTATAGATTCTATTAATGAAAATGGGGTTAACATCAGTGAATCTCCATTGAATTTTCTTTTAAAAAAAGATTTAATACGAGGCGAAAAACTCACCAATGCAGCCTTTTTGCTTTTTACAGCAAATGATACAGTAATGACCACTATTGAAATGGGACGTTTTCAGACCGACATTATTATTAAAGATACTGCTCGTTCGCAAACCGACATTATTAGTCAAGTGGACCAAGTGCTCAACTTTGTTAAAAAACACATGAACAAAGCTATCATCTTTACAGGAGATGCACAAAACACCCAACAATGGCAATATCCTATGGAAGCCATTCGAGAAATAGTGATGAACATGATTGTGCATAGAGATTATCGGGAAGCTGCTGATTCAATTATAAAGATATATGACGATAAAATTGAGTTTTTTAATCCCGGTAGACTTCCTGATGACATTACAGAAGAAGACCTGATGATTAACAATTATAAATCTACCCCAAGAAATAAAATTATAGCAGATATTTTTAGAAGTATGGGGCTTATTGAAAAATACGGCTCTGGAATACAGCGAATTATTAATTATTTCAAGGAAGCAAAACTGCCTAAACCTACGTTCAAAAATCAATCTAATGGATTTGTGGTAACTGTTTTTGCGAAAATAAATAACCTTGACACTCAAAATGTCCCAAGAAATGTCCCAAGAAATGTCCCAAGAAATGTCCCAAGAAATGCCCAAGAAATGCCCCAAGAAAAAAGACTTCATTTAATCATTCAATTGATTAAAAAAGACACACAAATTTCCATGTTAGAATTATCAAAAAAAATAGGAGTTACTCATAAAACTATAAAAAGAGACATTGGAAAATTAAAAATACAAGGCGTACTAAAACGAATTGGTCCTACCAAAGGAGGCTATTGGAAAATAACTGAAATTAATAACTACATTAATAAAATCGAGGATGAATAAAAAACAACCAACTAACCAGCTTACAGTTACCAAAACTTTCTTTCCGCCTATAGAAGATTATCAAGCACAAGTGCAGCGTATTTGGGATAACCGATGGTTAACCAATAGGGGTGCTTTGCTAACGGAGTTGGAAGAAAAACTAAAAAAATACTTAGATGTTCCTCATTTACTAGCCATGACTAACGGAACATTACCCATACAAATTGCTCTAAAATTATTGGGTAAGGGTGGTGAAATTATTAC
>PCUH01000316.1:838-1314 GCA_002770955.1 Flavobacteriales bacterium CG18_big_fil_WC_8_21_14_2_50_32_9 | reverse complement strand
TCGACACAACTTTGGGCATAATGGTCCATTAGATTTTCATGGAGTAGGGATTAATGCTAAAATGAGTGAATTGCAAGCCGCTATGGGATTGGCGGTGTTGCCGCATATTGATTTTATTGTTGCTGAACGTAAAAAAGTAGTGGATTACTACAATGCACAGTTAAATTTTACGCAACTAAAAAAATTAAAAATCCGAGAAAATACCGAATGGAATTACAGTTATTACCCTATTATTTTCAACAATGAAGAGCAGTTATTGGTTGCTCAACAAGTATTGAATGATAACAACATTATCCCTCGCAGGTATTTCTATCCCTCTTTAAACAATTTGCCTTATATAACTAAGGTGGCTATGCCCGTTACGGATAGCATTGCTCCATGTGTGTTGTGTTTACCGCTTTATGTAGGGCTGTTAGAAAATGAATTGGAACGTATTGTAAGTTTGATTAATACGGTTGTTGCTAAATAGCCGTCAT
>PCUH01000316.1:238-786 GCA_002770955.1 Flavobacteriales bacterium CG18_big_fil_WC_8_21_14_2_50_32_9 | reverse complement strand
CAGCTCCAACGCTCTTTTCTACACTATGGCTTCGCAATGACGTTACGTTTTAAAAGATTGCTTCGGTTGCCTTGCCTCTATCCCTGCTTAAACCTCGCAATGACGTGTTGAATGGGCTTCGCAATGACGGTCAGGAATGGGCTTTGCAATGACATAATTAAAAAATTACTACTTTAGCTCTATGGAAAGAGGTGGATTTACATACATTACAACCAACAAAAACAATACAGTTTTATATGTTGGTGCAACAAGTAAATTAAAAGGAAGAACATACGAACATCAAACCAAGTATTATCCAAAGAGTTTTACTGCAAAATACAATGCTGATAAGTTGGTTTATTATGAATATTATAGCACAGTAGAAGAAGCTATTGCAAGAGAAAAACAATTAAAAGCAGGATCCCGACAAAAGAAACTTGATTTAATTAATGCTTTTAATCCTGAATGGAAGGATTTGTTTGAGGATTTGTAACATCATTGCGAACGGAACGCCCATCTTTACCGTCATAGCGAGGGAAACGCCCGTCCCTACCGTCATTGCGAACGGA
>PCUH01000316.1:0-221 GCA_002770955.1 Flavobacteriales bacterium CG18_big_fil_WC_8_21_14_2_50_32_9 | reverse complement strand
AATCTGCCAAATCGAAGGACAGATTGCTTCAGCTCCAACGCTCTTTTCTACGCTTGGCTTCGCAATGACGTTAATAATGAGCAATGACGCTAACCACAAACCTTGCACTAACGAAAACACATAAAACATTATTCCAACCTTAACCCCATTAATAACGTAATTAATAAATAATAACCTTTTTAAAAAAAATACTACTTTTGTTTGCAATCAAAAAACAAATA
>PCUH01000090.1 GCA_002770955.1 Flavobacteriales bacterium CG18_big_fil_WC_8_21_14_2_50_32_9 | reverse complement strand
CTTATCAAATTGCGTTTGAAGGTATTAATAACTGGGGACGTGCAAATGTAGTGGATGATGTAGAAGTGTATGATGCCATTACTTGTTCAGACCCTTCTAACTTAACTGCATTTAACATACAACCAACATCTGCTATGTTAGATTGGACAGAAAATGGAACAGCAACTACTTGGAATATTGAGTGGGACGTAACTGGATTTACTTTAGGAACAGGTAATCCTCAAGTTGTGCTAGCAAAACCTTACTTATTACAAGGATTAATGCCAGGAACTTCTTATGATTATTATGTGCAAGCTGATTGTGGTCAAGATTCTAGTGCATGGGTTGGTCCTTTTACTTTTGCGACTCCTCCATGTATGCCAATTGCTCTAAATTTAGGTGCTGATACTATAGTTTGTTCAACAGATACGTTAACATTAGATGCGGGTGCTGGTTCTTATATTTACAACTGGTCTTTCGGAGCAACAACACAAATTGTTAATTTAGATACTTCCATATTTGGAGGTAATGGTACATATACAATTATTGTAGTTGTAACAGACTTTAATACTGGCTGTGTTTATCAAGATGATATTAATGTTACATTCTCAACCTGTGTTGGATTAGATGAAAATGCATCTCTAGTAGATTTTAATATCTATCCTAACCCCAACAAAGGTCAGTTTACTATTAAGTTAAACAATAAAAACACTACTGAATTACGAATTAGTGTTACCAATGTTCAAGGACAGGAAGTATTTGTTAAAAACAACTTCGATAATGTTAATGTGATTAATGAGCAAATTAACATTGGAGATGTAAAAGGTATCTACTTTGTAAATATCATTACCAATAAAGAAGTGGTTACTAAAAAGGTTATTGTTCAATAACTTTTTAAAAAGTCTCTTTTAAGAAAAAGCCTCAACATTAATTTGTTGAGGCTTTTTCTTTGTGATTTATTTTACACCTAAAAAAATGTACTTACTTTTATGGCTTGAATTATAGTTCAGCCTCTCGACTTTATAGACAAACACTAATACAAAAATGAAAAAAATAGCCATAATTGAAGGTGGATATAGCCACGAAAAAGTTGTTTCACTTAAAAGTGCTGAAACAGTATTTAATAATATTGACTTAAATTTATACACACCTTTTAAAGTTAGTATTGATGAAGAAGGTTGGTTTGTATTAATTAATGATAAAAAAATAGCGATTAACAGAACCGATTTTTCTTTCGAAATAGAAAACAAAAAAACAACCTTCGATTTAGCATTTATTGTAATTCACGGAACACCTGGTGAGGATGGGAAATTACAAGCCTATTTTGATATGATTAGCCTGCCTTATACTACTTGTGGACATTTAGCATCAACACTTACGTTTAATAAATATGTATGTAATCAATTTTTAAAAGGCTTCGGAATAAAAGTAGCCGAATCGGTACTGGTTAGAAAAAATGAAGTAATAATTGCTGATGAAATCATAAAAAAAATAGGATTACCTTGCTTTGTGAAACCTGTTGACGGTGGTAGCAGTTTTGGGGTAACAAAAGTGAAAGAGGTAAAAGAACTCGAATCAGCTATTAAAAAAGCACTAGAACATGGAACTCAAGCATTGATAGAAACCTTTATGCAAGGAAGAGAAGTTACAAACGGGATTTATTTGTCAAAAAAAGGAATAAAAGTATTGCCCATCACTGAAATAATATCAGACAATGAGTTTTTTGATTTTGATGCTAAATATTTAGGACAATCAAAAGAAATTACTCCAGCCGATTTACCCAAAGAATTAGAAACTAATATTAAATCCATCACAAAAAATATTTATGAAATTCTTGATTTAAAAGGAATTTGCAGAATCGATTATATTATTATAGAAAATCAACCTCATCTCATAGAAATTAACACTGTTCCAGGACAATCAGCCCAAAGCTTGATTCCGCAAATGGCAGCCTATGAAGGAATTTTATTGAAAAAATTGTTTTCGGATGTAATTGAAGTGGGGTTGATAATCTAAAAAGAGGTGTTAGGTTTTAGTAGTTAGGTTTTAGAGGGCAGCAGTGAACCGAAAAAACGTAAACTGATAAACTGATAAACTCCCTAAATTTTACAAACTTTTAACTTTACAATACTTATGCTAATTTATAATGTTACCATCAATATAGACGAATCTGTTCATCAAGACTGGCTTCATTGGATGAAAACCATTCATATTCCTGATGTTATGAATACAGGATGTTTTAAAGAAAATAGAATATGTAAAGTATTAAGCACACAAGAAGATGAAGTGGGGCATACCTATGCTATTCAATATTTTTGTTTAGATAAAGAGATGTTAGATTCCTACCAAAAAGAACACGCACCAAAATTACAAAAAGCTCATTTAGAGCGTTATGATGGTAAATTTGTAGCTTTTAGAACCTTATTGGAAGAAGTTTAAAACTAAAACGGAAAAAATACTGGAATTAGGAAAGTCGCAATAATCCAAAATAAAATATTTAGAGCAGTACCCACTTTTATAAAATCCATAAATTTATAGTTACCCGCACTAAACACCATTGCATTAGTCTGATAACCTACTGGAGTCATAAAACTTGCAGAAGCAGCAAAAGTAATTGCCATTAAAAATGGAATGGGACTCAATCCTAAATTATGTGCTGTAGCAATAGCAATTGGAGCCAATAATGCGGCTGTAGCATTATTCGACATAATTTCAGTTAATAAGGAAGTGATTAAATACATGCCTGAAACAATAGCTATTGGACCCCATTTACCTAAATTAGCTACAATGTTGCTTGCAATAAGTACATCAAGTTGAGTGTTTTTCATAGCAACACCTAAACTCAACGCTCCCACCAATAAAAAAATAATCTTCCAATTGATGGCTTCGTAGGTTTCTTTCATGGTTAAACATTTAAGCAAAACCAATAAAACAACACCAGCAATTGTCCCAACCATAATATCGAGTAGCTCAAAAGTTGCTAAACCAACTATAGCAAGAAGAACAGAAATAACAATAAAAAATTTCTTTTTATCAAAATCCAGCAACGTATCTTCTGAAATCAATACAAATGGGTTGTTTTGCTCAGTTTCTAGTTTTTTAATTTCTTTGATGTAGTGATTCTTTACTTCTGCTAAAATTACATCACCAGCTTTTAGGGTTACTTTATATAAATCTTCATGCACCACTTCGTCTCTGTGCTGAATAGCTAACGGAATGGCTCTAAACCTTCTTCTAAAATCAACTTCACGTAGGGTTTTTCCATCTAATTCGGAGTTTGAAGTAATTACCATTTCAACCAGCGTAGTGTTTTTCCCCTTAAAGTCTTCTCCACCAATTTTAATAGATGAAGCAAGCATTATCTTCGCCCTATCTTTAAGTAGTTTAATTTTCTCTGCATTACAGCGTACTTTTAAAATATCATTGGCTAACAACACAAAATCTCCCGAAGGCAAATTAAACATTTCGTTTCCTCTTCTCACTTCAATCACGTCCATTTCTAACTCTTTTACCAATGTTGATTCCATAATGGTTTTACCAACAGCATCTGAATTTTCGAGTAATTCAATTTCTGATAAGTAATCCCGCATTCCAAATTTAGTACTCAAATCTTCTTCCTTTCTATTTGGCAATAACTTTATTCCTATAAATAGCATATATAAAATTCCAACACCTAAAAAAACAAGTCCAAGCGGTGCCATTTGAAACATTGAAAATGTTCCAACACCTTCTTTTTCGGCTATTCCACTCACTAAAATATTAGTTGATGTTCCAATTAACGTGCACGTTCCTCCAAATATAGCAGCAAAAGATAATGGAATTAGCATTTTACTAGGACTTTGTCCTGATGCATGAGCAATTTGAATTACCACAGGAATAAAAATTGCCACAACAGGCGTATTATTGATAAACGCAGAAATAATGGCAACTAACATCATCATTAAGCCTAAACCTAATATGAAATTTGTTCGAAACAAACTCGATAATCGATAGGTTATAAACTGTAACGCACCAGTTTTTAACAAAGCGGCACTAAGTACAAACATAAAAGCAACTGTAACGGTAGCTTTATTGCTAAACCCCTCAATTCCTTCTTGCGGAGTAACCACACCAAATAAAATTAAAGTAGTCATTACCAATAAGGCAACTAAATCAATGGAAATAATTTCCGTTGCAAATAACACAATTGCTCCAAGAATAACAATGATGGTGATGATAGCGTCAGCTGACATAAGCTTGTTTTAGAAAACAAATATACAAAGTCTATTGAATTAATAGACTAATAAAGTTGAAAAAAATTAATGGACTGATTCTCCTCTTTTTATGATTTCAGCTAAAGTTGCTTTCTTTAGCAATTCTACGGTATGATTTCGAACTTCTAAAAACACCGAACGAATACCACAAGAGTCCTCATCGGTACATTCTTCGCATTTTTGATAATATTTATAAGTAACACAAGGGAGTAAAGCAATTGGTCCATCAAACAAACGCATTACATCTGCCATGTTAACATCATTTGGGGATTTTAACAAAAAATAACCTCCACCTTTTCCTTTTTTACTTGCTAAAATTCCATCCTTTTTTAAATTGAGTAAAATAGCTTCTAAAAATTTTTGAGGAATGTGTTCGTGTTCGGCAATTTCGCTAATTAATATGGGCTGTTGTAAAGGTTTTTTGGCTAAATATACCAATGCATTAATGGCGTATTTTGTTTTTTTGGATATCATGCAACAAAGTTAGTTATTTACAATAAATCTTATAATTTTTTTAATTGAAAACCAACAACTAACAGCATTAAAGTTAAATATTATATTTTAATATTAGCTAAATAACAAAGCAATATTACTTTCGTGGTTTGAAAAAACAATGAAGACACAATTAAATATCAACTATTTTAATTTCATTCATCATCTAATGATGAACAGAATGTGTCCTATTATGCCCTTTATTTGGAATAATCGATTTACGATTATTTATAAATAAAATAACGGCACCTCTTTTTAGAGAGCCAAAAAATAATCACTTTTTTATTTTATTTCTTACGGTTGAAAAACCCAAAAATATTGGGTGGTAATAATACCAACTAACGAAATGGTTGCTAAAAAAATTATGGTTCTTATCGTCTGCCTATTCTTACTTGCATAAAATTAATAAAATCTATGCGTTATGCATTTTTATTTATCAAGATAAATAAAAATGGTATCTCCTATTTTTTATGGAAGGGTTTGTGTGAGTGAAGAGGAGATTTACTTTTAACGTTTTTTATTTCGTTTTTACAACAAATTCCACATGTCGGTTGAGTTGCCTTCCTTCTTCGGTTTTATTGTTGGCAATCGGTTTAGTCTCTCCAAAACCGTTTGATGACAAGCGGTTTACGGCTATTTTTTTCGATGAGAGGTAAGTTACTACCGCTGCAGCTCTATCTTGCGAAAGTTTAAGGTTGTCAGCATCAGCACCAACATCATCAGTATGTCCGTTTATTTCAATGGTAATAGCTGGGTTGTCGGTTAGTAGTTTTACCAAACGGTTGAGTTCAGGAAACGATTCTTCTTTTAACACACTTTTTCCAAATTCAAAAAAGATATTATTTAAACGAATGGCTTCGTCTTTTTGTATAGTAGCCAAATATAAGTTAACTTCCATTTCTTGGTAGGCTTCGAGTTTACTTAAATCGAGATTTTGAGTTATCGAATAATAATTGTCGGCAGCAGCCATAAAACCATAGTTTTCGCCAAACGGTAATACAATTTTATATACCATATCTTCGGGGCTGGTAACGGCTGTGCCTACTTCTTTACCAGAAGGCAATTGTTCGTAACTGATTTTTGCTTTTATCGGTTCGTTGGTTTTTTGGTCGATTACTTTTCCGTAAATCAATACTACTGGGTCTGGTTTTGCAGCAGTTGGCATTTTAATTCTAAAAATATCGCTACTTCCATAAGAGTTTTTGGTTGAAGTAAAATAAGCGTATTCGCCAGCAGCATCGATACTAAAATAAGCATCGAAACCTGATGAATTAATTTTTTCACCTAAGTTAACAGGGTTGCTCCAATTAGTCCACGTATCATCTAAACGTTTACTCATCCACACATCGGCATCGCCATAACCTGGATGTCCACTCGAAACAAAGTACAAGGTCTTATCATCAGCAGCTAAAAATGGTCCGAATTCTCCAGCTTTGGTATTGATAATGTTTCCTAAATTTTTAGGTACAGACCAATTGTTTTCAGTGGTTTTGAATGAAACATACAAATCTTTTTCACCAAATCCTTTCTTTTTTTCGATAGCCATTAAAAGGTATTGTCCGCTGTTCGATAAATAGTAGTTTACATATTGGTTGAGGTTTTCGTATTTTTCAATCACTTGACCTTTCGGGAAACTCCATCCACCTCGTTGTCGTGAACTAATTGAACAACCTCCACCAGTTATGCTTCCGTCAAAATATTTGTATAGGTTAGAAAGTAAAATGGTATTGCCATCTGGAGTAACAGACTGAACAGAGGTTGAAGAGCCTGGAACATTTAGTGGAGTGCCTATGTTTTTAGCTAAAGTCCATTCGCCATTAGTTTGTAAATACGAAACCCAAATGTTGTTTTTATCACCATTATCGGGCGGATAACGCGTAATAAAAAGTGTTTTCCCGTCAGGAGAAATGGTTGGAGAAATTTCGGAATATTCTGAATTTACAGTTGAACCTAAATTTTCGGGTTCGGCATCAAAAACAATGGGCGCTTGAGCAAATCCCATTCCCGCCTTCCCAAAGGGAAGGAGAAAAATAATGATGAATAAAAGAGAAAATAGAGATTTCATTTTTTTATCTGTTTTTTAAAATACATATTGACTAAAAAAGTGCCTGCTTTAAACAGGCACTTTTCTTTGAAAAAACTATCTAAACACTAATTTTTAATAAGCTTTTCTATATGTTTTGATTTATCTGTCAACTCAAGTTCGAAAATATAAATTCCATTATCAAGATGCGATAAGTTAACTGTTTTACTTGGATGGGTTAAAAACATCACCTCTTTTCCTATCATATTATAAACTCTGATACTTAAAACTTGTTTACTTAAATTAAGTTGATGTTGGAATGGATTTGGATATAAGGCTACTGTATTGTTTATTGTTATGTTTTCAATACTTGTACTAATACCTTTTCTATAAATACCTAATCCAGGAGAACTAATATTGTACGCAATAAAAACATCTCCACCAAATTCTGTAATACCAGAAGCATTTAAGTCAGTAGCTGACAAGTTATCTGTGATGTTTATCCAAGTTACCCCTTCGTTTGAAGATAAGTAAATACTGTCTCGAAGCCCTCCTGAAAAATGACGAGCTTCCATATACAAGTTTGTTCCATTACGATAAATCTCCATTGGGTCAAGTCCCATTACAGCGGGTTTAACCCAAGTTGACCAATTTACTCCTTCATCTGAGCTTGAATATGAACCGCCACCTTGTGCAGTATAATACAAACTTGTTCCCATACGCCAAACGATTTTTGCATTTAAGTCGCCACTTGCAATGCCTGTGTTAGACTGCACCCAAGTTGATCCATTATCAGTAGAAATATAAATACCTCCACCAATTGTTGCGGCAATTAATTTTCCATTAATGGTTTCCATATCACTAACATTCAAATTGGTAAGTCCAATGGTATCTTGATTCCAATTATTTCCACCATCAGTTGATCTAAAAATGCCTTTGTTAGAAGTATAAGCAAAAACAGTAGTTAATAAACTCTCAAACCCTCTAACAACAGTAGTTTGCGGACCTCCTGTAACTGAATTCCAAGTGGTTCCGTTGTCAGTGGTGTAAAAAATACAATCCATAGAGGAGTTCAACCCTGAAAAGTATTTACCGCTAAAAAAATACCCGCTTTCAGGAACATTGCTTGTAACTGGTGGTTGGATTTCTGTCCAATTATTTCCATTGTCATTCGTTCTATACATTTTTCCTCCTCCCAAAGTGCCTGAAAATAAATAGGTGTTTGAAGAGCCAAGTAATCTTGCCCCAGAAGTTAAATTAGTAATCCCATTGTTTACTTGCCCCCATTGAGCTTTTATGCTGTTTATGGATAAAATTGCAACGGAAAGAATTAAGATTATTTTTTTCATGTCGTTTTTTTAGTGTTAGATGTTAAGTTTATTTTAGAAAAGATGAATCGATTTTTTATTTTGTGGGATCAAATTTGCCAAACCATAAGCTATTTCCCCAACGTTCGCTTCCGCTGATGCCACCTTTACGCTGACGAGCAACATAAACAACTTGTTTGCCTCCATTGATGCTGAAGTAAGGAGCATCTTTTCCTTTTCCGTTATCTTCTAAATCAATGTATAAGAAATAATCTTTTCCTCCAAAAGTGGTAAAGTCTGAAATTGAGCCTGACGCCAAGTCGATTTTACCAAATTTACCTTGATATAAAGGAGTATAAACACAAGTTGTTGTAGTCGTTTTTGTTCCAGCTAAATAGTTGGTAGAAGTCTCAGAAGAACAATCAACATCAACATCTTGAACTAAAAATACGTTCCAAAATAAATCTTTGCCATTTGGCGATTCATAGAGTGCAAATTCAGAAGGGAACGATTTTGCTCCACCTGCTCCACCAAATAAACCAGCAGGTTTGGCAGTGTTTTCAACTCCATAATAGCGTTTAAATTCACCTGCTTTATCAAATTGGAACATTAATAAATCTTTGTAAACTCTACCTTTTACATCTCCCATGTTATCAATTTTAAAGTCTTGACCTGAGATAAAAATGTCGCCACTAGAAGTAATGTTTACGCCATTTAAGATGAATTTTTTACCGTCAAATTCTCTCAATTTCTTCTGAGCAGCTGGTTTAATTCCTTTGGTGTTTATCTCATCTATTGAAACAGCAGAAACAAATTCGGCTTTTCCACCACTAATTTTAGCAATTTGCAAGTGTCCAAATTTCATACCTTCTAATGTTCCCATTCTTACGGCATCATCTCCTGGAGCTGGCATAGCATCATTCACTGAGCTAAAAGGATATTTTGTGTAATTTTTTTCGGGTTTATTTATATTTCCAGGTCCATAAAAGTAAACATCGTTTCCAATTGCATAAGCATCAAAAATTGCCCATTCGTTACATTTACTGTTAAAATTAAAACGTTCCTTAACATTTCCTGCTTCATCAATTCTAATGTAAGTTAGATTTTTTGGGTTAGGATCGGCTAATTTACCATAGCCTTGTGCACTAAATGGTGCAAATACTAATAACCATTCGTCAGTATCTTCTAGTTCTTTTGAAAGTAAAAGCGACTGAGGATGGTCGAATTTAATAGGAGTTTTTTTAATGGTATTTAAGTCTTTATCAATGTGCATCAACAGATATTCTCTATCTGCTTCTTTCGACATCGAGATAATACCTTTGTTCACTAATGCACAAACCAACAATTCTCCTTTGTCAGCAATATCTTTATGAGCAGTATAAAAAAGTTTTCTTTTTTTATCGTCTCCATCACCACCAATTTCTTTTGGTTTTTCTTTGTCTAACAGTTTTTTTGTAGTTTCATAGCTACCCCTCCACCAGTTCCATTTATTGATGTATAAAGTTTTACGTAAAACCAATTTACCCATTATGTTTGGGCTAGCGGAAACACCAATTACTTCTTGATAATCGCCTTTGTATGTTTTATTTTTTGAACGAGACCTAACTTTTCGTTCAGCTTCTTTAAAGTTGTTTAATAAATTAAATTCGTAGTCGAATTGATATACTTCGTATTCAACTTTTCGGTTGTTATCTTTGGTTACAAAAACCATGTCGAATTGTTGTTTTACATCGTCAACAACAACATTGCCTAAATAACCTTTGTTTTTTGATTTCCCTGTTAGTTCTACCGTTTTTTCTTGTGCTATTTGAGCACTTGCTGAGCATATCAGGGCAAAACTAAATAGACCAGCTGTGATTTTTTTATTCATGATATATATTTAAAGTTTAGAATAATTAACGATACAAAGATTCATTAAATAGAACATAAAATCAATACGGCATCTGTCGTATATATTTTATACTAATGAAGATAACATTAAAAATGGCTATGAACCGATTTTTCTTGATTTTTAGCAATGTTGTAACGCAACAAAATTTCATGGCTACCACCATTATAATCAAAAGTTTTGTTGGTGTAAGACCAATCGAATGAATACCCAAAAGTTAAGCCCTTGTTAAAAGTATAACCTAATAATATCCCCATTGCATCTCCGCTTCTAAGAGCAAGTCCACCAGTTAATTTATCGTTGTAAATAACCGTTGCTGCTAAATCTATCTGAACGGGAGCACCTCCTGTTACTTTTACTAATGATGTTGGTTTAATTTTAAATTGTTTATCTGCAGTTAAGTTGAATATTGCTCCACCCATTAAATAATAATGACGTTTATCGTTAGATATTACTATTGAATTACCACTAATATTAGTTGTCTCAAAGCTATTCTGAAGTAGTTTTGGAATTGACATACCAACAAAATATTTAGGTGTAAAATAAAACGCTCCAAAACCAAAGTTTGGCAAAGCTTTACTGTTAATATTGTTCGCAAAAGAAATGTCGTTTTGCTCAACAATGGCTAGTGAATTTAAGTTTGTTGAAACAAAATTAACTCCTACACTTAATCCTAAACCTAATTTCGATTTTTCATTAATTTTTAAATGATATGAAAAATTTCCTTTTACTCCGATGTCTTTTGTTGGTCCAATTTGTTCGTTTGCAACATTAAGACCAACTCCAAAATTTTTACCCACAATAGGCATTTGAGCAGCTATATTTTGAGTTATTGGAGCTCCTTTAAACGATACCCATTGAGAACGATGTAATCCTGTAATTCTAATTACTTCTTGAGTACCTGTGTATCCAGGGTTTATCGCCATTTTATTAAACATATAATGGGTAAACATAGCTTCTTGCTGGGCGGAAAGGTTTAACCCAGCCAGCATAAGAATTAGTATGTATATTATTTTTTTCATATCTTAAATTATTTATCTATTGATATAAATGTACCCTTTTATTTCTTGTTTACCACTTGGATTTTCTTTTCCTAAATCGAGAATGTAGAAATATGTTCCTGTAGGTAATTTTTCACCAAATTTTACTCCAAATTGACTTGTTCCATCCCAATCAGATTTGTATGGAGCAGCCTCAAAAACTTTATTTCCCCAACGATTGATTATAATAATGTCATTGTTTGGATACTTTGCAATACCTACAATTTCAAACAAATCGTTTACACCATCGCCATTTGGAGAAAATCCTTCAGGAATAAAAAATTCATCATCAACCTCTACTAATGTTGTATCTGAGGCTATACATCCATTAGAATCAACTGTTACGGTATAAATGGTTGTTTCAAGTGGAGAGGCAACAGGGTTTGCACAAGTTCCACAAGTTAAATTGTTTAATGGTGACCATTGGTATGTTCCTCCACCAGTAGCATTTAACTGAGCCGATTCTCCAGCAACAATATAGCTAGGCGAAGCTGTAGCTATTACTGTTGGCTTAGGACTTACTAATAAATTAGTGATTACCAAACTATCACAACCATTTGCAGCTTGAAATGAATCGTAATAAATTCCTGTTACTAGTTGAAATGCTCCGCCCACAAATAAACTTTCTCCTTCACAAATAGTATCTGCCCAATTGGTTGTAAAACCATTAGTTACGTTAAGCAATGTAATAACCAAACTATCGCATCCTGCTTGTGTTTGAAGTGTATCATAATATGAACCCGAAGTATTTTGATAAGCTCCACCAAGGAGAATACTATCGCCATTACAAATTGTTGCAGTCGTGTTTGTACTAACATTAGGATTAACAATTAATTGTTGAACTAAAATACTATCGCAACCTGTTGATGCAGCCATTAATGTATCGAAATAATTACCTGCAACCGTTTCATAATTTCCAAAAATCAAACTGCTATCGCCTTGGCAAACAGATATATTAGTTAAGTTCGTGTAAATAGGTTGAATTAAGGTAATATCTATGCTATCTGTTGCTGAACAAACGCCAATTGTGGCGGTTACATAATATGTTCCTGTGCTTGATACTGTATAGGTTTGTTGGTTGTATGGAAATCCAGAACCATTCATCCATTGGTATGAAGTTGCTCCTGCTCCTGCATCAAGTGTTAAACTATTTCCAGTACAAAATGCGGTATCATTACCTAAATTTACAATAGGAGTTGGATTAATATTTAGGGTTTGAGCAACAATACTATCGCAACCATTTAAAGTTTGTGTAGAATCATAATAAATTCCTGCAACGGTTTCGTAGTTTCCAAAAATCAACGCACTATCGCCTAAGCATATAGAAACGGGAGTTAAACTGTAATTATAAACTGGATTAACGATTAATTGTTCACTTAAAATACTATCACACCCAGTTGAAGCGATGATGGTGTCGTTATAAAATCCCGCAACGGTTTGGTAATTTCCAAAAATTAATTGACTATCGCCTTGGCAGATGGTGTAGTTGCCTATGATGGTAGTTTGTATAGGATTAACCGTTACATTAATGGTATCAGAAGTGGTACACGCTCCCAAAGTAGTTACTACATAATATGTTCCCGTGCTTGAAACACTAAATGTTTGTTGATTATATGGGAATCCCACTCCATTTATCCATTGATAAGAAGATGCTCCAACGCCTGCATCTAACAATAAACTATTTCCTGCACAAAATGCTGTATCGTTACCTAAATTAACATTGTGGCTTGGACTTACATTTAATGTTTGTGAAACAATACTATCACAACCGTTTATACTTGTTAATGTATCAGAATATGTTCCAGCAACTGTTTCATAATTACCTAAAATTAAAGCACTATCGCCTTGACAAATGTTTACGGTTCCTAAGTTTTGGTTGTAAGTTAGATTTACGATAAGTTGTTTTACTAAAATACTGTCGCAACCTGTAGAAGCGGTTAATGTATCGTAATAGTTTCCAGCAATGGTTTGATAAGTTCCAAAAATTAAAGCACTATCGCCTTGGCAAACTATTCCATTCGCCAAGTTGGTAGTTACAATTGGGTTTACCGTTATATTAATACTATCAGTAGCCGAACAAGCTCCTAAAGAAACTGTTACGTA
>PCUH01000093.1:4216-13114 GCA_002770955.1 Flavobacteriales bacterium CG18_big_fil_WC_8_21_14_2_50_32_9 | reverse complement strand
TCCCTCCTCCCGATATCGGGACGGGAGGGTTGGGGTGGGACAAATAACGTTACAAACTCTATATAAATTAAAATTATGAAATACGTTTTATTAACAGTTGTTATATTAGGAGTAATCTTCGCAAGCTACTTCTTCATATCCTCAAACAGTAAATCTTCAGTGCAATACAAAACAGAAACACCTTTCAACACAACCATTGAAAAGAAAACTGTTGCTACTGGAAAAGTTATTCCTGAAGATGAGGTTGAAATTAAGCCACAAATTTCAGGAATAATAGATGTTATTTTGGTAAAAGAAGGCGATCAAATAAAAGCTGGTGATTTAATTGCAAAAATTAAAGTAATTCCGAATGAAGCTGCATTAAATGGAGCAACAGGAAGAGTTAAAAATGCCAAATTTGTGCTTGAAAATTCAAAATTAGAATATGAAAGAAACAAAAAGCTGTTTGAAAAGGAAGTGATTTCAGCTCAAGACTTTAATAATATTGAATTACGATTTAATCAGGCAAAGCAAGAGTTAGCCAATGCTGAAAATGACCTTCAAATTATTCAATTAGGAACTCGGGAGGGAGGTGTTGCCAACACGAATATTAAAGCAACAATTTCAGGAACTGTATTAGAATTACCAGTTAAAAAAGGAGATCAAGTAATTGAAAGTAATAATTTTAATCCAGGAACTACAATAGCAATTATTGCCAATCTTAAAAACATGGTTTTTGAAGGTAAAGTTGATGAAGCTGAAGTGGGAAAACTGAAAATGGGAATGGATTTGAAAATTAGTTTAGGAGCAATTAATGATAAAGAATTTGATGCAAAACTTAGATTTGTTGCACCAAAAGGAGTGGAAGAACAAGGGGCTGTACAGTTTAAAATTGAAGCAGACGTTTTTTTAGATACCGCTTTTTTTATTCGAGCAGGATATAGTGCCAATGCATCATTAGTGTTAGATAAAAAAGAAAATGTGATGGCTATTCGAGAAGCATTGTTGCAATTTGATACCGAAACCAATGAACCCTATGTTGAAATACAAACAGGAGAACAACAATTTGAACGAAAAGATGTGAAACTTGGAATTTCCGATGGTATAAATGTTGAAATTTTATCGGGTGTAAAAGCAACCGATAACATAAAAATTTGGAGTATTACCCAACCAGAAAAAATTGAAACTAAAAAAGATAAGGAAAGTGAAGACGAGTAAACTAAAACCTTTGAATCAATACTAATGAAAAAATACTATTTAATTATACTACTATTAATTGTTGGAGAACTTTCGGCTCAAAACAATGAAAATACAAAAATTTGGACACTTCAAGAATGCGTTGATTATGCCTTGAAATACAATATATCTATAAAACAATCTGAATTAGATAAACAAAATCAATATCAAAATGTGATAAACGCAAAAGGAAATTTTTTACCAAACATAAACGCTTCAGCTTCTCAAAACTACAACTTTGGCTCAGCCATAGATGTAACAGGTTCAAGGGTTTCTTCCGATTTCCGTTCCAATAGTTTTGGGATAAACTCATCTGTTGTTTTGTTTGATGGTTTTGCCAATATTTTCACCTTAAATCAAGCAAAGTTGAACTACGAAGTTCAAAATGCCACTGTACAAAAAATGAGGAACGATATAACGCTAAACATAGTTAATAATTATTTACAAATCCTTTTTGCTAAAGAACAAATAAAAATTGCACAATTTCAGGTTGATATTAGCAAAAGTGAAGTAGATAGGGTTGCCAATTTGGTTGATGTAGGAGTTAGACCTAAAGGAGATTTACTTAATATTAAATCTACATTAGCAAATGATGAGCAAAGTCTGATTCAAGCTCAAAATTCTTTAGACATTGCAACATTGCGTTTAGCTCAATTACTTCAACTTAAAGAAGGAACTATTGAAATCAAAGAAGTTGAAATAAAAACTGCAAATGCAGCAATTTTAGCAAATTCATCTACACAAATTTATGAAAAAGCAGTTATTTCATTTCCAGAAATTAAAGCAGCAGAATTAACAATACAAAGTGCAAACAAAGGAATACGTATTTCAAAAGCAAACTATTTACCCACTCTTTCTTTTAATTATGGATTAAATACCACGTACCAACATCGTCAAGGTGCAATAGATATTTTTCCATTTTCTCAGCAAATGGATAACAATTTAGGACACTTTTTTGGGTTTAGTTTAAACGTGCCTATTTTTAATCGTTTTCAGTTTAGAACAAACGTAAATAGAGCTGAAATTAATTTTGAAAAGGCTCAATACAACTTAGAGAGTGAACAATTACGATTAAGAGAATCCATTCAAAATTCTTATACAGATGCAACGTTGGCAGCAAAAACTTATGAAGCAGCACAAGTTTCTGTTAAAGCTCAAGCCGAAGCATTTAATTATGAGCAAGAGCGATTCAAAGAAGGAACAACAACACCATTTGATTTTAATCAAATTAAAAACAGATTGTTTTTGGCTCAATCACAGGAAATAAGAGCAAAATATGATTTTGTATTCAAAACAAAAGTGTTAGAATTTTATTATGGAATACCAATCGTAATTGACGATTTTTGATTTACGATTTTTGATTTTTGATTGAAAACTGAGGACTGATAACTGATAATTGATAACTGATAACTGATAATTGATAACTGATAACTAAATTATTTATGAAAGAAGAAGTGTATGATAGCTTAAAAAAGAAGTTGGAAGAACAATTTACTTGGCCTCAAGTTTATATGTTTAAGTTTATTATTCCTGCCGATAATAAAAGGTTAGCAATGGTTGAGAGTTTGTTCGGAAGCGAGGCAATATTAGTAAACCGTCAGTCTAAAAACAATAAATTTATTAGCATAACAGCAAAAGAAATGATGCTCTCGCCAACTGAAATCATAGAAATATATAAGAAAGCAGAAAAAATAGAAGGAATTATTTCGCTTTAATTTCAGTAGTAAATTAAAACAGCTCCACTCCAGTAAAATTAAATGGAGTTATTTGTTTTAGCTCTGCTTTTATTTCAGGCGAAACATTCAATCCATCAATAAAATTAGCTATAGACGTTGCTGTAATTTTGGTATTTGTTCTTGTTAGTTCTTTTAATGCTTCATAGGGTTTTGGGAAACCTTCCCTTCGCAATATCGTTTGAATTGCTTCAGCAACTACAGCCCAATTGTTTTCTAAATCTGCTGCAATTTTATCCTCATTTACAATAAGCTTGTTCCATCCTTTTTGTAATGAAACCAATGCTAAAACAGTGTGTCCAATTGGTACTCCAACATTACGCATTACGGTTGAGTCAGTTAAATCTCGTTGCAAACGAGAAATTGGAAGCTTGGCTGCTAAATGTTCAAAAATAGCGTTGGCTAAGCCTAAATTTCCTTCTGAATTTTCAAAATCTATGGGGTTTACCTTGTGCGGCATGGCTGATGAACCTATTTCTCCATCTTTAATTTTTTGTTTAAAATAATCCATAGAAATGTAAGTCCACATATCTCGGTCTAAATCAATTAGAATTGTATTTATTCGTTTTAATCCGTCAAACAACGCTGCTAAATTATCGTAATGTTCAATTTGTGTGGTAGTTTGAGAGCGATCTAATCCTAAGGAATTGTTTACAAAATTATTAGCAAAATCAACCCATTTATACGTTGGATAAGCAACATGGTGTGCATTAAAATTTCCAGTTGCCCCTCCAAATTTTGCAGAAAAAGGAATACTTTTTACTTGTTGCAATTGCTTTTCAATACGTTCGACAAAAACATAGATTTCTTTGCCTAGTTTTGTTGGAGAAGCCGGTTGTCCGTGTGTTTTTGCTAACATCGAAATATTTTTCCATGCTATGGCTTTTGCTTTAATTTCATTTAAAATAGTTGTTAACAAGGGAAAATAAACAGCATTCAAAGCATCTTTAATTGTTAACGGAACTGAGGTATTGTTTATGTCTTGAGAGGTGAGTCCGAAATGAACAAATTCTTTGTACGCTTCATCTATTTTTAATGCATCAAATTTTTCTTTGATAAAATATTCCACCGCTTTCACATCATGGTTGGTTATTTTTTCCGTTTCTTTTATTGTTAATACGTCTGCATCAGAAAAATTTTCATAAATATTTCTTAAAGCGGGAAATAATTCTTTATTAAAAGAGGCTAATTGAGGCAAAGGCAACTCGCACAATGCTATAAAATATTCAACTTCAACTTTAACTCTGTATTTTACAAGAGCTGCTTCTGAGAAATAATTTGAAAGTTCTTGAATAACTTTTCTGTATCTTCCATCTAATGGAGAAAGTGCATTTAGTGTTGATAATTCCATAAAATTACTTTGAAAAAGATGCAAAGATAACTCATTTGAACCTAATCTTTTTTAAAACCTGTATTAAGGTTGAAAAAATGCTATTTAGTAGCAATAATTAGTTTTATGAAAAAATAATTTTTTGTTTTTCTAGGCTTAAAGGTTTTAATTTTTTAACAATTTCTATTAAACTTTCGTTTTGTTTCAATAAGCACTCTACAAGCGAAACCAACTCATCTATTGAATAAACTTCATTGTTTAAATTCTTTTCATTGTTTGAGTTAACTAAAACAGTAACTAATTCATCTAATTCATTTTTATTTAATAAAACTACAAATGGTGTCATAATTTTTATATTTTAGTATCCGATTTATAAAAAGACAATCAACAACTAACTGATTTATTTGATAAATGTAATTTATTTTCATTAAATGAAAAAATAAAAATAAGATAATTTTAAACAAATAAAAAAAAACCGTATAACTACTAATATATGATATAGGTAATTATACGTAGAATAAATTAAGTAATTTTACCTAGTCAACTATTATTTATTATGACAACAAATAATTTATTAAAAAAAATAAAACTTTCTCGAATCTCTAAAGATTGGACTCAAGAAAAAATGGCAAAAAAGCTAAATGTTTCAATACCTACATATTCTCGTTTTGAAAGAGGCAGTACTAAAATTAAATATGCATTTCTTCAAAAAGTTTGTGCAGAGTTAGATATTGATTTAGGCAGCCCTAATTATGAAATTAATAATGATAAATCTTTGGTTATTTTAGAAGAAAATGAAGCTGTTTACGATAAAATAAAACCAGAAAAAACTGAAAAGAAATATTCTATTTCAAACTTCGATTTGAAAACACTAATTGACTTACTTGAAAAACAACAAAAGATTAATTCAGTCATTCTTAAAAAACTAAAAGGTTTAGAGCTCTAACTTTAGCCCATCGTAAGCCAATTCAATAAAATCTGGCAACTCTTTCATTACCTCATCATGTTTTCCCATTAAATGACTGATGTGAATTAAATACGCTTTTTTAGGTTTCAACTTTTCTATTAATTCAATCGCTTCTTCTAAATTATAGTGTGAAATGTGTTTTTCCTTTCTAAGTGCATCTAAAATAATAATTTCTGCTCCTTTTATTTTTTCTAGTTCAGCTTCTTCAATTCTATTTACATCGGTAAGATAAACTAATTTCCCAATTCTAAATCCTTTCACAGGCATTTTATAATGCCAAACATTTATCGGAGTAAATGTAAGGTCTTTTATGGCAAACGCATCATCATCAAAAGTGTGTAATTTTAATTCTGGAACACCAGGATATTTATATTCTGAAAAAGCATAATGAAACTCACGTATCAATGCCGATTGCACTTGAGAAGTTGCATAAATGGGCATTTCCATGTTTTGTTTAAAATTATATGCTCTAACATCATCTAATCCAGCAATGTGATCTTTGTGTTCATGTGTAAAAACAACTGCATCTAAGTATTGCACATTTGCTCTAAGCATTTGTTGTCTAAAATCAGGACCTGTATCAATAACAACAGTTGTGTTTTTGTGTTCAATTAGCACAGAGGTTCTTAGTCTATTATCTTTAGGATTTTCAGACAAACATACCTCACAATTGCATGCTATTACTGGCACACCCTGAGAAGTTCCTGTTCCTAAAAAAGTAAGTTTCATAACGTAGTAGTTAGGTGTTAGTAGTTAGGTGTTAGTGTCATTCTGAACGAAATCCCGAAAGCTCCCGATAGTTCCGATAGCTTTCGGAATCGGGACGGGATGAAGTGAAGACCACAGTCTGCCCCAACTATTCGGGGAAGTAGCATTAATACCGACAAAAAACAATAAAAATGACATTAATAATTTCTATAATTACTTTCAACTTTATGAACTTTCAACTAACTAGTGTCTGTCTTTTTAGTCGAGAGTTTGAGTCAGAATGTTCGAGTTCGAGGTTTCGATAATCTGAAAATCAGGAGTCCCGATAGATCGGGATGACTGATTTGAAGATTGAGAATAACGAAGAACTTAGCGAAGCGATCTCATGAAAACCTTTAAAAAACAATAAAACCCTTGAATAAATCGGACATTATGGACAAACTCTAACTACTAATTTCTAACACCTAACTACTTATCTGTTAAACAATTCTTTAATTACTTTAATTGTATAATCAATTTCTTCTTTCGTATTAAATTTACTGAATGAAAATCGCAAAGATGGTTGGTTCAAATCAACTCCTAAATGGGATAACACATAAGAACCTACAGCACTACCCGATGAGCAAGCACTACCTCCAGATGTAGCTACTCCTTCAATATCTAAGTTGTAAATAAGCATTTCATCCATGTCAGAATGAGGAAAACGCACATTCAAAACCGTATAAAGGCTGTCTCCCAAAGGATCACCATTAAAATTAGCTTCGGGCAACGCTTTTTTCAATTCGTCTATCATGTAATATTTCAATCCTTTAATATAATTTTCATGGCTTTCCATATCTCTATGGGCTATTTCCATTGCTTTTTCTAGTCCAACTATTCCTGCAATATTTTCAGTTCCCGCTCTCATATTTCGCTCTTGAGCTCCTCCAGTAATAATTGGTTTTAATTGTAAATTGGAATTAACAAATAAGAAACCCGTTCCTTTTGGTCCGTGAAATTTATGAGCTGAGCACGTTAGAAAATCAATATTTAAAGCCCTTACATCAAACCTGTAATGACCAATTGTTTGCACCGTATCTGAATGAAATAATGCTCCATATAATTTACATAAATCTGCTACTTTTTTTAGCGGTAATAAATTTCCTATTTCATTATTCGCATGCATTAGCGAAACCAATGTTTTCTTATCTTGGTTATCTTTTAAAAGTTGTTCTAAATGAGTTAAGTCAACATATCCTTTCTCATCAATATTCACAAGACTTAAAGCAACATTCTCGTTTTTTGATATCAAATTAGAAGTGTCAATTACTGCATGATGCTCAATAGCTGATGTAATAATATGCTTGACTTTCAAATCCTGAACAGCACTTCTCAATATCATATTGTCCGCCTCTGTTCCTCCTCCTGTGAAAAAAATTTCTGCAGGAACTGCATTAATGTATGCTGCCACTTTTTTTCTTGCTTTTTCAATAATAGCCCTGCTACTTCTTCCAAATGAATGAACAGAAGATGGATTTCCAAAATTATTTTCCATAACAGAAATCATTGCTGAAATAACCTCTTTATCCATAGCTGTTGTAGCTGCATTGTCTAAATATACTTTCATTTTTTTATTGTTACTTATTAATCTCAAATTTAGCCAGTCTTCGGTTTTCAGTCCAAAGTCCACAGTCCTCAAACCTCAAATGCCGAAAAAACAAGAATTTTCAATTCTTTATTTTTTCGAGCATCCTCGAAATATTAGTTTTTCAAAGAAAAACATATTTCGGGACCTCAAACATCAAACTTTCAGCTCTTAGCTTTATATCTTCCAACTTTGTGCGATGAGCTTCTCTCAAACGCTATATAAATTACGCTCCTTCGGAGCTTTGTAGTTTATAGTTGAAAACTATCTGATTTCTAATTTCTAACTTCTTAAACTAACTTCACCATTCCCTCCACATCTTTAATAATTTGCTGGGCTAGTTCGTCTGCTTTTTCTTTAGTAATATTTTCAGCATAAATTCTAATAATAGGTTCGGTATTCGATTTTCTTAGGTGTACCCAACCGTTATCAAAATGAATTTTAACGCCATCAATGGTATTAATTTCTTTATCCGTATATTTTTGTTGCAACTGAACCAATAGTTCGTCCACATTAATATCGGGAGTTAACTCAATTTTATTTTTCGACATTACATAATTAGGATAACTATTTCTTAATTCCGAACAAGTTACATTACTTTTTGCTAAATGCGTTAAAAATAAAGCGATACCAACCAACGCATCTCTACCATAATGCAATTCAGGATAAATAATTCCTCCATTGCCTTCGCCACCAATAATGGCATTTTCTTTTTTCATCATTTCCACTACATTCACCTCTCCTACTGCTGAAGCAAAATATTTTCCTCCTTGTTTTTCTGTAACATCTCGCAATGCTTTTGTTGAAGATAAATTAGAAACGGTATTTCCTTTTTGGTTTTGCAACACATAATCTGCAACTGCAACCAAGGTATATTCTTCACCAAACATTTCTCCATCTTCTGAAACGATTGCCAACCTGTCCACATCAGGGTCAACAACAAAACCAACATCGGCTTTTTGTTTTTTCATTACTGAGGCAATTTCGGTAAGGTTTTCTGGTAATGGTTCCGGATTATGTGGAAAAATACCATTTGGTTCGCAGTACAATTCAATTACTTCTTTTACACCCAACGCTTTTAATAATGGTGGCAAGAAAATTCCTCCTGTGGAATTCACACAATCTATTGCTACAGTAAAGTTTTTAGCTTTTATAGCAGCTACATCTACCAAAGGCAAATCTAACACTGCTTGTATATGTTTATCTAAATAAGTGTTATCAATAGAATAAGTTCCTAAATCATCCACATTGGCATATTCAAACTCATTAGCTGCTGCCATTCTCAACACTTCTTCACCATCGGTAGCGGAAATAAATTCCC
>PCUH01000093.1:0-4178 GCA_002770955.1 Flavobacteriales bacterium CG18_big_fil_WC_8_21_14_2_50_32_9 | reverse complement strand
GGATTATGACTAGCCGTAAGAATAATTCCTCCCGAAGCATTTTCCATAGTTACAGCCACTTCTACTGTGGGCGTGGTACTCAAACCTAAATCTATCACGTTTATTCCTAAGCCTTGTAAAGTTCCAATAACTAAATGCTGCACCATTTCTCCTGAAATACGAGCATCTCTACCAATAACTATACTTACTTCTTTTTTATTCGCTCTTTTTTTTATCCAAGCACCAAAAGCCGAAGTAAATTTTACAATGTCTAAAGGTGTTAAACACTCATCAGGCTTTCCTCCAATCGTCCCTCTAATTCCCGAAATTGATTTTATTAATGTCATAAAGAAAATTTTTAGCAAATTTAGAATAAATCTATTGAATAACGAATTACGGTTTGGGAATTACGATTTGTTTTTGTTAACTACTTTTAAAAAATAAAACACAAAAAATAGCTTTCATTAAATGAAAAAATTAATTTTACATCTTGTATGGAAGAAAACCTTGATTCATATAATGAGGATGAAGATGATTACACTGCTTCACTGAATCGCTTTGAAAAAATGCTTACTAATAATGAGCATTACTTTTTTGATGTTGAAGAATTTGAAGATTTAATTAATCATTATCTTGACAGCAACGAGTTGGAAAAAGCTAAACAAGTCATTGAAATTTCTTTAGAACAACATCCCTCCTCTTCCATCCTAAAAATTAAACATGCTGAATACTTAGCTTCTACCCATAAGCCCAACAAAGCACTCGAAATTCTTAACTCTATAGAAACTTTAGAACCTTTTAACTCTGATAATTATTTGCTTAAAGCTAATATTTACAGTCAAATCAGGCAACATAACAAAGCCATTGAAACACTATATAAGGCGTTGAAAATTATACATGAGCGTTCTGAAAAAGCCTCTATCCTAATTCATATTGCATTTGAATATGAAAATTTAAATCGCTACGACAAAGCCATCTCTATATTAAAAGAAATACTCGCTGAAAATCCTGATAATGAAACTGTTTTGTATGAAATAGCTTTTTGTTTTAACCTCAAAGATGACCTAGAAAATAGCATCACATTTTTTCAGGAATTTATTGATGAACATCCATACAGCTATGCAGCATGGTATAATTTGGGCGTTATTTATAATCGAGCCGAATTGTATGAAAAAGCCATAGATGCTTATGATTATGCAATTGCCATTAAGGAAGATTTTGCCTCTGCCTATTTCAATAAAGCGAATGCATTAGCTCAATTAGGTTTATACAACAAAGCCATAGAAACTTACGAAGAAACATTTCAATACGAAGAACCCGATGCAATCACTTATTATTATATAGGTGAGTGTTATGAAAATACAGACGAACTTCAAAAAGCATTAGCCAACTATCATAAAGCGACAAAATTAGATCCTTTTTGTGCTGATGCCTGGGCTGGAATTGCCGTAATTCATGACTTAAACGACAAAAAAAACGCTTCACTTTTTTATATCAAAAAAGCAATAGATTTAGAATACAACAACTCCGAATTTTGGCATATTTATGCAGACATACTCTCCAAACAAGGTTTTTATGATAATGCTGTTGCTGCTTATTACAAAGTGATTGAAATGGACGAAGAAAATGAAGATGTTTGGTTAGACATCGCCCAATCTGCATTGATTCACGAAAATATGGAGAAGGCAATATCTTTGCTATTTGAAGGAATTGAAAAACAACCTTCAAATTACTCGCTTCGTGCTCGTTTAACATGTTTTTACCTCCAATTGGGGCAACTAAATCAAGCGTCAGAACAATTAATTAGTACACTTACAAACGAACCAGATTTGATCGATGAAATAATCGATTTTTATCCTGAAGCTCTAAATTATCCTCAAATAATAGAAATCATAAAAAACTTTAGTAAATAAATGAATTTTGAATTAACGCACATCCCAGAAAGGGATAGTAAACCCAGAAATAATGGTTTAACCATGATGATGGACAAAGGACTTAGCTGGCGACAAGCAGAAAATTTTGTTGATGCCAATGCTCATCTTACAGATTTGGTAAAATTAGGTTTTGGTACTTCTTATGTTACCAATGACTTGGAAAGAAAAATACAAATCTATAAACAAGCTAATTTAAAAGTTTATTTAGGAGGAACGCTCTTTGAAGCTTTTATCGTTCGTAACAAATTTGAAGATTACAAACGATTATTAGATAAATTTAAGATAGATACTTGTGAAGTTTCTGATGGGTCTATTATTTTACCTCACGACAAAAAATGTGAATACATTACTGATTTAGCTAAAAATTACACCGTATTATCTGAAGTTGGTTCAAAAGAAGCTGGTATTTTTATTAGTCCAGCAAAATGGATTTCCATGATGAAAGGTGAATTAGATGCAGGTGCTTGGAAAGTAATTGCCGAAGCCCGAGAAAGTGGAACAGTAGGTATTTATAGACCAAACGGCACTGCCCATGTTGCATTAGTAAACAAAATTATTGCTAAAGTGAAACTTGAAAACGTGCTTTGGGAAGCTCCTTTAAAAACACAACAAGTTTGGTTCATTAAGCAATTTGGAGCAAATGTCAACTTAGGAAACATCTCACCAAATGAGGTTATTGCCCTTGAATGTTTAAGATTAGGATTACGGGGAGACACCTTTTTTGATTTTTTACCTAAAGAAATAAATACAGAATTTCATTAATTTTATTTTTATTTAACAAATGGAAATAACACCTGCTGAACTCAAAAATCTATTAGCTGATAATACAACTATTCAACTGATAGATATTCGAGAAGATTACCAATTCGAAGATTTTAATATTGGTGGCATTAATATACCACTCGATGAAATAATAGCTAATATAGATAAAATTGACACTTCTAAAAAAGTAATTTTTATTTGCAACACAGGCAAAAAATCTGCTGCTATTTTACACGCCTTAAAAGTAAAACACCATCTTACTAACCTACACAGTGTAAAAGGTGGTATGGAAAGTTACGCAGAAGAATGTTTTTAAATCTCGAACATTCTAAACCAAACTCTTGACTTTAAAGACAGGCACTGAGCAGGTATAAATACATTAACAAACTCATAACAACTTTATGATAAACAGAAACTTAAAAGATTATTTATTCATTACGCTTAAAGGAATTGCAATGGGTGCTGCAGATGTTGTTCCTGGTGTTTCTGGTGGCACCATCGCTTTTATTTCAGGAATTTATGAAGAACTGCTAGAAACCATTAGCAACTTTAACATTCAAGCATTAAAAGTATTAACCAAAGAAGGCGTTAAACCTTTCTGGAAACACATCAACGGAAATTTTATTGCTGCTCTATTATTTGGAATTGCCATTAGTATTATTTCTTTAGCAAAATTGATTACTTACTTACTTCATACTCATCCTGTATTACTTTGGGGTTTTTTTTTCGGGTTAATAGTTGCTAGTGTATTTTTAGTAGGTAAAAAAATAACTCAATGGAAAGTTCCTCAAGTTATTGCTTTAATTATTGGGACAATAATTGCTTTTGTAATTACCATTTTAAATCCTATGGAAAATCCTGATACGCTTTGGTTTGTTTTTATTTCAGGGGCAATTGCCATTTGTGCAATGATTTTACCCGGAATTTCAGGCAGTTTTATTTTGTTGCTCTTGGGGTCTTATGAATTAATTCTTTCCTCTGTTAAAGATTTTAAAATTACCACCATACTTACTTTTATTTTGGGATGCGTGGTTGGATTGCTTTCTTTTTCTAAATTCTTAAATTGGTTATTTAAACGATTTCACGACATTACCATAGCAGTTCTGACAGGCTTTTTAATTGGTTCTTTAAATAAAATTTGGCCTTGGAAAGAAGTCATCTCTACCAGAGAAAATTCTAAAGGAGAAATTGTTCCGTTTATAGAAACCAATATTTTACCCACTAATTTTGACGGAAACCCACAAATAACAGGCGTTATTATACTTGTTCTTGTTGGTTTTGGTTTAATTTTCGGATTGGAGAAATTGGCTAAGAAAGCCCTATAAACAATTGATTAGAAATTAGAAATTGGAGATTGTATATGAACGTAGGGTTTCCCCTCTTGTCCAGATAGCTATCGGGAGGGGCAGGGGGGTGTATTTCGATTAACAAATAACAATTAACTAGGGTTTGCTGAAAAAGTGCATAATTGACTATAAGTATTTGATTGTAAACATAATATGT
>PCUH01000193.1:12441-13135 GCA_002770955.1 Flavobacteriales bacterium CG18_big_fil_WC_8_21_14_2_50_32_9 | reverse complement strand
AAACTGATGGATATTTTCTAACCAAATTGTATGTTCAGATTCTGGAACGTGGTGCATTAGGTTTGCACAATAAACCACATCAAAATAATCTTTCTCAAAAACCATTTTTTCGGCAGGAGAAATAACTACATTAATTTTGACATTATATCTAGCAGCTAATTCTTTGGCAAGTTCGCCCATTTGTGGAGAAATATCTGTGTAAGTAACTTCTGCACCTTGCATAGCAAAATAAACAGAACTCTCGCCCAAACCTGCACCTACATCAAGAATTTTTTTGCCTTGAAGGTTGCCCATTTTCTCAATCATATAACGATTTTCGATGGCACAAAGTCCTTCAAAAAGTGCTACTACATCTATTTCTGCAAGGTCTTCGGAGGTTGCCCAGTCGTCATGAAAGTCAGCTTCTCTTTTGTGGAGGTCTTCATGATTGTTTTCTTTGCCTTGTTTTTCTAATTCTGTATTGCTAATTGCCATAAAACAGCTTTTTCTTTACGAATAAATAAATAAATATTCAAATTGCTAATTGAAATTTTATGCAAAAATACGGAATTATAATTAAAGTGTCTTTACAAAAAAATCCTTTTCGTTTTGGCTTGTTTAACTTTGTATTAAAATTTTGATTTTAAGCAGGACATTTAACAAAAAAAGTAGTAGCTTTGAAGTAACATAAAAACTACACAAATAATAACTCATA
>PCUH01000193.1:0-12395 GCA_002770955.1 Flavobacteriales bacterium CG18_big_fil_WC_8_21_14_2_50_32_9 | reverse complement strand
CATTCGAACAATTTATAAATCTTTGTTTCTTAGTGTCCCGTTGGTTATCGGGATTGCTAGAAACAAAAGATACCTGAATAATAACAATTGGTGTTAAATTTTCTGCAAAGATTCATTCTTAATCCAACCCACATTTCCATTAGGAATTTTTATTTTAGACCAACTGTTAGATGATTCTATTAAATTTACTTTCAATCCTTCGTGTAAGTTAAAAAGTTTGTTTGCATTTTCATTAGGCTCACTAACAACCGTAACTACTGATGAAAAAATTATCGCTTCAGTATTATGCTCTAATATGGATGCGTGTTGTGCAGCTAAAAACCACGTGAACAGACTAATTACTAAGAAAATACAACCGCCATAAAAACCTATTTTCTTCAAAAAAACAATATGAATCAAAAGGTAACTAATGAATAGAAGTAAAGAAATAAAAATGAACAAAATACATAGAGAAGACCACGTAGTAACGGTTTTTGATGTAACCAAGTTTTGCCAAGCATTCCCTATAAACATAGCGGGAAGTCTATCTACTTTGTCAATGGTTTTTGAGTTAGCTAATTTTAAATTAAAAAGGGCATCCTCATGGTCTGGAGTTAGCTTCAACGCTCTTTCATAGTTTAAAATTGCAGCTGGCAATTGATTCGTTTTAAAATAAGCATTACCTAAATTATAATAAACATCAGCAGAAATTTGATTGGTAGCCAACATAGCTTCATAAGTAGCAATAGCTTCACTGTATTTTTGCTCGCTATAATGTTTGTTTGCTGTTTGATAATCAGTTTCTACACTTGCTTTGCAATAATTAAAAGCACCTATAAGAAATAGTAATAAATAGAAAGGAAAGATTTTTTTAACTAACATATTCAAATTATGAGAAATATCAATTCCAAAAGTAGCTTTTTTTAGTATCTCTGTATTTGTAAAGGAAAGAAATAGTTGTTAAAAAATCAAAAAACGTAATTTAGCACAAAATTAAATTCAAATAAATTGCTCACAGATTCAGAAAAAAATAGGTATAACCGTCATTTAATTCTCGATAAAATAGGAGTGGAAGGACAAGAAAAACTTAAAGCATCGAGGGTTTTGGTTATTGGTGCAGGCGGTTTAGGTTGTCCTGTATTGCTATATTTAACAGCAGCAGGAGTAGGAAATATTGGCATCATAGATTTTGATACGGTTGATGAAACCAACCTTCAGCGACAAGTTTTATTTACCATTGAAGATATAGGGATTAACAAAGCATTAGCAGCAAAAAAAAGATTGAGTGCTTTAAATAATTACGTGAATTTTAAGACTTATCCTGAAAAGTTAACCCCCAAAAATGCGTTGACTATTTTTTCAGCTTATGATATTATTGTTGATGGAACAGATAATTTTTCAACCCGATATTTGGTAAATGATGCTTGTGTAATTACAAACAAACCGCTTGTTTACGGTGCCATCTATAAATTTGAAGGACAGGTTACTGTTTTTAATTACAAAAACGGACCTTCTTATCGTTGTTTGTTTCCAACTCCGCCACAACAAGGAAGTGTGCCTAATTGTTCTGAAGTTGGCGTTTTAGGAGTTCTTCCAGGGTTAATTGGTACACAACAAGCCAATGAAGTTTTGAAAATTATTTTAGAAATTGGAAGCGTACTTTCTGGAAAAATGCAAATTTACAACGCACTTGAAGCTAGTTTTTATGTGTTAAAAATTCAGCGTGTTGAACAAGAATTTGAAAAAGTACTTGCCAATGCAACAGCATTTGAGCAGTTTGATTATGATTTCTTTTGTGGGATAGAAAAACAAACAACCAAACAAAAAGAAATTACCGCTCAAGAATTGAAAATACTTTTAACAAATGAAGACATCCAAATCATAGATGTCAGAGCCCCTTGGGAACAACCGAAAATTGAAGTTTTAAATGCGATAAACATTCCTCTTCAAGACATTCCGACACAGTTAGAAAAAATAAATCGTTCCAAAAAAACAGTAGTTTTTTGTCAGCATGGTGTTCGGAGTTTAACTTGTATTGCTTTTTTAGAAGCACAAGGCTTTGATAATCTAATCAATTTAAAAGACGGAATTGTTACGTGGGATAAATAGTTAGAGTTATGACGTTGATAGCGAAAAAAAATATCTACCTGAGTAGTAACAAAAATTTAAATTAACAAAAAAACATGCCCGAAAGTCAAAATATAAAAAGAGTAAAGAATATACTAACACAAGGCGAAGGCATTCGTTTGGAGTTTAAAAAATCGCATACTCAACTTCCAGGTAATTTGTTTGAGTCTATTTGTGCCATGCTAAATCGTGATGGTGGTAATATTTTATTGGGAGCAGATAATGATGGAAACATTATAGGAGTTGATGCAACTAAAATAGAAACGATTACCACTAATTTAGTCAACCTTTCAAATAATCCCGAAAAATTAGACCCTCCCTTTATTTTGTTTCCGCAGGTTTATAACATTGATAATAAAACAATAATTCACATACAAGTTCCGTGCAGTTCGCAATTACATAAATCGGCAGGCGTAGTTTACGACAGAAGTAATGATGGCGATTTTAAGGTAACCGAACCGCACCAAATTGCAGAAATTTACAACCGAAAACGAACACATTACACTGAAGGAATTATTTATCCTGGAATTCAGTATTCTGATTTCAATCCTACATTGTTTCCAAAACTTCGTAATCTCATCAAAAGCAACGAAGCCAATCATCCTTGGTTATCTCTTAATGATGAACAATTGTTACAAAAAGCAGGACTTTGGAAAAGAGATTATCAAACAGGGCAAGAAGGTTATACCCTTGCTGCCATTTTATTGTTGGGAAAAGACGAAGTAATACAACAGGTTTTACCACATTATAAAATTGATGCTTTGGTAAGAATAAGCAATACCGACCGTTATGATGATCGTTTGTACATACAAACCAATTTAATAGATGCTTATGACCAGTTATTAGGTTTTGTTGCCAAACATTTACCAGATAAATTTTACACCGAAGGCGACCAACGAAAAAGTTTACGAACTGCTATATTTAGAGAAATTGTTGCCAACATTATTGTTCATCGTGAATATACCAATGCCCAACCAACAACTTTTATTATTTATGCGAACAGGGTTGAAACCGAAAATGCCAACAATCCACACGGAACAGGAAATTTATCGATAGATGATTTTTCTCCTTTTCCAAAAAATCCAGTTATTGCTAAATTCTTTATGCAACTTGGTCGAGTTGATGAATTAGGCTCTGGAGTAATTAATGTAAACAAGTTTATTAAAAAATACTCCGGACAAAGCAATCCTACATTTATTGAAGGAAAAACCTTTAAAATGACTATTCCTTTAGCAAATGACGGAGCAGTTGTCGGTGCAAATGACGGAGCTATTGACGGAGCTATTGACGGAGCAATTGAGGGAGCAACTGAGGGAGTAAAAGAAAAATTGACAATTCTTTTAAAAGCTATTATTTCTAACGAAGGCAAACGTATTCCTGAATATCAAAAAATAACACAGTTGGGAGGTGAAAGAACTATTGAGAGGTATATACAGCAATTACGTGATGCTAAACTTATCGAATTTAAAGGTGAAGCAGCACAAACTGGAGGCTATTATTTAACAAAACAGTTAAAAGAAAAACTTAAAGTTATTGAATGAACAAACTCTACAAATACGCCCAACACTTTACCAAGATAGAGTTAATTTAAAAATATTTACAGCCCATCAATTTAGAAACGAAATCACAAAAACCTAAATTATTAAAAACATACAAAAATGAAAAAAGTATTCATGCAAGGAGCTATTTCTCCTGAAAAAATTGCAAACTCAATTGCTCATCACCAAGTAAAAACAAACATTGGAGGTCATTCCATTTTTTTAGGACAAGTGAGAGCTGATGAAATAGAAGGAAAAATTGTTCAAGCAATAGATTATTCTGCTTATGAAGATATGGCTGAAAAAGAGTTTCACAATATTAGAGAAGCTGCCTTTGAAAAGTTTGATTTAACATGCCTACATATTTACCACAGTTTAGGAGTGGTAAAAGCTGGCGAAATTTGTTTGTTTGTGTTCACTTCATCCAAACACAGAGCAATGGCTTTTGATGCTTGTAGGTTTATTACAGAAGAAATAAAAGCTAAAGTGCCTGTTTTTGGTAAAGAAATTTTTGAAGATGCAACGCATCAATGGAAAACCAATCACTAAGAATTTTTTTTACAATTTCATTCTTGCATTAGGAATACTTTGTTGGGTAGAAAATTGATGTTGTAGGAATTTAAAATACCCTGTAATGGCTATCATGGCTGCATTATCGGTACAAAATTCAAACTTTGGGATAAATACATCGCATCCTTCATTTTTTAAATCTTCTAATTTTTTTCTAAGCTCAGAATTTGCAGAAACACCTCCCGCAATGGCTATTTGATTGATATTTGTTTGTTTAACAGCATTTTTTAATTTAATAATTAAAATATCAACAATGGTTTTTTGAACCGAAGCACAAATATCATTTAAGTTTTCTGTAATAAAAGTTGGATTTTTTGCAAGTTCCTTTTGCAAGAAATAGAGTACAGAAGTTTTTAATCCACTAAAACTAAAGCTAAGAGCTTCCACTTTTGGATGAGGAAAAACAAATCGATTAGGATTTCCTAATTGAGCATATTTATCTACTAATGGACCACCCGGATAGGGCAATTGAAGCATTTTAGCAACCTTGTCAAACGCTTCTCCTGCAGCATCATCAATGGTTTCTCCAATAACTTCCATTTTTAAAAAATCATCTACACGAACAATTTGAGTGTGTCCACCACTTACTGTTAGGCATAAAAAAGGAAATGAAGGAGCTTTTTTTTGCTCATCAGGAGCGGCAATAAAGTGAGCTAAAATATGTCCTTGCATGTGATTTACCTCAATAAGAGGGATTTTTAACCCCAACGCAAATGATTTTGCAAAAGAACTTCCCACAAGCAATGAACCTAACAAACCAGGTCCATTTGTATAGGCAATAGCCGAAAGCTCTCTTTTTGAAACACCTGCTTTTTTTAAAGCAGCCTCCACAACAGGAACAATGTTTTGTTGATGAGCTCTCGAAGCCAATTCGGGAACAACTCCTCCATAAGCGATGTGAACATCTTGATTAGCAACAACATTGGCAAGGATTTTGCCATCTTTGATGATTGCAGCTGCGGTATCATCACAAGAAGATTCTATTCCTAAAATTATTATGGAAGATTGCTGCATTAAATGTAATTTTGACTTTCGTTTAAACATTCAAAACTATCAAAAAAAGAAATAAAATAGCAATAGTTGCAGTAAGTTTTGTTCTGCTGATAAGCAGTTTATTGATGCTTACTGTTTACAATGCTTCATTTCAGACTTTTATAGTTAAAA
This sequence comes from Flavobacteriales bacterium CG18_big_fil_WC_8_21_14_2_50_32_9, assembly GCA_002770955.1. Classification (GTDB taxonomy): domain Bacteria; phylum Bacteroidota; class Bacteroidia; order Flavobacteriales_E; family Vicingaceae; genus BRH-c54. The sequence goes on along the minus strand of PCUH01000193.1, from coordinate 7,017 downwards.
AATACCTTAATTATCTTTCTAAAGAATTAAACACCACTATTACCGTAGAAAGTGTTGACATTTCTTTTTTAAATAAAATAACAATAAAAAATCTATATGTTCAAGATTTGCATGAAGATACCTTGGCTAACATAAAAGAAATTACTGTTAATTTAAGTGTTTCGCTTTCAACAAAATATATTGGTTTGAAAAACATAAAACTTAATCAACCTTATTTTAATCTTCAGCATCAAAAAGATTCAGTTCACAATAATTTATTCTTTATAATTGATTATTTCTCATCAGAAGACACCACTTCCACAAAAAGTAATTGGCAAGTGAAATTAAACCAGGTTAAAATTACTAAAGGACATTTTGTTTATGATAATTTCAATTACGATGAACAATTAGCAGGAATAGATTATAATCATGTTGATATCTCCTATTTAACAACGGTGCTAAATGATGTTGAATTTCTTTCTGATGGAGTTGCTTGTGGAATTGAACAACTCAAATTTCATGAAAAAAGGGGTTTTCAGTTAGATAATTTAGTAACACAATTTAAAATTTCAGGAAAAGGAATAGAAGCGGAGCAATTGGTTTTAAAAACACCCAATTCATTAATTAATGGTTCTATCGTTTTTGCAACAGATAGTTTTTCAAATTTAGCTAATTTCATTACTGAGGTGAAAATTACATCAAGCTTTGATTCATCATTAGTTAGTTTTAGAGATATCTGTCATTTTGCTTCAGCATTAGATTGTTTAGATAAATCAGTCATTTTTAATGGAGAAGTGAAAGGAACTCTGGCTGGGATGAAAGGCAGGAAATTGGAAATTACAACTGATGATGGCACTTATTTTAAAGGAAATGCAGATATTTCAGGAATACCTAACCCAGATGATTTATTTTTATACATCACCATAAAAGAACTTAATACTTCTAAAGAGAAATTAGAACAAATACCTTTATATCCTTTTGTTAAGGAAACTTTTATAAAATTACCCAAAAACATAAACCATTTAGGTAATATGAATTTTAAAGGAACATTGTCGGGGTTTATTCATGATTTTGTTGCTTATGGAACACTTAAAACCGATTTAGGAATAATAAATACTGATATTTCATTAAAATTTAAGGAAGACAATACCTATTACCAAGGAAAAGTTAGAACAAAACGATTTTATTTAGGCAAGTTTTTAGAAATTCCAAGTCAAATAGGAACAATAGCTCTAAATTCTGAAGTAAAGGGAAGCGGATTTTCAATTGAAGACATAAATGCAACATTAACAGGAAATATAGAACATATAATTATAAGAGATTATGAATATTCTCATATAAATGTAGATGGTAATTTCAAAAATCAAATTTTTAGTGGAAAATTAGCTGTTGAAGATGAAAACATTGTGTTTGATTTTGATGGAGCAGTTGATTTATCGAAAAAAATTCCTGAATTCAAATTTATTGCAAATATTAAAGAAGCTAAGTTGGGTAAATTGAATTTAGTAAAAACAAAAGAAAAAATGCAAACACGTTTTTCTACTATCCTGATGGCAAATATGAAAGGCAACAACATTGATAATATTGAGGGGGAAATTCAATTAAAAAATTCTACATACATAGATAAAATAGATTCTATATTTATTCCTTCAACCCAATTAACATCTTACATTGAAAATGACATTAAAAAATTAAGTGTAAATGCAGATTTTGCTAATATTAACATTGAAGGAAACTATCAAATTAATGATTTTGTTGCTGTTATCAATAATATAATTTACACCTATTTACCATCACAAAATAATCAAATCTATCTAACCCAAAATATAACCAACAATTTTAGTTTTGATGCTACAATTTACAATACTGACATCCTAACCAAGTTGTTTTTTAACAATATAAGGTTTAGCCCAAATACTCAACTCAACGGACTTTACAATTCCTCCGAAAACAAATTATCCATTAATGGAAATGCAGATAAAATTGAAGTTTTCGGCACTATTTTAAAAAACTTTAGTTTTATTGGAAACGCAACAAACGAATCTCTAAATATAGAATCAAAAATTAGTGATGTATATATTTTTGGGTTAGACAGCTTGCATTTAGAAGCGTTTGAATTAACAAGCATGATGAAAAATGATTCTCTTTCAACTAACTTTCATTGGAAAAAAGATACATCCGATTTATCAGGCTCGGGTTTCATCACTAATATTATACATTTTCAGCCAAAATTAATTAAAAGTCAATTTTTGAATTCTTATATCGTACTTAATGATACTGTTTGGAACATTTCTCCCAACAATTTGATTGTGTTAGATTCAAGTTCAATAAGTATTTCAAATTTTAAACTTTCTAACGAAACTCAAAAATTATTAATAGATGGAATAATTGATGACAACAACACGAATAATCAATTAGACGTTTATTTTGAAAAATTCAATCTTTCTCTATTTAAAAAGCTAATACCAAAAGATGTGGTTCAAATAGATGGTATTTTTAATGGAGTAGCTTCTATAAAAAAAGTAAACAATGATTTTTTATTCACCTCAGATTTAAAAATTAACCAACTTAAAATAAATGATTATCTAATAGGAGAGGGGGATATCAAGTCAAGATGGAACTCCGAAGATGAGTTTTTATCATTAGATTCTAAGTTTTATATTGATAGGATTCCTTCCATATTGTTGGTTGGAAAATATTACCCTAAAAAAGAAGCTAACAACATCAATTTTACATTAACACTAAATCAAACTGAACTCAGTATATTTGATACGTATGTCAATGATTTTGTTTCTGATTTAAGCGGAAAAGCAAATGCGTCTATTTCTATAAAAGGAAATCTTAAACAACCAGAATTAAAAGGAAAAATAAACTTAACTGAAACAAAATTTACAGTTAATTATTTAAAAACAACTTATTCTTTTCCTACACTACCTATAAATGTTGTGTCCGATATGATTTCTTTTGATCATGTTACGCTATTTGATGAAAAGAAAAACAAAGCACATACTTCAGGAACACTCTTGCATACTAATTTTAAAAATTTCAATTTAGATTTAGGAGTGCAGTTTAAAGAGTTTATGGTGTTAAATACCAAACAAGTTGACAATGGAGATTTCTTTGGAAGAGCTTTCGGAACAGGGCATGTTGATATTGCTTACGACCAACAACATTCAAAAACTAATATTGATGTGAGTTTAAAAACTACGAAAGGAACTGTGTTTAGTATTCCTTTAGGAGGTGGCGAAGAAATTCAGGAAAACAGTTTTGTTAGTTTTGTTACTAAAGATTCATCAAGTTTAATTATAAACAAAGAAGAAAAATTAGATTTATCAAAAATAGATATGCAATTTGACCTAGATGTAACTGATGCTGCTGAAGTTAGGTTGATTTTTGATGAGAAAGTAGGCGATATCATGAAAAGCACAGGGAATGGTAATCTTAAGTTAGAAATTAACACAGAAGGAGATTTTAATATATTTGGAACTTATATCATTAAAAGTGGAGATTACCTTTTTACACTTCAAAATGTAATTAATAAACGATTTAATTTATTAGAAGGAGGTTCTATTAAATGGAATGGAAATCCTCTTGACGCAATAATAGATATAAGTGCAACCTATAGAACCCGAGCAAGACTTTACGATTTATTAATGGCTATCGATACATCAGATGTGCTTAAAAAAAGAATTCCCGTAGATTTAACACTTCGATTAAGAAATTCCCTATTGACTCCCGAAATTTCATTCGATATTTCCTTACCAACTGCCGATGAAGACACAAAAAGTAAAGTAAAAAGTGTTTTGTATGTAAGTAACCAAGAAGAAAACATACAAGAATTAAACAAACAAGTATTTTCCTTATTGGTGTTAAACCGTTTTTTACCTCCTCCTGGTGTTGATGGTGTTGCTGGAAATGCGGGTCTGGAAAAAACAGCTACGAGTGAATTACTTTCTAACCAATTGAGTAATTGGCTCTCCAAAATTAGTAATGAATTTGATATTGGTGTAAACTACAGACCAGGTGATGAAATTTCGAGTCAGGAATTAGAATTAGCACTTTCAACTCAACTGTTTAACGATAGATTAGTAATAGATTCTAATTTTGGATTATCAGATAGGCAGAATTCTCCCACAGGACAAAATAATAATAATTTAATAGGAGATGTTACCCTTGAATATAAAATATCTAAAGATGGAAAATTAAGAGTTAAAGCATTTAATAAATCCAACCAATTTTCGTTGCTAGAAATAAATAGTCCTTATACGCAAGGTGTTGGAATCTCTTACAAAGAGGAATTTGATACTTTTGGAGAACTTGTTGATTCGTTCTTTAGCCTTTTTAAAAGAAAATCAAAAAAACAAAAAAATGTTGATGATGATGATTTGGATGGCTTATAGCATTCAAAAGAATCACTAAAGTTTGTTAAAAAAGATAACAGTCATTATTTTTTAATTATTTTTACAAATAAATTTATAACTGTGAAAGCACTTCAACTCTTTTTCCTTATAATTTTTACCCCTTGTTTTTTGTTTAGTCAAACAGATGATTCTGATACTTATGTTAATCCAGATGAAGAATATGTTGTTCCTTTTGATTCGTTAAGTGTTAAAGACAAATTACATTATAATTTCCAAATGGGTGTTACAGCTTCTTCTAATGGGAGTTTCGGTACTTTTTACAAACCATCTTTAGTTTATCAGGTTTCTCCAAAATTTTCAGTAAGTACAGGATTTATGTATCAAAACATTAACGCCAATAACTTGCCCATTTTGAATGATTTCCAATACCAATCATTTTCTGGTAACATTGCTCAATATTATGCTTTTGTAGCTGGAAAATACCAACTTAATGAACGATGGGCTGTTGGTGGTTCTGTTTTCTATGATTTCACTCAATTTAATGATGTAAATGGAGCTAATTTAAATCAAAACACTTCAGGTTTTGACCGAGTAGGTTATTCTGGTTTTTTTGAATATAAAGCACCAAGTGGGTTTGTTATTAGTGGCGAGATTAGAATGAATGATCAATACAATCCTTTCAATAGATATGGAAATGGATTTAACACTTCATTTGGAACTGGCTTCGATAGAAGTTTTGGTTCTCCGTTCCGAACTTGGTAATAGAGTTCTTTAAAAAAATTATTCCAATGTTTTATCCAATAAATAAACAATAGTTGCCATTGCAGCAGTACCTAATTCTAATTCTCTTTTATTAACAGTTTCAAAAACATCGGCATGCGAATGGTGGTAATTAAAATACTGTTGCGAATTTATTGCTATTCCAATTTGAATCATTTCAGGATATTCGTCCATTAAAGGAGAAATATCAACCCCACTATATCCTTTTTTAAATTTAAGTAAATCATAATCAAACAATAATTTCTGATATTGTTGAACCAATTTTAATTGTTCATCTGTTCCTCTCACGTCAAAACCTATAGGTAAAAAACCACCTCTATCACTTTCGATGGCAGCAATGTGTTGTTCTTTTTTTTGTTTAGCCAGTTGAGCGTAAGTATTTCCACCAAAGTTTCCATTTTCTTCATTCATAAACAACACACAACGCAGGGTATGATTTGGTTTGTAGTTTAATTGTTTTAAAATACGAAGAGCTTCAATGGAATGAACAATGCCAGCACCATCATCATGAGCTCCTTCGCCCACATCCCACGAATCTAAATGTCCGCCAAAAGTGATGATTTTATTGTCTTTTGTTCCTTTCATTTCTCCAATAACATTATATGAAATAGCTTCTGGATAAGTTTTACAGTCCATTTCTAAAGAAAATTTTATTTTTTCTTTTGCATACCAATTTATTAACGCATCAGCATCTTTAGTACTTATTGCTGCTGCAGGAATTTTTTTAATTGTTTCGTCATAATTCAAAACTCCTGTGTGAGCAAAATGGTCTGTTGGTGTGCTTAATGAACGAATAATAACTGCTTTTGCTCCAAGCTTTGATGCTTCAGAAGCTCCATTGGCTCTAATTGGGTAACAATGTCCATAAGATGAAAAAGTATTAATGAATTTTTGATCAAATGCTTGATTGATGAATACAATTTTATCCTTAATTTCCTTAGCAGATTTTGTTTTTAATTCATCAATAGTTTGAACAACAACAACTTCTGCTTCAATTAATCCATTAGTTGCAACAGAACCACCAAGAGCCAGCACATTTAATTTCAAATATTGATTAGATGAATTGGAAATCCATGCAGCTTCGGTAGTCCCTCTTTCCCAATGAGGTACTTTTGTTTCTTGCAAATAAACCGAATCAAACGCATAAGACTTTAATAATTCAAAACCCCATCTCACAGCCATTTCAGCTTCAGCAGAAGCGGTAATTCTTGCTCCAATGTTTTTACACAAATACCGCAAATTTTCATGTGCTTGCCCTTTCTCTAAGGCTTCATCATAAATTTTTCGGACAAAAACAGAATCGTTTTGAGAAAAGGAGGGGAGAGTCAATAAAAACAATACAATAACTATGATAATTTGTTTCATAAAATGAAATTAAAAAAGCAAAAGTATGAAAAATATATAATTTTCAAATTGATTAGTCTTTGAAACAAATGAAAAATTACATTCAGTTATAACACAATAGTTCTTAGCGTTTAAGCTATTTCTTTAGATAATTTAATTAAACATAGATTCTATAACCAACTATTAATGGATAATTTCGCACCCATTATAAAAAAACGACCTATTATTTCAAATAAAAAAAACTAATGGATTATTCCGTTGGTTTTTTATTTTTTGATAGTGGGCGTACGACAAATTTCCCTTTCAGTAAATGAAAGTATTGGAACACTATAAGAATTCAGAAAGGAAGCGACCTTTGATAAATTTCGCTAGTTTTTTTAACTGTTAAAATTAGCGAGGGTAATAGAAAGCAACCCTTGAATTACGAAATAACAAAAGATAGAATAGGCTTTTTCCTTTGATAAGGAAACTGCAAAGAACAAAACTATCAGGGCTTGGGTTGTGCGGCAATTTTATCAGTAAAAAAACAAGGAATTTATCAGAAGTCTTGATT
>PCUH01000259.1:13205-13427 GCA_002770955.1 Flavobacteriales bacterium CG18_big_fil_WC_8_21_14_2_50_32_9 | reverse complement strand
ATCAAAGGAAAAAGCCTATTCTCCCTTTTGTTTACAAGTAGTTCAAGGGTTGTTTTCTTTTTGCCTTCACTAATTTTAACAGTTAAAAAAACTAACGAATTTTATCAGAGGTCGCTCCAATACTAAACTAATGTAATTCTTTAAATGTTTAGAAAATTAAAAAAAATATGATGTATTTTTACCGCTAACGATTCAAGTTTATTAATTCGTTTTGTAGTTTTT
>PCUH01000259.1:0-13148 GCA_002770955.1 Flavobacteriales bacterium CG18_big_fil_WC_8_21_14_2_50_32_9 | reverse complement strand
TGCATAAGAATCATCAATTAGTTGATATAACATTTTATCACTCACATCTGCATTCACCACAATAGTATTCCAATGCTGTTTGTTCATGTGATAACCAGGCAATACACCCAAAAATTGTTCCCTTAATTCAACCGCTTTTTCAGGGTCGCATTTTAGGTTAATAGATTCAAAATTATCCACATCTGCCAATGCAAACATTTTACCCATTACTTTAAAAACCAACGTGCTTTTATCAAAAGGAAAGCTTTCTGTAACGGCTTTCTTTTTGATGCAATATGTTCTGTATTCTTCTATGTTCATTTTATATTGTTAATTGTTATTGGTTAATTGTTATTTGTTAATCATAACTCCTAAATACTCCTAAGTACTCTTAACTCTATGTACTTTTTACTTTAACCAACCCTACTACCAATAACAATAACATCATCAATTTGTTCCATATTTCCTTTCCATTCAATAAATGCTTGTTGAAGTGCCTCTTTTTGGTTTTCCATAGGTTGGGCATTGATAGACAACAACAATTCTTTAAACTGTTTATAACGGAATTTCTTTCCTTGTGGACCTCCAAATTGATCTGCATAGCCATCCGAAAACAAATAAACCGTATCTCCTTTTTGTAACTTAAAGGTGTGTAATTGAAATTTTTTAACCTCATCCATATAGCTGCCTATTGGAAATCTATCTGCTTTAATTTCATAGAGTTTCAATCCATTTTCACTTTCCATATTCACCTCTACTCCTTCAAGCTGGTGTTGTGAAACAATATATAATGGATTGTAAGCTCCTGCATACTCCAACACACTGGTTTGCGTGTTAAATACACAAAGGGAAATATCCATTCCATCTTTAATATTAGTTTGTTCAGCACTCTGACGAAGTGTTTCAGAAACGCCTTTATTCAAGTGATTCAAAATTTCAGCTGGCGAAGTTACATGGTATTCACCAACAATTTTATCCAACAAATTATGCCCAATAATACTCATAAATGCTCCAGGAACTCCATGACCAGTACAATCTGCGGCTGCAAAGAAAACAACAGCCCCTCCTTCGGAGGGGTTGGGGAGGATTTGCATCCAATAAAAATCTCCACTTACAATGTCCTTAGGATTGAACAACACAAACGTATTTTTCAACGCTTTGGTAAATTCACCTTCTGAGGGTAAAACAGCATCTTGTATTCGTTTTGCATAATTAATACTATCAATAATGTCTTTATTTTTTAATTCAATCTCTTCACTCTTTTGAACTACCTCAGCAGTGCGTTCTTTCACTTTTTCCTCCAACACCTGTTTCTCTTTTACCAATGCTTTTTCTCTATATTTAATTACTACAACAATGCTAATAACAATCAACAGCACACACGAAATAATAAACCACCATTGTTGCCAAAAAGGAGGTGTTATTTCAAAACTAAACGTAGTGGGTTCAGCATTCCAAATCCCATTATTATTGGAAGCCATTACTTTAAACGTATATTTTCCTGGTGGAAGTGGTGAATATGTAACAAAAGTTTGTTGGGTGGCTGGTCGCCAGTCTTCATCTATTCCTTCCAACATTATTTTATAGCGTACTGCTTCAGGGTTAGTAAAACAAATGCTTTTATAATGAAAAACTACTGATTTTTCTCGGTAGTTAAGTGCCAAATTCGCAATCATTTTTCTTTCCTCAAGATTCACTAAAAGTTGTGTGATTTGGGTAAGTGGCTCTAATTCATTTTTATTTTGCTCGTTAATATTAAGTTGAATTAACCCAGCTATCGTTCCAAACCATAAATTTCCATCTACATCTTTGAAAGTGGCATTGTGTTTTGACTCAATTCCTTTATAACCCATTTTATCGGTATAGGCATACATTTTTCCTGTTGCCACATCAAGTTTGTTCAATCCTTTATTTGTTCCTATCCAAGTATTATTTTCATTATCAATTACCAATAGTGAAACATAGTCAGACAACAAACCATCTGCAATCGTATATTCCTTAATTATTTTTTCACCATCAAAAACTAAAATACCTTTCCCTTCTGTTCCTATCCATAAATTTCCTTTTTGATCCTGCACAATGGAAATAGGAGTAACATTTTTTTCTAATTTAATTTTTTTGATGGTCGCTCCTTCTATTTTTGTTAATCCTTTGCCTTTCGAACCCACCCAAAGCACATTGTTGGCATCCGAAAAAAGACAAGAAATATCATTTCCTGCTAATCCATGCGATTGTGTGAGCCTATCTGCCAACTGATTATTGATTTCATAATACACCAATCCATCTGTAGTTCCTATCCATAAATTATTAGATTTATCTACTTCCAATGCAGTAATCAACGGCTGACTCATAAATGAATTGATGCGATAATTAATTTCAAATCTGTTGGACTTAGAATTAAACTGTACTACTCCTCCTCCCCAAGTACCTATCCATAGTGTATTGTTTTTGTCTTTTTTAATTAATCGAACATCTTTATAAAGCAATCCATTATTCTCGTTGTATTTTTGAATTATTTTTAATTGATTATTTACCTTTTTAAACACACTAATTCCTTCCTTAGTACCTACCCAATATTGCTGTTGAGCATCGGTTTGTATTGTCCATACTTGGTCATCATTTAATCCGTTGGTTTTGTCATAAGATAAAAATTGAAATCCTTTGAACACCAACAAACCATTTTCTTTTGTACCTATCAGCAAGTTTCCTTCTCTGTCAATTAATAGACTTCGGATGTTATTGTCTTCCAATCCATTTTGGTTGGAAATAGTGATAATTTGATTGGAACTCATTTTAGAAAGTCCACCACCCCAAGTCCCTACCCAAACAGCTCCTTGCTTATCTTCTGTTAAGGTAGTTATCCAATTGGCAGCTATTCCATCTCTTAAGTAATCATAAATTTTAAATTGATTGGTGGCTTGTTGATAATGATACAATCCACCATTGTAGCTTCCCCACCATAAATCTCCGTTGGTGGTTTCCAGCATACAGGTGATTTGAAAATAATAAGGCATGTCTTTCACGTTAAAAGTAGAAAATTCAGCTTTTTGCGAATTAAATTGCTTCACTCCCACATCGGTAACAAAACAAACTGTTCCATTTTTAAGTGGAACTACCTGATAAACAACATCACTTAGTCCATCCTGACCCTTGTATTGTTTAAAAAGAATGGAATCTTTATTGGCATGAAAAGGATTTACTATTTCTATGGCTCCTTCCTTAAAGGTGCTTATCCAAAGGTGATTTTCACTGTCTAAGCCAAACCCTGTGATATCAGCTTTTAGGTTAAATACCACCTCTGTTTTTCCATTCATTACACGAGAAACACCACCATCAATATGCCCCGTCCAAACACTGTTCGTGGAATCAATAAATATGGTTTTTACAGCTCCATCTGCTAGTCCATTTTCGGTAGTATAATTAAAAAAATCTTTCCCATCAAATTTAGACAAGCCACTTGCTGTACCTAACCAAACCAATCCCTTAGCATCTTGTTGAATAGCATGAACACTCGATTGAGCTAATCCTTCTTTCACACTATAGGCATCGAAATGATAGTGTTGGGCAGAAACTGTTTTAACTATTGTGAATAGTATTAGCAATAATACAACATGAAAATATGAATTTTTTAAACCCATTTATTTCTTAATAAAAAAGAAGGTTCCATCTTCATCTTCCAACCCTGCAATTTTACCAAACTTGGGAGCTTGTTTTGCTCCACTTTGAGTTACGGCAGTTTTTACTTTTGTAACAATAGTTTCTATAGGAATACAAGCATCTGGATTTCCAGAAAGGGTGGAAGCAAATGTTTTAGTAAACTGAGAATTATCAGAAGCTAGTTCGTATCCTGCAGACGAAAATACTTGTGAAGACTTGAATTTAGTGGCTTTCCAATCGTTACAACTTTTTTCAGTAGGTGTTGAACGCATGGCTTGATAAAAAGATGGTCCCGATTCGCAAGCATCTGTTATTACTAATGTATGGGTAATTTCTTTGGAATACGATTGCATGGATGCTTTTAAATTATTGATGTTGAAATATGTAAATTCATCATCTCTTTTGGCATCGGTAGGTATCCAATACCCTGTTTCGTTAATAAACTTTCCGTGTCCAGCATACCAAACCAACAAGGAATTTACTTTATTGCTTCTCACTAAATCTCTTAATTCGATAGAGAAAAAACGTTCTAATTGGGATTTGGTCATGTCTTTTTTGTGTACCACATTATTAATTTTATATTTGGCAAAAGCCGATTTCATCATGGTTACATCTTTTCCTGGCCCATCTAAACTAGCGAAAGATTGGTATTGAGAATTTTCAATAAAAATTACCCAAGTTTTCCCCATAGGATTGTCTGCTAACAAGGCTACATTTTCTCTATTTAAAATAAATGTTTTTTCGGTTTTGTTTCCATATTCATCTTCAGTTGAAATAATGAAACTGGTTTTATTCATAATATTTATAGTCATAGAAAACTTAGGATTTTTCATTTGGGTATTGAAACTTGCAGTTACTCCATCTATAAAAATACTTTTAATAAAACTTTCATCTTTTACAACGCCTTCAATGTATAGCGATGGGTCATCTGTGTCTAATTGAATGGTGCCATCATCTGAGGCATAAGGAGCAAACAAGTTAACAACAGGGGCATTAATTTCAGTTTCTAAAAACTCAAAATTCCAAGTCTCTGAATTTTGATACACATCAAAAACGGTTATAGAAATATTTTTCACAGAAGCAACATCTAATTCTAGTTCAAAAATAGGATTTAGGGAATCTTTACTAAAATGGGCATCTTTTCCGTTTACTTTAACAAACTCAATCAAACTTGCATCTTTAACACTTCCTTTAAATGTGAGTTTTTGTGTTCCTTTAGCTAGTTGTAAAAATCCTTTTTTGGGTGACAATGGAGCTATCATTACAATTTCAGGATTGTCGCTTTCTCTATTCAACTCATACATTCTTTTTTTAGCTTCATCATAAAGTTTCATAGCTGTTCCATCATAAGGAGATAGTTTTTTTATTTCATTATAATCTTTTATGGCAGCTTTAAAATCAGCCATTTTTTCATATAAAGCTGCACGTTTAAAATACAAACTGGCATTTTCTTTTTGCATACTCAGTCCTTTCGTATAATCTGCTATTGCATTTGAGTTTTGACCAATTTTTTCATACAAAGCAGCCCTATTGATATAATGGTTGATAAGTTCTGGCTCAAAAACGATTATTTTAGAAATATCATCAATAGCTGCTTGTAAATTATTACTTGCCACATTAATTTCAGACCTAACAAGCAATGCATCTATGTTTTTATTATCAAATGTGAGTGCCTTATCAATGAATTGAAGTGCTTCAGTAAATTTTTGCAACTTCATGTTGGTATGTCCCAAACCAATGTAAGCCCCAACTAATTTAGAATCATAAAACTTAGCCCTGTCAAAACTATTGGCTGCTTCTTTAAATAAGTTGGAACTATCTTGAGCTACTCCTAATAAATAATAACTTGTAGCATTTTTGTCAATACTTAAAATTTTTTCTCCAGTGCTTACTGCATCCATAAACATCTTTGCTTCCATTTGAGCCTTAATTTTTAAATGATATGCTTCTGTCATTTTTTTATCTCTATCAATAGCTTTATCAAATGCAGCAATGGCATTAGGATAATCCTTCAATTCAATATTCGCTTTTCCTAAATTGAAATGATATTCCGCTTCTTTTTCTTTAATGGAAGAAGCTTGTGTGAAGTCAGCTACTGCTTTGGCATAATCTTTTAATTCAAAATAACATAACCCTCGTAAATTAAATGCTCTGTCATGATCTTTTTTAGCTTCTATCACTTTCGTGAAATTTTCAATTGCATCTACATATTTTTTTTGTTGAAAATTACTTTCCCCTGCCTTAAAATCTTTAAAATAAGTTTGTGCAGAAATAGGAAGAAACAAGGTAACCAAAATTGATATTAGTATAACTTTTTTCATTGTTTAATGATTTATTAATTAATACATTAGAATATAAATGCAAAAATAATAAATAAGCTATTAAAAACATATTTTATTTTTGAACAATAAATACAAAAACTTGTTCTATGTTTAATTTTATTAGTTTTGTAATCCATTTAAAAAGCCTATTACTTTGAATCAAAAAGACAAAATAAAAATTATTATCGCTCTTATATTGGTTTCTATTAACCTAATAACCTATTTTTTGATAGGAAAAGAAGGATATACGCTAAAGATAATTAGTGGTACGAGTTTAGGTATATGGCTACTAACCATGTATATCACCAATAAAAAATCATAAAATTATGTTCGACAAATTTTTAGGGAAAAACCTCATGGGAAAAATGGGGGAAATGCAAAAACAAATGGAAGAAATGAAGCAAAAGCTTGAAAACATTTCTGTGATTGGCGAAGCTGAAAATGGAAAAGTGAAAGTAGTTTCCAATGGAAATAGAATGATTCGTAGCATTACTATTGATGAAGATTTTAAAACATCCTCTTCAACATCAATTCTTCAGGATGCAATAATTTTAGCTTCAAACAGAGCGTTGGAACAAGCCGAACGAGTTGAAAAATCAGAAATGAGTCATGCTGCTATGGGTATTTTACCAGGTTTAGGATAATGGAATTTTTAATTATAGGTTGCGTAGCTTTCGTTACATCCATTCTTACTTTTTTTTCAGGTTTTGGTGTAGGAACGATACTCACTCCTGCTTTTGTATTATTTTTCCCTATAGATATCGCTGTAGCGATGACTGCCATTGTTCATTTCCTAAATAATATTTTTAAATTAGGTTTAACCTTTAAACATATTGACAAAAATGTACTACTTCGATTTGGAGGAGCTGCTATTCCGTTAGCATTTATAGGTGCTTGGCTTTTAATGAATTTTTCTAATAACAACAAAATTTTGTATGAATTTTCTATTAACACACACCTATTTCAAATAAAATTAGTTGAATTAATTATTGGTCTTTTAATGTTGGCTTTTTCCATTGTTGAGATTCTTCCAACAAAAAAAACTATAATTAAAAATAATATGCTGTTTGTTGGTGGAGCTATAAGTGGTTTTTTTGGTGGTTTATCTGGACATCAAGGAGCATTAAGAACACTATTTCTACTCAGAAGTGGGTTAACAAAAGAAAGTTTTATTGCTACAGGAATTGCCATTGCTTGCTTTGTGGATATCAGTAGGCTAAGCGTTTATTTTGCCAAAGTAGAAAAAATTTCACTCTCCGAAAACTTAGGAATTATTACTACAGCTACACTTTGTGCTTTTGCAGGAGCTTTTTTGGGTAAAAAATTATTGAAAAAAATTACCATTAATTTTATACAATATTTAGTTGCCGTATTAATTATGCTAATTTCCTTATTGTTAATCTTTGGTATAATTTAACGTAGTTTTTTTATCTTTGTAAAATAATTTGTTACTGTTATGGAAGACTTTTTAGATATCTTAAAATATGTGTTACCTTCATTGGTGGTATTGGCTGCTAGTTTATTGACAATTAAAAAATTTATGGATGCAGAGCAACGCAAACATATCTATGAAATTAGAAAAGAAAATCAGAAAATTACAACCCCGCTTCGGTTGCAATCTTATGAACGCTTAATTTTGTTTTTAGAGCGTATTTCTCCCGAAAATTTAATTTTAAGAGTACATAAGCCTGGTATGAGTGCCAAAATGCTTCAATCTAACCTTATCACTATCATTAAGAGTGAATTTGATCACAACTTAACACAGCAAGTTTATATCTCATCTTCTTCATGGGAAATAATCAAAAAAGTAAAAGATGATATAATAAAAGCCGTGAACATTGCTGCTGGTAATTTACCACCCGATGCGAAAGGAACAGACTTAGGTCAGAAACTTTTTGAAGTAATGTCAAAATTGGAAAAATCGCCAACACAAGTGGCTATTGGGATTCTAAAAAACGAAATTAGGCAGTTGTTTTAAAAAAGAGGGAAAACAAAACCAAAAGCAGTAACCAATTCCGTGAAGAAGAAATGTTGACTGGCTCTATCTTTTGAATCAGAAGAAGTTCTAATATCTGGCATATCAATAAAACCACCTTTATATTCCGCTCTGAGAAAAAAGTATTTATAAAAAGTAAAATTTAATCCTATTTTTCCAGCGAACCCATAACCAGCAAAATGAAATTCATCATATCTTGTTGTATTCCAAAGTGTAACATTTGATTTAGGCATTAACACCCCTCCTCCAAATCCTAATAAAGTATTAATTTGTATTTTGTTTGGGTTTAATTGCCATTTTAACAAATCCATTAAATCATCATTTCGGGTGATTTCCATGTTTAGGTAATTCAACCCATCTGTATGTTCAAACCTTAAAAATTTTTTTTCAATATGAAAATCATCATTGGTATAATCCTCATTATACGCACCTCCATCATGTATATATCCATTAATTTTCACATCTTGTATGCTATTCATAACATATTTCATGTGATCAACACCAATCGAAATATCATATTTGTCGGAAATGAAGTATCCAATTCTTAGATTTGTTTGTGGAATAGTAATCCTAGTTGGTTTAAAATAAGTTTCATAACGCACTTTCGATTGTCTGTCAGTTGCACTAACATTAAAAAGCGTAAAATCATAATTTTCTCCTGTAAAACGAATGTCTGAATCGGAATACCAGCCTCTGTTCCAACCCCAAAATGCATATAATTTTCCTTTGTTTGATTTGTTTTCTTTGGTTGGAATATCTTCTTGAGCATTAGCAGAAAAAGAAATGAATATCACCATTATTAGGATTGAAAATTTAAAATTTAATAGCATCATTTTTAAAAAAAAATTTCAACAAAGTTATGCTATTAAACAATCAAAAAACTGTCAAAAGTCATACATTAATATTATTTAGTAGTTTTTTAGTAGCACTGTAAGGTGAAAGTTGATTTAAAAGAACTTGTTCTTTTAATTTTTCAAGCTCTTGTTGAATTTTTTTATTTTTCATAAGCATAGAAACAAAAGCATGGGTAACCGATTTTTCAAACCATTTTTCGAGTTGTTCCTTTCGTTGAATTTCAAAGAAACCATTACTGATTACTAAATGATGATAAGCATCAATAATTTGCCAAATTTCAGCTATGTTTTGGTTATAAAGAGCCGAGCAAGTAGTTACTTTTGGCATCCAATCATTTCTATTTGGTGGGAAAAGATGCAACGCATTTTGATAAGTGCGTTTGGCTAAATTTGCTTGTTCAATGTTATTTTCTTCTGCTTTGTTAATAACAATGGCATCCGCCATTTCCATAATCCCTCTTTTTATTCCTTGCAACTCATCACCAGCACCAGCCAACATGAGTAATAGAAAAAAATCGACCATAGCATTCACTTCAGTTTCTGATTGTCCAACACCAACGGTTTCTATTAAAATAATATCGAAACCTGCTGCTTCGCACAAAATAATAGATTCTCGTGTTGCTCTTGCAACACCACCCAATGTACCTGCTGAAGGCGAAGGACGAATAAATGCATCTTTCTGAACTGATAATAAATTCATTCGGGTTTTATCGCCCAAAATACTTCCCCCAGTTTTTCCACTAGAAGGATCTATTGCCAATACTGCTATTTTTTTACCTTTTTCAGTAATTAAATAATTCCCTAATGCTTCAATAAAAGTGCTTTTACCTACTCCTGGCACGCCTGTTATACCAATTCGCAATGAATTTCCTGAAAAAGGCAAACAATTATCAACAATTTCACTTGCCAATTGTTGATGTGTAAGATTGCTACTTTCCACCAACGTTATTGCTTTGCTCAGCATAATAACATCTCCTCGTTGAATAGCCGCAACATATTCAGTTGCAGAAAGTAATTTTTGGCGAGACCTTTTTATGTTGTTAATATTTTTTTTCATAATAATGAAAGATAAAAGTAACAAAATTAAAATACTTACGTTATTGTATTCATAGTACAAATAAAAAGATTCATCGGTTTTAATAGTTGATTAATCTAATTTTTATGTTTTATTGTTGAATTGACTACCTATCGCTTCACTTAAAACCAAATGTTATGGACTCAAATTTCATAATTTTTTTGATTACAGCAGCATTCTTAGCAGCTGTTTTTGGTGTTCTCTATATTATGAGTAAAAGTTATACTCCTAAAAAAAAAAGAATGCAAAGGCTAAAAGAGTTGGAGAAAATGAAAGCAGTGAGCAATAAATCAAATGCTTAAAAATCATTTTTTATAATTCTTCCGCACAACTAACCTCCTAAAAACTTAGGTTGTTAGTTCCTTAAATTAACTAATTGGTAATTTGAAGTGTATTTCTTATTTTAATTTTGAGTAACTTTGGTTTACTTTATTAAGTAAATTATTTACTCATTTTGAATGATTCTTATCTAACCTTAGCATCTTCTTCCGAAAGTATTTACAAAGAAAAAGGCAGCAAATTTTTAGCTTTTGCTTTTCCAATTCATAGTGAAGAAGAATTTAAAAATCAGCTTCTTGTTCTAAAAAAAAATCATCATAATGCTCGTCATTTTTGCTATGCCTATAAACTTGGTTTAACCGATGACAATTATCGTTATAATGATGATGGTGAACCAACTAATTCTGCAGGAATACCTATTTATGGTCAAATTTTATCTAAACAAATAACTAATGTTGGAATAATTATAGTTCGTTATTTTGGAGGAACCAAATTGGGTGTTGGAGGATTGGTTAGTGCATATAAAACTGCCGCAAAAGAAGTGTTGGAAAATGCCACTATCATTGAAAAAACAGTGCAAAATTTTTATGAGTTATATTTTGATTATGAAACTATGCCAGAAGTTATGCAGGTTATAAAACAAAATCAATTCCATATTGAAAAACAAGTTTTTGAAACAACTTGTTTTATAGAAATTTCAATACGACAAAAAGAAGCCCTTCATTTAGAAGCTCTTCTTTTAAAAATTGATAAACTAACTTTTAAAAAAGTTGAAAATAATTTTTAATTTTTTTATTTGTATTCTTATGATTTATATCTACTGGAAAGTAACTTTTTTCTTATGCCATTTTAATTTTTTAACCCGCTTTATTCATGCAAAAGCGAAGCGAATTGTATGAATGTGCTAAGGGCTATGGAATGTAAAGCGGTTAATCCCTTCCGATAATTATCGTAATAGTAATACCCAAATTTGAGCTATTAAAAATAGCTAAATTTGTTGGTATTACTTATATCGTAGAAAATTTGTGAAACGAGCTTGCGAGTTCAACGAAGTTAATTTTCAGGGTTAATGTGGTTATGGGTATTAAAAAAGAAGAGGAGTATAAGAATACCTACCTATACAAATATTTCTAAAAACAAAAAACCCCAGACTAAAGTCTGGGGTTTTTGAAAATAATTAAATTAAAATTATTTTACAGTATCAGCCAAAGCTTTTCCTGCTTTAAATTTAGCAACTTTTTTTGCTGCTATTTTAATTTCTTTACCAGTTTGTGGATTTCTTCCAGTTCTAGCTGCTCTTTTAGAAATTGAAAAAGTTCCAAAACCAATTAGTTGAACATTATCACCTTTTTTAAGTGATTTTGTTACATTAGCAACAAATGCATTTAAAGCATTTCCTGCATCAACTTTAGTTAATCCTGCATCTTTAGAGATTGCATCAATTAATTCTCCTTTGTTCATAATTTTAAAGTTTTAATTAATAAATATTGTTATCATTCCAAAAATAGTATAAATCTATTCTTTAACAAAAAACAATGAAAATAGTTATTAACAAGCTATTAACATTGCTGCGACTACATCTTAGCAACTTCAAAACATATTCCTTCTGAAGCTAGTTCTGTTTTTTTAAAAACTGTTTTTGCCTCATTTAACAATTCGTCTAAGTGTTTATACCTATTAGAGAAATGACCTATAATCAGGTAGTTAGCTTTTGATTTTAAGGCTATTGTTGCCGCTTCTTTAGCTGTTGAATGTTTTGTTTTTATGGCTCTATCTTTATCAATTTCCATAAATGTTGCTTCATGATAGAGCAAACTTACCCTATCAATTTGGGAAAGAATCGCTTCATTATAAGCCGTATCTGAACAATAAGCATAGGAGTATGAGGGCAAAGAATCGTCAGTTAACAGCTTATTTTTGATAATATCATGTTCTGAACGTATAAAATCGAGGCCTAATTTCAACTTGTTTAATGCATGAATTGGAATATTGTATTGAGCTATTGCTTGAGGATTTATTCTTCGAGGTTTTGCTTTTTCTTTAAACAAAAAACCAGTACAAGGTAATCGATGCGTTAAAATAATGGTTTCAACAGTTAGTTTATCTGTTTCATAAATAATTGATGGAGATTCTGTTGATAATTCAACGAAATTCAACGAATAGCTTGGATAACTTTTAGAATATTTGAAATGAACTTCTATAATTTCCTTGAGATTTTTAGGTCCAAAAACAGTTAACTCATTTTCTCTTCCCAACAAATGCATGGTTTGCAACAGTCCAATTAATCCTAAATAATGATCACCATGCAAATGGCTAATAAAAATATGATGGATGCGGTTAAAATTTACGTTATGTTTTCTAAGCTGAAGTTGAGTTCCTTCACCACAATCTATCAAGTATAATTGCTGATTAATCGTTACTAATTGAGATGTAGGATTTCTATGAAGTGTTGGTGTTGCGGATGCACTACCTAATATCAAGACATTGAAATTTGACATTTAAGAGTCCTTTTTTTTGCCTTGTTGCAATTTAGTAAATAATGCTATGGCTTCAGGTAATGTTTTAGTAATCTCTATTATGGAGTCTAACTGAGATATGGTGATTAATTTTTGTACTGCCGTTTGTAATCCACAAATAATAAAAATTCCGTTGGATTCTTGAGCTAGTCTATATCCTATTAAAAGAGAACTTAATCCAGATGAATCACAATAACGTACGCTCGATAAATCTACAATTACATTGTTTTCTCCATTTTTAAAGACCAAAACCAATTCTGATTTAACGTCAGGAGAAACAATGCTGTCTAATTTATCTGTACTAAAAGTCAGTAGTGTGAAATTATTTTTCTTTTCTGTGTTAAAACTCATTTGAATAAAAATTGTTTTGTTTACAAATATAATTTTGTTTGACGGATTATGCAATTATTTATTGAAAAGTTTATAAAGTTAATTGAGAATTGGTCATTAGGCATTAGGCATTTGTCATTA
>PCUH01000076.1:387-3232 GCA_002770955.1 Flavobacteriales bacterium CG18_big_fil_WC_8_21_14_2_50_32_9 | reverse complement strand
AAGTAATTGTAACAGTTGATGTTTGAGCTTTTAATCCAGTACTAAAAAATGAATTAAAAAGAAAAAAAGTGCTAATAAAAAAAGTAAAAAGTAGTGATTTTTTCATAATCTAAAATTTTTATAAAAAACTAATGAAATTATTTTAATTCCGTAACTATTAAACTAGAGAAAACTTGTTTCTCCATAGCTTCTTTTTCCGATTTCTGTGGCATTTTAACTACTAAATTGGCTTTGTTTGCATCATTGCTTTCTGTTGAACATTGTCCTTCAAAATCAGTTTTTGCAGGGATTTCAACAACAACTGCTGGAGTTGCTTCGCTTACTTTCCAAGATACTTTCACAGGATAATTATTTGAATTAATAAGTTTTATTAAAACTACTTTTTCTGAATTACAAACGCTATTCATGGTATAAAAAGAAACTCCATTTAATACATTTGTTAATGGAGGAGCAGCAACTATATTATTTCCAGATTGAGCTTCACTTTTTGGTGCCGAAAATTTATTAACTGGTTTCCATGATTTACCATGAGGAATAGCTGCAGTAGCTTTTTCATGATTATGATTTTCATGATTCTGAGACAATCCTATTTGAGGAATTATCATACTTGTTATTAATAAAGAAAGAAATAAATTTTTCATGGTTGTTTATTTTAATTAGAAAGTAAATGTATTAATTATAACAGAAAAAACAAATTTATAAACTAAATAATTTAATTTTTGATAATTCAGACGCAAAAAACATTTAAAGGGTTGCATTTTAATTTATCTCATTTTGACGCATTATCATTCTTGATTTTTCTTCATATTGTTTTGCTTTGAAATTATTCCCTATCGTTTTAAATACATTTGCCACATTTTGAAGCAAAACATAATCTAAAGGGGGAATTTCTGTTGCTTTTTCAAAATAAGCTAACCCACTAATTGTATCTCCACTAAGCATATATGCATTTCCTACATTTATGTAAAGAGCCACTTTTTCTGGGAATAGTTCTATTGCTTTTTTGTTACTCTTTATTGCCTTTTTATAGGCTTTGTCATTAAAATACAAATCGTGCAAACGCTGGTAAGCTTGGAAATAAACTACTTTTTTAGATAACATTTCTTCATACCAATAAATAGCAGAATCAGGTAAATTTCTTTTTTCGTAGCAATATCCATAATTAAAATATCCTTCTTTTACGTCAGGGTTAATAGTTATTACTTTTTTGAAGTAGGTTTGTGCAGATATAGGATCATTAAAAACATCAACATATATTGTAGCAAGATTATTAAGTGAGGTGTAATCATTAGAATATTTCTTCAATCCTTCATTCATTAATTCTGTTGTTTTTTTATAATGAGACTTTGCCTCGTTGATAAGCTTATTCTTTTGATGAATATTAGTAGTTTTCTTTATTTCACTTGTAAGAGCATTCGCTAATATATAATTTAAATTACATGAATTTTCAAATTTTTGAACATCATTTCTAAATAAAGTAAGTTCGTCTTTCCATACTGGATTTCTAGTTATTACTTTTATAGAATAGGTAAGTAACAAGAAGACAATTGTAGTTTTAAAAAGTATGCTGAAGTTTTTTAATTTTAGATTGTTATTTTCAATTTTTTCTTTAAAAATTATGACTAATAAATAGGCTATTGCGATACAAAACCCAAGTGACGCAAAATAGATAAAGCGTTCGCCAACAATACCAACAACTGGCTTAACTATATTGAGAAAAGGGAAGGTACCTAAAAAGTAAATTATAATACCATAAGAAATAATACTTTTCTTCTGAAGTTTTACAACAGCATATATTGCAATAAAAAGATGAAAGAATAAAGATAACCAAACTATAATATTTGACCAATCAACAAAAGGAATAATATTATAACCATAATAAGCAGAAAGTGGATGTGGGAATACTAATAATTTTAAATAATAACCTGCAGTATAAATTGCAAAAGGAATACGCCTCAAAAAATCTGTTTCATAGAATAGAGGGTTTTCAAAAAAAGCATATTCTCTGTCATTTACAATTCCTTCAAGTAGTAGAAATTTCAATACTTTAAACCCCACAAACACTGTTACAGGTAAGATTATAAAGATTAATAATTTTTTTATCTTTATTGTTGTGAAAAAATAAAGTGTTAAAGGAATTAAAGCAAAAAAAAGTACTGCTGTTTTTTTACTCATTAAGGCTAATAAAAGAAAAAATAGTCCTAATAAAATATGTTTCCATGTACCGTCCTCCACTTTTTTAATAAAATAATACAAAGAACATAACCCAAATAAAAATGAAAGTAACTCATCTCTACTTTTTAGATTATTTACCACTTCTGTATGAATTGGATGTGCTATAAATAAAAATGTAATAAGTATTGGTAATAGTAGATTGTATTCTTTAAATAAGCTACGTAATATAAAAAATAACAACAAACAAGTTATTGTGTAGAGTAACACGTTTATTAAATGACTGATATGTGGATTACTTCCAAAAAACTGATATTCTAACGCAAAAGTTGTTAATACAACAGGTCGATATTCAAAATTTTGTTGGTTTGACTGAATATAATGGGTTGTAAAAATTTCTGGTATCCCCTTTAATCCTTTTTGGATTCTGGGATTTGGATGTTGAGGGCTTGTAACCGTTACATAATTATCATCTAAAGCATAATTATTCTTAATGCTATTTCCATAAAGAAAAAAACAAAATAAAATGATTACTAGTGCAATCATTTTATTTTGTTTTTTTTCTTCAGATATACTTTGGTTCAAAATAAAAATTTATTTATTGTTGAAAAATCTACTATTTTATCAATGAAACTTTTCCAATATAATCGTGCCATTCGCCAAACACATCTCT
>PCUH01000076.1:0-351 GCA_002770955.1 Flavobacteriales bacterium CG18_big_fil_WC_8_21_14_2_50_32_9 | reverse complement strand
GTTCCATCCCATTTTGATTCTAATTCATACCCTTCAAAAATAAGCTCTCCCCAACGGTCAAATATGAGTGTTTCTATCTGAGTTATTCCATAACCTGTGGCAAAAAAGTAATCGTTTATTCCATCTTCATCTGGTGTAAATGCATTGGGTATGAAAATTACAAAAACAGGGTTAATTTTAATTATTTTTTCTGTAGTATCTTCACATCCATATTCATTTTCCATGTAAAGAATCACTGTATATAAACCCGAATCAGCATACAAATGAACTGGGTTTTGAACTGTTGATGAAGCTCCATCTCCTAAATCCCATAACCACTGACTTGCTATTATTGAATTGTCGGTAAAACTT
>PCUH01000107.1 GCA_002770955.1 Flavobacteriales bacterium CG18_big_fil_WC_8_21_14_2_50_32_9 | reverse complement strand
CTTAACATCAGAAATAAATAGTATTTCTCCCCAACGGTTAAAAATCATAAATTCATAACCTTCTTCTGATATTCCGAATCCATTTGGAGCAAAACCATCGTTTAAATTGTCAAAATCTGGAGTAAAAGCATTAGGAACATAAAGTCCCATATCTCCTTCTACAATTAGAATTTGAACAGTTGTGTTTTTACAATCATTATCATCCGTAACTGTTAAATAAATGGGGTAAGTTCCTGTGTCTGTTGGAAATGTATAACTAAAGTTAGGTGTAAACATAGAGTCTAAGCCACCAATATCCCAAGCCCAATTCAGAATATTGTTATAAGATAAATCAGTAAATGAAGTTATTGGATTAAGCATAGTTAGCGGATTTTCTCCAATAATAAAATCGGCTGTCGGATTGGGATGTATCGTAATGTAATTATTTTGTATCATTGAGTTAGAACAAGAACCTGTTTGCGGAGATGTGGTAACGGTTAAAGTAACATCATAAGTTCCTGCTGTTAAAAATGAATGTGAAACGGTATCGCCATTTAGTGTTGTTCCATCACTAAAATACCATGAAGCACTGTATGACATCGCTCCTGTTGTGTTGTAGAATTCAAATATTTCAATGGGTTCTTCACATGCGTCATACATGTTGGCAAAAAAGCTAACAGTTGGTATGGGGCGTACATAAATAGTTATGCTATCGGTTATGGGTGTAGAACAGCCATCATTAATAATTACAGTATAAGTGGTAGTTGTTGCCGGACTAACAGTTGTGCTAGAGTCGGTGGAACCATTACTCCATTGGTAAGTATATGGACCACCATTTCCTAAACTCGGAGAAGTATAAATAATCGTTTGCTCATTAGGGCAAACAGAATCATTAATAGTGTTTGTTATGGTTGCTATAGATGGTTTTACAGATAATGTGGTGAAAATAATACTGTCGCAACCTAAATAAGAAGCGTTAAACAAGGTGTCAATATAAACTCCAGGTGCAGTTTGGTAGCTTCCGCCCAATAAAGTACTATCTCCAAAGCAAATTCCTAAATTAGTATTGTTTAGTGGTAAAGGATTGATAATGATTGTGGTTCTTAAAATACTGTCGCAACCCATGTAGTTAGCGTTAAACAAGGTATCAACGTAAGTCCCTGCTGCTGTTTGAAAAGCACCTCCAATAAAAACGCTATCGTTCTGACAAATAGCTAAAGTATCAACTCCTGAAGTAGTATCGCAAATAGTTAGCACCCAAGGCGAAAATGTGGTTTGACCAGCAACTAATCCAGAAGTTCCAACTCCTAGTGTAACTCCAGGAGTTCCTGGTCCAACTTGTGGATCCCAAGCAGCACCATTCCAATGTTGTGCAAATATTTGTCCTAACGGATTTATAGTAGTATTTTCAATTCCTCGGTAAGAGAAAGTTAAATCAGCAACCACAGGGTTAGGCGATTGGATATCCCAAAAGCGGTCTATTGCTCGCTGAACAGCATCTGCAGTGCCAGTCATACTTGTTACTGCAGCCACATTGGTTAGTGCAGGTCGGGGAAAATTTGCTTGGTCGGTTGTCCATGAAGAAACAGTTATATTGTTTGTTCCAGCAGAAGTTTTACCAAAAGTAAAAGGAATATAATCGGCTGCATTTACACCAAAAGGAAACAAGTAATTACCTGCACCATTAGTGTTAAACCATTTGATGTAATGATATTGATTTTCGGAATGAATATGTCCGCCACTTAATCGAACAATCCCTTGGTCAGAAGGCTCATCAATTACCACATACATACTGTTTGCGGCTGTCCCTCCATCTAAAACAATGTAAGCTCCATCTAACACTAAAACATTGTTTTGGGTGTAACTTTTAACATTAAGAAATAATGTTAAAACTAATAATGCTAGTATTTTGGGTTGGATTAGTTTCACTAGTTCTTAATTCTTTTTAATGGAATTAATTAGATTCTTTAGTTCTTCAACATCTTTTTTTAAGCTTTCAATTTCAGAAGCTTGTTGGTCAATAATTTGTTGTTGTTGTTGAATAGCTTGAACATTGATTAAAGATAATTTAGCATAATTTACGCCCCATAATTCTTTGTTTTCATCAGTAGGTTTATGAACTAATTCAGGAAAAATTTTATATAATTCCTGAGCAATTACTCCAAAATCTTTGGTGTTGGCAGCATCATTAAAAGCAATAGTTCCATTAGAAGTATAATATTGATTTCTCAACGTGTAATCGTAAATTTTAATTGTGTTAATTTTGCTCAAAACCGATGTTTTTCTTTCTAAAAAATCTTTTTTAATACGTAAATCACTAACTACAATGTAATTAGTAGCATAAAACTGTCCATCACCTTCAAGTCTGGCAATTAATTGCTCATTTCCAGCTTGGTCGTACCTTCTAAAATAAAAGCCTCTGTCCGTATTTTGGTTAGCAGCAGGAGCGTTCCAAGTTGTTACATTCCACAAATCAACACCGCTTGTTCCTCCCCAACGGTTAACTCCCACAGCCAAGCCACCAACTCCGTTAACAAAAGTATGTCCCGGTGGATTTCCAGCCACATTTGGGTCGTTGTTGTAATTGCCAAAAAAGCTATAACCACCTGTAACAGATAATTTCCATGTTTCATTGTCTATGGTGAAATTAGGAGCAGTTGTTGGTATTTTTTGACTTCCAATTCTTACCGCACCATTACTTT
>PCUH01000152.1 GCA_002770955.1 Flavobacteriales bacterium CG18_big_fil_WC_8_21_14_2_50_32_9 | reverse complement strand
GAACATAAAAATGAGTAACAAAAAAAAAATACACATTTTATTAGCCGAAGATGATACCAATCTTGGATTTGTTGTGCAAGATAATTTAAAAGCAATAGGTTACGATGTTACGCTGTGCATAGATGGTGAACAAGCCTTGAAAACATTTGTAAATGGTGCTTTTGATGCTTGTATTTTAGATGTGATGATGCCCAAAAAAGGAGGTTTTGAAGTAGCCGAAACCATCAGAGAAATCAACAAAGAAATTCCTATTATTTTTTTAACTGCCAAATCTTTGCAACCAGATAAAGTAAAAGGATTTACAGTTGGTGCTGATGATTATATCACTAAACCTTTTGATTTTCAGGAGTTTTTGCTTCGTTTGGAAGCAGTGCTCAGAAGAAGTAATTTGCTTACAGACATTCAAGAAGAAAAGGTGCTTTTTTATACCATTGGAATTTATGAGTTTGATGTGAAAAATCAATTACTTTCTTCCAAAAATGAACAACGGAACCTCACTAAAAAAGAAGCTCGTATTTTAACTTACCTCTGCGAACATAAAAATGATATAGCTCCAAGAGAACTTATTCTTAAAAATATTTGGGGCAATGATGATTACTTTAGTGGAAGAAGTATGGATGTGTTTATATCTAAGTTACGAAAATATTTAGCAAATGACGATACCATTACCATCAACAATATTCATGGAGTTGGGTTTAAACTGGAAGTAAAAAGTTAATCAACAACAGAAGTGTCATTTTCTTTTTCTTCGGGAACAACACACTCAATATTTTTTTTTGTTAGATAATAAATATTGATAATAATAATTGATAAATTAGTAATAATAATAGGCCAAGAAAAATCCAAAAGAATTCCATAGGCAACAAAAAGGGTACAGCCCATTGTGTTTATCATACGTAGCTTCTTAATATTTTTCATTAAAAATGAGCCTAAAACAAGCAAAGAGGCAAAGTATCCAATAAATTCTGTGGTAGAAATTCCTAAATTTTCCATAATTAATTAGTGTTTATCTTTAAATTCAAGAGTTTGAGACAGAATGTTCGAGGTTTTCATGTTTTGAAAATCATAGTACAACAAGGGAGCATGACCCATTGTCATAACAAGAATAACGAATAAATCGGACATAATGGACAAACTCTAATTAAGTTTAAAATGTTGACTTGCCATATTAGTTATCTCATCTCCAATAGCAAGGCAGGCTGTAGCTGCTGGAGAAGGTGCATTGAGCACATGTATGCTTTTATCTTTATATTCTATTCTAAAATCATCTTTTGTATCGCCATTTTCATTGAGTAACATAGCTCTAACTCCAGCTCTTCCAGGCTTAATATCATCCATAGTTAAAGAAGGAATAAGCCGTTGCAGTGTTTTTAAAAATAATTTTTTTGAAAATGCTCTTCGATATTCATTAATAGCAAACTTAGGATTATTAAAAAGTAATTTCCATGTCCCCTTATAGCTAATAGCATCAAAAGTATCTATTAAATTAAAATCAGTTTTTTTATATCCTTCACGTTTAAAAGTCATTACTGCATTTGGTCCACATTCAATGTCTCCTGTTGTCATTCGAGTAAAATGAACGCCTAAAAAAGGAAAATCAGGATTAGGAATTGGATAAATAAGGTTTTTAACTTTATGTTTGGCTTCATCTGTTAATTCATAATAATCACCTCTAAACCCAACCACTTTTTCTTTTAAATCAATACCATCTTTTTTCGCTAATCTATCCGCTTGCAAACCTGCACAAAAAATCATATAATTTGTGAGATATTTATTTTTGGTTGTGCTTATTTCAGTAGTTGCATCGCCATGTTTATAGGAAAGTACTTCCTCTCCTGTAATTATTTCACTTTGAGGTTGTATATCAACTACTAGTGCTGCTAATTTTTCGGTTGTAGCTTTATAATCAATTATACCAGTACATGGAACCCAAATACCTCCAATACCTTCTACAAAAGGTTCGATTTCTTTTAATCTTTTAGCATCAATTTTTTCAATTCCTTCGGTATTATTGGCAATCCCATTTTCAAAAATTTTGTTCATAAAAGGAAGCTCACTTTCATTCACGGCAACAACAACTTTTCCGCACACATCATGCTTAATGTTGTTTTCTTTAGCAAAGGCAACCAATTGTTTTCTTCCGTCAACACAAGTTCTGGCTTTTGCCGAACCAGGTTTGTAATACAATCCAGAATGAATTACGCCAGAATTATTTCCTGTTTGGTGGCTTGCCAAATGAGCTTCTTTTTCGATTAAGAGTAGTTTTAAATTTGGAAATTTAAGTTGTAGTTTGTATGCTGTTGCTGCACCAACAATACCACCTCCTACTATCGTAATGTCGAATTTTTTATTAGGTTGCACAAAAAAAGAGTTGTTAAAATTAGTTTGCGAATGTATTAACATTTTTTTTATGAAGAGCTATTTTCCTAAGAAATCATTAGTTTTTAATAGTTTTTTATTAATTGTTCATTTTTGTTTTTAAAAGTCATTTAATTTTAAATTCATTATGCTTACTTTCGTAACTCAAAAATTTAATGATATATAAACAATAAAATATAACAAATGAAAATAGTAGTATGTATTAGTAAAGCTCCTGATACAACCTCAAAGATTGCATTTAAAGATAATAATACGCAATTTGATGAAGCAGGAATTCAATTTATAATTAATCCTTATGATGAGTGGTATGCCTTGGTTAGAGCCTTAGAATTAAAAGAGGCTAATGGAGGTAATGTTACTGTTTTAAATGTTGGTGGAGCAGAAAATGACCCTATCATCAGAAAAGCATTAGCAATTGGGGCTGATGATGCTGTTAGAATTGATGCACCAACAAATGACGCATTGTTTGTTGCAAAACAAATAGCAGCCTACCTAAAAAGCAATCCAGCCGATTTAGTACTTTTTGGTAAAGAAACTATTGATTATAATGGTTCTCAGGTTGGTGGAATGCTATCTGCTTTGTT
>PCUH01000109.1 GCA_002770955.1 Flavobacteriales bacterium CG18_big_fil_WC_8_21_14_2_50_32_9 | reverse complement strand
GTTTTCAATTTTTGTAATTTTTCTTGTTCAATCTTGTTAAAGGTGGCAATCATTCGGGCACTGTAATCAACATCTGAAATCCATTTATATTTTTCAGTAAGTTCAATTATCAAAGCCCTTTGAGAATTGTCAAGATTGTTAATCAGTTTACAAAAGTTGTCAAACACAAACTCATCAATATCTTTTTCAGTCCAATTATTGGTTTTAAAGATTTTGTTCAGTTTCATTATTGCTTCAATTGTTTCCATTCTCTTTTACTGTTTCTTGTTGTGTAGTGGTCTGTTAGCCTTGCCCATAACTCGTTTATAGGTCTGACAAAACCATCCTTATACACCCAAATTTGGGTAGATAGGTCTGATAATCATCAGGTTTATTTTACAACAAATATATTCATTATTTTTCAATCACACCAACTCAATGTTATCCGAATTTAGTTTTATTTTTTTGTTGCTGTAAAGCAATCCAACTGCTTTTTTAAAAGCTTTTTTGCTTACTTGAAATTTAGCATATATTTCATCGGGTGAGCTTTTGTCTGTAAGCTCAAGTTTACCTTTATTTTTTAGCAACTGTTCATAAATTTTGTTGGCTAACTCTTCTAAACTTGGTAACTTCACACTGTTCAAGGTGATATCTAATTTATTATCGGGTCTAATTTTCTGTACAAATCCTTTTAAATTATCTCCAATACGAATAGGCTTAAAAATTTCATTTCTGAAAAGCATTCCGATGTTTCTATTATCTACAATAACTTTAAAGCCTAAATCTGTTTCTTGATAAACCAACAAGTTAACTTCATCTCCTTGAACAACGCTAATTGAATTTCTTTTTATAAATTTTTCAACTTTCGTAGAACCCACCATCCTGTTCGATAGTTCATCTTTATATAAATACACTAAATAGGTTCTCCCAACTTCTATCTTATGAAATTGTTCGGAAAAAGGGACTAACAAATCTTTTTCAACTCCCCATTCAAAAAAAGCACCAATTGGAGTAACGTCAACTGCTTTTAAGAACGCACATTGATTAATAAATAATTTAGGCGTAAGTGTTGTTGCTATTGGTCGGTCTTCCGAATCTGTATAAATAAATACTTCTATTTTATCTCCCATTTCGGCATCAACAGGCACATATTTATGTGGAAGTAAAATCTCATTTTCTTCATCTGTAATTAAATATACCCCTTGAGGAGTAGTTTTCAAAAATTCTAGTTCTATAATTTGTCCTATTTCTTTCATATGTAACTATTTATTGTTTTAAATCGGTCTCCCGAAAGCTATCGGGAGGAATACGCCATATTATCCTCATCTCTGGTTGTGTGCTTTTGAACATGGCTATTTCATATTATTTTTATAAATCAACCGCAACAAGTGTATCGTAAGAAACACCATAGCCTCCCCAAATACCTAAACCACCATTGATGTTCGTTTGAATTGTTACTGGAGAAGAAAAAGGATTCCCACTATTGAAAGCAGCTATTTCAAAAGTGTCCCAAAACTTGTAATTCCGTTGGTCAATGGTGCAGAATTTAATAATAATGGTGTCTCCTTGCTGGAAATAATCGGCTGTTTCTGCTAAATCATCAGGTGCCTTGGAGTTCAATTCTTTTCCTCTTAAGAAAACGCCATCAAAGGTTAATCCATTAATAAAT
Organism: Flavobacteriales bacterium CG18_big_fil_WC_8_21_14_2_50_32_9; assembly: GCA_002770955.1. Classification (GTDB taxonomy): domain Bacteria; phylum Bacteroidota; class Bacteroidia; order Flavobacteriales_E; family Vicingaceae; genus BRH-c54. Next base: position 1,357 of record PCUH01000109.1, on the reverse strand, counting down.
TGATCATCAAAAACAGAACCTAGCACTGGAATAAAACGGCTGTCTTTTCCTTTTCGTTGCGTGAAAGCTCTATAAGCATTTCCAATTTGAGGAGGATCGGTTAGTTCAAACCATATATAGCCAAAATCTGTAAATCCAGGTTGGTCTTTGTACCAAAATTTATTAGGTAAAACCAACGATGGAATTTGTGTTATTGATGTTAAAATTTCGTTTCCAGATTGGATGCTTAACGTATAGCTTTTACCAACTTCTCCAAAAATAGCTGGATTTAATGTTGTATATAAGCAAAAGCCAAAGTTTTTTAAACTTTCTAGGTTAACTCCAATTAATTCAGCAATTGCAGGAAGAAGAGAATCGGGCAATTGATTGGTGCATATTTCTTGTAATTGAACAGTGGTTGTCCCATTAGAAACGGTTACGATTGCATTTTTAACAAACGAATTTTGGAGCGAATTTATATCCGTTGGAGAAAAAAATGGAGATGTTTTGGTTAGCATAACAAAAGGAGGACGACCTTGTTCTATATTTCCTTCAACAACTAATTTTGTTTTTGCATCAGGCAAAACTATTTCTATATCTTTCTCGCAAGAAATGAGTAAAATGCTACTAATTATTAAAAATAAATTTATGTATTTTATCATTGTTTCTAAAATTTAAAATTCCATGCTATTGAAGGTATAATTCCAAATAATGAAACTTGTTTGGCTTGTATGTCTAATGTTCCATCAAAGGCACTTCCTTCGTTTGCAAAATAAATAAAATAAGGATTTTTTCTGTTATACACATTATATATTGAAAAATTCCAGCTCGATTTAAATCTTTTTGTTTCCTTTCCTTTAAGTGTTATTGCTAAATCCATTCGATGAAAAGCATCCATTCTAAAAGAGTTTCTTTCGCCATATTCATTCACAATTTGACCTTCAATAAAATAACGAGAAATAGGCAATGTTAATGCATTTCCTGTTGCATAAACCCAGGTAGCACCAAGCACCAATCGTTTAGAAATATCGTAATTAAAAACTAAAGAAACATCATGCCTTCTATCATATCGGGCATAAAATACTTTTCCTTCATTAATTTCATCAAATTGTCTTTTTGTCCAAGCTAAGGTATAGCCTACCCAACCGTTAAATTTGCCTACTCGTTTTTTAATAAAAAATTCAGCTCCATACGACCAGCCTCTTCCAAAAGTGAGGTTATTATCCACATTGTTTCCTCCATCATCTTTTGGCAAAGCCCCTTCCTTATATTCCACTTGGTTTTTCATGTCTTTATAATACACTTCAACAGATGATTCCCATTTGTTTTGAGCAAAATTTTTGAAATATCCCAACACATATTGAGTTGCAAATTGGGG
>PCUH01000242.1:2679-2978 GCA_002770955.1 Flavobacteriales bacterium CG18_big_fil_WC_8_21_14_2_50_32_9 | reverse complement strand
ACATCCATTTCTCGCAATTTACCATGACACCCTTGCAATTAGACCCCTCACAAGCAGGGAAATTTGGTGGTGATACTCGTGCCATTATCAACTATCGTGATCAATGGAGCAGTGTTACTTCAAATCCATTCAGAACGTATGGAGCTTCATTTGATATGCATTTGAATAAAGCTAGAAAAGATAATTTTTTTGGTATAGGAGCAACCGTATATAGTGACAAAGCAGGGAACATAAATTTAGGAACAACTATTTTTAACCTCACACTCGCTTATCATATCAAAGTAAATCAAGCCAGTTAC
>PCUH01000242.1:2370-2574 GCA_002770955.1 Flavobacteriales bacterium CG18_big_fil_WC_8_21_14_2_50_32_9 | reverse complement strand
TCGGGAGAAACCTTTCAAAATACCTCATTTTTAAATCCTGACTTTGCTTTGGGGATTTCTTATACCTATGGAGATAACACCACCAATCAGGTAATTAACAATGGAGGTTTTGGCGGTAAAAAAGTGAATGTAGGAATTGCTATTCACCATGTGGCAAGTCCGAATTTTTCATTTTTAGAAGAAAATACCGATAACCTTAATTTT
>PCUH01000242.1:0-2258 GCA_002770955.1 Flavobacteriales bacterium CG18_big_fil_WC_8_21_14_2_50_32_9 | reverse complement strand
CTTATTTCAGGTATAATTTAAAAGAAAAATCTAAATATTCCCAATTTTCTAATGGAGCTGCATTGAGTTTAGGGGTTCATTATAGAGTGGGAGATGCACTCATCCCTTCCATTTTAATAGAAACTGGTTCATTTGCTTTTGGAGTAAGCTATGATGTTAATCTTTCTGGGTTAGCTTCTGCTAGTAGCGGACAAGGTGGTTATGAGCTAAGTATTCGCTATGTTTCTCCCAACCCTTTTGGAACTAGAAAATCAAGTGCACGATTTTTTTAGATTTACTTTTATAAGGTTGATAGAAATTTAACCCGCTTTATTCATGCAAAAGCGAAGCGAATTATATGAATGTGCGAAGGGTTGTGGGAAGCAAAGCGGTTAATCCCTTCCGATAATTATCGGAATAGTAATACCCAAATTTGGTTTATTGATAATAGCTAAATTTGTTGGTATTACTTATATCGTAGAAAATTCATGAATTTTCTGAGTTAAACCACCTCGTTTAGTACTTTTGTGAAAAATATTACTAAATGAAAAACTACAACACACTTAAAGATTTAATAGCCATAGATTCACCATCAGGCTATACAGAAAACGCTTGTAAATATGTTTATGATTTACTAAAAAGCTACGGTTACCAACCAGCATACACCAACAAAGGAGCAGTAAAATGTGCCTTAGGAAAAAATCCAACCGTTGCACTTGCTGCTCATGTAGATACGTTGGGAGCCATCGTTTCAGGAATTAAATCCAACGGTACACTGGCTTTTTCATTGTTAGGCGGACTTTCTTTAACAGGAGCAGAAGGAGAATATGTCAAAATCATTACCCATGAAGGAAAAATTCATACAGGAACTATTCTGCTAAATAATCCATCGGTACATGCCAATAACGAAAAAGAAAAAACCGAACGCTCTATTAAAAGTATGCACATCAGAATAGATGAAGAGGTTTACACCAAAGAAGATGTAGAAAAACTCGATATTGAAGTAGGCGATATTATTTGTGTAGATGTAAAATATCAAGAGTTAGCTAATGGCTTTATCAAGTCCAGATTTTTAGACAATAAAGCGGGTTGTTATGTGTTGTTTGAAATTGCCCGAAGATTGAAAGAACAAGGTAAAGAAGTGCCTGTAGAATTATTTTTCTCTAATTACGAAGAAGTGGGTCATGGTGGAACAGTAGGTTATTCCGAAAATATAAAAGAGTTGTTAGTGTTAGATATGGGTGTGTTGGGTGATGATTGTCAAGGCAACGAAGTAAGTTGTTCTATTTGTGCCAAAGATTCTTCAGGCCCCTATGATTATACTTTCAGAAAAAAATTAGTGGATTTAGCCAAAAAAAATAAGATTCCTTACAAAGTAGATGTATATCCGCATTACGGTTCTGATGGTTCTGCTGCCTTGCGTGCCGGAAATGATTTTAGAGTAGCCCTTATCGGAATGGGTGTAGCTGCATCACACGGAACGGAACGAACACACAAAAAAGGAATTGAGGCTACCATCAATTTATGTTTGGCTTATATCGATAGTTTGAAATAAAACGTACATTTGACACTGATTTTTTAACAACACACAGTCTTTCAACACTATAAAATGTCTGACAGCATAATTATCATACCCACCTATAACGAGAAAGAAAATCTCGAAAAGATGATACGGAAAGTTTTTTCGTTGAAAAAAGCATTTCATATCTTGATTGTGGATGACAATTCTCCAGATGGTTCTGCTCAAATAGTAAAAGACTTGCAAAAAGAATTTCCAGGACAACTTCATTTAGAAGAAAGAAAAGGCAAACTAGGATTAGGCACAGCTTATATTCATGGGTTTAAATGGGCATTAAAAAACAACTACGAATATATTTTTGAGATGGATTGCGATTTTTCGCACAACCCCAACGATTTAATAAAACTTTACAATGCTTGTGCAAGAGATGGAGCAGATGTAGCCATTGGATCAAGATATATTACAGGGGTAAATGTAGTAAATTGGCCCATGGGAAGAGTACTTATGTCCTATTATGCATCAGCGTATGTTCGATTTATAACAGGAATGAAAATTAGAGATACTACTTCTGGGTTCAAATGTTATAGACGCAAGGTATTAGAAACTATTAAGCTAGATAAGGTTAAATTTAAAGGATACGCTTTTCAAATAGAAATGAAATTTACTGCCTATAAATTAGGATTTAAGATAGTTGAAATCCCTATTATTTTCACAGACAGATTGGAAGGAACTTCTAAAATGAGCAAAGGAATCTTTAAAG
>PCUH01000010.1:21101-21243 GCA_002770955.1 Flavobacteriales bacterium CG18_big_fil_WC_8_21_14_2_50_32_9 | reverse complement strand
AGATGGAGGAGGAGCTTCTTTAATTTTATGTGATGTAAATACTGATAACAACATAGGATCTAATTGGTTCGCATGTACAACTAGTGCTAATATTACCATTAATGGTTTTCCTGTTTTAGCTAGTCCGGGAGTGGCTAATACA
>PCUH01000010.1:14765-20988 GCA_002770955.1 Flavobacteriales bacterium CG18_big_fil_WC_8_21_14_2_50_32_9 | reverse complement strand
TAAATGGTATATTTATACTGGCTCTTGTGGAGGAACTATTGTAGATTCAACAGCAAATAGTACTTATGTGGTAACACCTACTGGACCAAGTACTACTTACTTTATTAGAGGAGAAGGGAATTGTGTAATTCCTGGAAGTTGTGGTAATGTTACGGTAAATGTGTTGCCTGCCATAACTGGTTCTGTTACCAATACTATCTGTAACAATGGTAGCGTTGTTGTAAATGGAACAACATATAATGCTGGTAATCCATCAGGAACAGAAGTATTTACGAATGTTGGTCCAAACAATTGTGACTCTACAGTAACGATTAACTTAAATGTTTTACCAGCTTTAACAGGAACTATAACTCAAACAATTTGTTTTGGAGATAGTATAGTTGTTAATGGAACCACCTACAATACAACTGTTAGTGGAGCTACTGAGGTATTCACTAATGTTGGTCCAAATGGTTGTGATTCAACTGTAACTATTAACTTGACTGTTAGTCCAGCAATAGACATTACTACAACGGTGAATGGTAATACTATTACAGCTAACCAAACAGGAGCAAGTTATAATTGGATTGATTGTAATGGAATGAATTATACAGGAGCTACTGCACAAAATTTTACCGCTACTGTAACTGGAAATTATGCAGTAGAAATTACTGTAGGAAACTGTGTTGATACTTCAGCTTGTGAAAATGTTACTGTGGTTGGAGTTGATGAAAACAGTGCTAAAAACAACATTAAGTTATTTCCAAATCCAAATAATGGAGTATTCAACATAATTACTTCCGAACAAATTAATGTTACTATTTACAATGTGTTGGGAGCAAACGTATTTACAAAAGCATTGAAAAGTGGAAATCATACTTTATCTTTAGAAACCCAACCTAAAGGAATGTATTTTGTAAACATTCAGCAGGATGGAAGCGTTGTTACGCATAAAATGATAGTTAAATAAAAGGTTGATTTTAATATGAACTATAAAAAGCGATTGTTGCATGGCAGTCGCTTTTTTTTAATCCAAAAATTTAGCAATACAAGAATTAACGGATAATAAAATTCTATTTTTGGATTATCATCATTCTTTTTTTAAATTTGAAATCGAAATTTAAATCTTAAAAAATTATAATAACTCAACCATGAATAATTTATCTACCCTTTTTACCACATTTTGTTTGGTAATTGTATTTTCTACAACTACTTCTGCACAACAATCAACTGAACAATGTGGGTTTAATCATGCTATAGAATTTTTAAACCAACAAAACCCTAATTATAAACAACAAGTTGATGTTATTTATCATCAAAGGGTTACAGAGGCAAACACTAAACAGGCTAATAATAACAAAACCATTTACACAATTCCTGTAGTTTTTCATGTAGTTTGGAATACAAGTGTGCCTCAACAAAATTTAGATGATAGTGTTTTGTTAGAACAAATTGCTGTTTTAAATGAAGATTTTGGCAGAATGAATGCTGATACCAATAACCTTCGTCCATCTTTTATACCTATTGTTGGTAATGCACAAATCCAATTTGAATTAGCTTGTGTTGATCCAAATGGAAATCCAACTAATGGAATTATTAGAGTTCCTACAACTGTAACTTTTGGAGGAGGTTTTATACCTAACATGAGTTCTATTGCTAAAATTCAAAATACTAGTCAAGGTGGTTCCGATGCATGGAATACTTCTGAATATCTGAATATTTGGGTAGGAGACATTAATGGAGGAAGTACACCTTCTCTTCTTGGAATTGCAACTCCACCAGCTGGTCTTTCTAATTGGCCTGCAAATTCTATTCCTCCAGAATTAACTGATGGTGCAATTATTCAATACAGTGCTTTTGGCAGAAACAATCCTACAGCTATATCAAATATGGTAGTCAATGGCAGAACAGTAACCCATGAAGTTGGGCATTATTTAGGCGTTAGACATACAGCAGAAAATACATTTGGAGGTTTATTCGGTAGTATTTGCGGTGATGACGATGGATTAATAGACACCCCAATTGCGATCAATCTCAACAAGGCTGTAACACATCAAGAAATTCTTGTACCGATGCTATTCCAGTTGTGGGAGATTTGCCCGATATGGTTGAAAATTATATGGATTATTCAGACCAAGATTGTCAAAACAGCTTTACTCAAGGACAAACTCTTATTATGAGAAGCGTTTTGGAAAACGAAAGGATAGGTCTATTAAATTCGCCAGCACTATCTAATTGTGTTGTTGGATTAACAGAAAATAATCAACCTAATACTATTTCCATTTATCCGAATCCAACCAATGGAATTATCAATATTTCTTCTTTAAAGAATATGGATTTAAAAATTACTTTTTATAATAGTTTGGGAGAGCAAATCCAACCCATTATTATTGGTGATAACCAATATCAAATAAATAAACAAGGTATTTATTTTATATCAATTCAGTCTAATACTTTATCAATAACAGAGAAAATAATAATACAATAAACTTAATGTTATTCTCCCCAGCGATAGGATTTATTGTCTAAATCAATTAAGTCAATCACTCTATCAACAACAGTTTTGGCTACTGCTTCAATAGTTTTGGGTTGACTATAAAAAGAAGGCGTTGCAGGACAAATTATGCCTCCAGCTTCTGTTACAATTTTCATGTTGTTGATATGAATGAGATTATATGGGGTTTCTCGAGCAACTAAAATTAATTTTCTTCTTTCTTTCAGAATTACATCTGCAGCACGAGTAAGTAAATCATTGGATATTCCATGAGCAATTCTTCCCAATGTTCCCATAGAACAAGGAATCACTATCATAGTATCATACTTTGCTGAACCTGATGCAAAAGGAGCATTAAAATCAGTTTTATCATAAAATGAAAAAGAATAATTTTTATATGTTTCATTTTCTAATTCATGTTTCCAAACAATTTTAGCATTATCAGAAAACAGAACTCCCACTTCAATTTCTTGTTGCAATGCTAAAAAATCGAGTACTAATTTTGCATAAATAGATCCTGAGGCACCAGTAACTGCAACAATAATTTTTCTTTTATTCATTGAATCTTAGTTTTTAGCTCCAAATTGGTATCGAACAGTAAAATTCAAATCTACATTGTACCACCCTCTGTTAAATGTTTTATTTAAAATACCTATGTTTTGGTCAAGGTTATTAAAATCTCGAGTAGGAATTAATGAGTTTTTGGATCGCACATTAAAAAACCAATTGTGAATAAATTCATATTGCAGACCAATTAAACCTCCAAAATCATGTTTTTTAAATGGATATGGCTGGTTTTGAAAATCTATTTCTCCAAATTGATCTTCTGCCTTAATATTTAGTAAATACCCATAATAGAGGCCTAACTCAAAATGAAATTTTTTGAAATGATAGCGAAGTGCCAATGGAATTTCAATGTAATTTAACCGAAGGTTGAAAGACCTTAAGTCGCCTTTATCAGGTTTTGGTACTTTTCTGGCTCCTTTTCCAATGTATGCAATTTCAAATTGCAGAGAAATTTTTTTAGAAAATTCAGTATTTGTAAAACCTCCCAAAATTACTCCAGCCTTATTATAGCCTCCATAACCATCTCCTTCAACTTGAGCTGCACTTACACCAAAAAGCAATCCTGATTTAAAGGTTTGTGAAAATCCATTTACAGCTAAAAATAAAATAAAAATAGTTAGAATTCTACGCATAATATCAACATTGTTTCTCTACGAAATTAAGTAAATCTTTGCCAATATCTTTTCGGTAATATTTGTTTTCAAAATCAATGTTTTTGGCATTGTCAAAAGAAATTTGAAGTGCTTCTTCTATAGAATTTGCTAGAGAAGTAACAGCAATTACTCTACCTCCGTTGGTAACCACTTTATTATTTTCTAACTTAGTTCCTGCATGAAAAATCAAGCTATTTGCTATGTTTTCTAAATTAGATATTTCTTTGCCTTTTTCGTAATCTTCTGGATAGCCGCCCGAAACTAACATCACTGTTGTTGCTGTCTTATCACTTATTTTGATTTCTTTTTCGTGCAATGTTTGATGAGCAACACCTTCAAATAAATCTAACAAATCTGATTCGATTCTTGGGATAACTACTTCTGTTTCAGGATCACCCATCCGCACATTGTATTCTATCACATAAGGATTTCCATTGTTGTTCATCAATCCAATAAAAATAAATCCTTTATAATCAATACCTTGTTTTTTTAAGCCTGTTATTGTTGGTTTAACTATTTGTTCTTCAACTTTTTTTATAAACGCATCGTCTGCAAAAGGAACAGGAGATATAGCTCCCATACCACCTGTGTTTAACCCTGTATCTCCTTCTCCAATCCGTTTGTAATCTTTTGCTGATGGCAAAATTTTGTAACTATTTCCATCGGTAAGAACAAATACACTTAGCTCTATGCCATGCAAAAATTCTTCGATAACTACTTTGGTTGATGCTGCTCCAAATTTTTTATTGGTCAGCATTTCAGTAAGTTCATTTTTTGCTGCTTGCAAATCATCTAAAATCACGACACCTTTTCCAGCTGCCAATCCATCTGCTTTCAACACAAAAGGAGGTTGAAGACTTTCTAAAAAATGAAAACCATCTTGTAATGTTTCTACTGTAAAAGCGGCATATTTAGCTGTTGGAATGTTGTTTTTAACCATGAATTTCTTAGAAAATTCTTTACTACCCTCCAATTGAGCACCATCTTTTTTGGGACCAATTATTCCAATACTTTTTAACTGTTCATCAGCTAAAAAAAAGTCATGAATTCCTTCAACCAAGGGGTCTTCTGGACCAACAATTACTAATTCTATATTTTTTTCTAACACCAATTTTTTAATGGCATCGAAATCAGTAGGATGAATAGCAACATTTGTTGCTATAAGCGAAGTTCCAGCATTGCCAGGTGCTACATACAACTTTGATAATTTTTTACTTTGATTTATTTTCCATGTAAAGGCATGCTCTCTTCCTCCTGAACCTATGATAAGTACATTCATTTTTGTGTAGTTAAATAAACCACAAAAATACTATTAATTTATAAGTTGAGATTTGAATAAAAGCAAGAGGGTGTAAGAGACAAACTCTATTTAGATTAGAGTTTGTCCATTTAGTCGAGAGTTTGTCCATAATGTTCGAGATCGAGGTTTCGATGAACTGATAATCAAGAGTGTACTGAAGTACATGACTGATTTGAAGTTCGAGAATAACGAAGATATCGGACATTATGGACAAACTCTAACTTGCAATTTTATAACCATTTCCTTTTACAGTAATAATAAGGTCTTCACCTATTTTCTCTCTTAATTTGCGAATATGAACATCAATTATTCTTGGATTAGTTATTTCTTTGTTTTCCCAAACGGTTTGATACAATTCATCTCTAGTAAATACCTTTTTGGGATTACTCACTAAAAGAAATAACAATTCAAATTGCTTTTTTTGAAGACTTATATCCTCCTCTCCAGTATTAACCAAATAACTTTCTCTGTTTATTTTAATTGATGAATGATGAATAGAATGACTATTGAGACTAAAATTTTTAGGCATTCGCTTTAACATCGCATTGATTTTCCTAAGTAGCAAATGAGGATTAATATTTTTGGAAGTAAAGTCATCAGCTCCAGCATTAAAAGCTGCTATTTGTATATATTCTTCTATTTCATTAGAACAAATAACTATAATATTATTTTTCTTTTCTCTAATTCGTTCACAAATTTCAATACCATCAAAATTTCCTAAGTTTAAGTCCAACAAAAGTATTTCAGGTAAATTAGGTATCAACACTTCTAAATCTACATGTTGAGCATTAATATTTATTATCCTAAAACCATTTTGCTCAAATAAAAAAGATATGGGAGCAAACGAATCAAAATCAGCACTTAAAATACCTATTGAGGTTGACATAAAAATAGTTTAACTTAATCTTTCAAAGTTAGAAACCACTTATTTTAAACAGATTAAATAAATGTTAAGCCCTTGTTAAACCTACTCAACTTAAATGTTAATATGAACTTAAAAAATGAATTAGGTACAGAACTTATCACAATATGTGTGTTAACCCAGAAAATTAACTTCGTTGAACTCGCAAGCTCGGTTCATGAATTTTCTACGATATAAGTAATATACTCAATTCACTTAGCTTTCCGAATTTTTGACTTACTCTTTTTGCCGTTATCTGCGTTAAAATTTTAAACCGTAGCTACGGTTATGCTTGAAAATTTTGCCTTGATACCAACAAAAATAGCTTG
>PCUH01000010.1:13437-14730 GCA_002770955.1 Flavobacteriales bacterium CG18_big_fil_WC_8_21_14_2_50_32_9 | reverse complement strand
AAATTTGGGTATTACTATTCCGATAATTATCGGAAGGGATTAACCGCTTTACTTCCCACAGCCCTTCGCACATTCATACAATTCGCTTCGCTTTTGCATGAATAAAGCGGGTTAACAAAAAAGCCTTGAAATTTAAAAATTCAAGGCTTTTTTAATTTATTTTTAGCATCCAAATTAGAAATCAAAATTAGGGTCTGGAGCCTTGCTGTATGATTTTTTCTTAGGCTTAATTTTCTTTACAAACAAAATTGTAATTAATTCGTCATCAGCAGTAATCATTGTTCTACTCATTCCATTGGTAATATCAATTGCTTGTTCTGGATACCTAAATTTTCGAGTTACTTTTTCGTAAGTATCATCTTCAAATTTCAAATACATTTCATAAATGTTAATCTTTTGATTTTTAACTTCAACTTTTCCATAGTAACATTCAGCCATACTTCCTTTTCGGAAAGAGATAATCACATCATTATAAACGCCATCAGCAATATCAAAAGCACCTCTTTTTTCAAAAACGGCAGCATATCTTTGATAACATGTTTGTTGTTCCTCCTCTTGTTCTTGCGAAAAAAGTACATTAGCGGTAGAAAAAATAAGTAGAGTCAGTAAAATTTTTTTCATCTGTTTAGTGTATATTGTTGTTTATATTTTATTCAAAGCATAAAAGTAAAAATACTTTATTTAATATCTATGTTTAAAAGTTATATTTTTGTAGCATCTTTGTAAAAATAGATTAAAAATGGGTATAAAAATAATCAAAAATAATTTTCTAGAAGCAAAACAACTCTTAGACCATTTTATTAATGATGTAACCAATCTAGAAAAAATTGCATTGGCTGGAGATTTAATCATTACTTCTTTTGCCAACAATGGAAAAGTTTTTTCATGCGGAAACGGTGGTTCTATGTGCGATGCAATGCATTTTGCCGAAGAGTTAACTGGTAGATTTAGAGAAAACAGAATTCCTCTTCCTGCAATTGCAATTTCCGATGCAAGCCATATAAGTTGTGTTGGAAATGATTATGGATATGATGAAATTTTTTCTCGTTATCTACAAGCATTAGGAAACAGGGGAGATGTTTTATTAGCAATTAGCACCAGCGGAAATTCTATTAATGTTATAAAAGCCGCCCAAATGGCAAAAGAAAAAGGTCTAAAAGTAATTGGCTTAACAGGAAAAAATGGAGGTAAACTTGCATCATTATGTGATGTTGAAATTCGAGTGCCTTTTGATGGGTATGCAGACAGAATTCAAGAAATTCATATAAAAATTATTCATTCGCTTATTCATTA
>PCUH01000010.1:0-13306 GCA_002770955.1 Flavobacteriales bacterium CG18_big_fil_WC_8_21_14_2_50_32_9 | reverse complement strand
GTTGTTGGTGTTGATGCCATTACGATAACCGTTGAAGTAAATGCCGATAGAGGCTTCAAATTTTTCATGGTGGGTTTGCCCGACAATGCTGTAAAAGAAAGTCAACACAGAATTGAATCAGCACTAAAAAATGTAGGCTATAAAATGCCTGGCAAAAAATTAGTGATAAACATGGCTCCAGCCGATATCCGTAAAGAAGGTTCTGCTTATGATTTGACAATAGCTATGGGGATTTTGGCAGCTTCAGCTCAAATAGAAGCAGAAAAAATTCAAGATTATGTCATTATGGGAGAACTTTCGTTAGATGGTAGTTTACAACCCATAAAAGGAGCATTGCCCATTGCCATTCAGGCTCGGAAAGAGGGTTTTAAAGGATTTATTTTACCAAAACAAAATGCTAAAGAAGCCGCTGTTGTTGATGATTTGACTGTTTATGGAGTGGAAAACATCAGTGAAGTAATAGGCTTTTTTAATGGCGAAAATTCGTTGGAAGAAACAATTATAGATACACGAAAAGAATTTTATCAAAACCTCAATAAAGTTGATTTTGATTTTGAAGACGTGAAAGGGCAAGAAAACATCAAAAGAGCCTTAGAAATTGCAGCAGCAGGAGGACACAATGTAATTCTTATTGGACCTCCAGGAGCTGGAAAAACAATGTTAGCAAAACGATTACCAACCATTTTACCTCCACTTTCCTTAATGGAAGCGTTAGAAACTACAAAAATTCATTCGGTTGGTGGAAAATTAGCTAAAGAAACTTCATTAATAAGTGTCCGTCCTTTTCGATCACCACACCATACCATTTCAGATGTTGCCTTAGTTGGAGGAGGAGGATTTCCACAACCTGGTGAAATTTCATTGGCTCATAATGGTGTTTTGTTTTTAGACGAATTACCTGAATTTAAAAGAACTGTGTTGGAAGTGCTTCGTCAACCCATTGAAGACAGAAAAGTTACTATTTCGAGAGCAAAATTTTCGGTAGATTACCCTGCAAGTTTTATGTTAATTGCTTCAATGAATCCATGTCCTTGTGGCTATTACAACCATCCTGAAAAAGACTGCGTTTGTTCGCCTGGAGTTGTTCAAAAATATTTGAGTAAAATTTCAGGACCTTTATTAGATAGAATTGATTTGCATGTGGAAGTAACTCCTGTAAGTTTTAGTGAGCTAAGCACAACTTCAAACGGAGAGTCTAGTGAAGTGATTAGAGCGAGAGTTATAAAAGCAAGAGAAATTCAAGAACAGAGATTTAAAGAAAATGAAGGCGTACATGCGAACGCTCAAATTTCAAGCAAAACCATTAAAGAAATCTGTCAAATAGATGCTGTTGGAACTCAATTATTGAAAACAGCTATGGACAAACTAGGTTTATCAGCACGAGCTTATGACCGTATTTTAAAAGTTTCTCGTACCATTGCCGACTTAGAAGGCAGTGAAAACATAAAAAGTGAACACCTCGCAGAAGCTATTCAATATAGAAGTTTAGACAGAGAAGGTTGGGCTGGATAAAACCTCATAAATAAAATTTTCATTATAGATATTTCATCTAAAAAAAACTGTAGTTTCTTATATATACTCAACACACATAGCTTTTAACTTCGTTGAGCTCGCAAAAGCTCGGTTCAGTTTTCTCACTCTTTCTTTTTCTCTTTCTCTACGTTAAAATTTTAAACCGTAGCCATGGCTATGCTTGAAAATTTTTCCTTGGTAAAGAAAAAAAATAAATTCGTCAAAATTTCCAAAAACCTATGTGTGTTGAGTATATTTAGCTAAATTTGTCGGTTCAATAAGTCATTTTGACATAAAACCATTCAAATGAATGTTTTGGCTATTAAATTGACAAGTGTGATAATTCATAAGTAAAAAAATATAAATAAATGTCAGCAGAAGGATTATTAGGTAGAGTTTTAAAAACTTTTTTAGGAAGTAAAAAAGACCGAGATTTTAAAGATTTATCACCCATTATAGATAAAGTAGCAGCAGTTTATTCTCAATTAAGTTCGCTTAGTAACGATGAATTAAGAGCTAAGACTGCTTATTTCAAGGATAAAATCAAAGAAAAAACACAAGTTTTAGATGATAAGATAAATGCACTCAAACAACAAATAGAAGATGATGCTACACTTTCTATTGTTCAAAAAGAAGGTGTTTATACGGAAATTGACAACTTAGATAAAGAAGTTTTAGTTGCAATTGAAGACGCTCTTATTGAAATTCAGCCTGAAGCATTTGCGGTAATAAAAGAAACCTCAAGAAGATTTGCAGAAAACAAAACACTAGAAGTTTCGGCAACTCAAATGGACAGAGATTTGGCAGCAAAAAAAGATAACATTAAAATTGATGGAGACAAAGCTATTTACCACAATTCATGGTTAGCTGCTGGCACGGAAATTACATGGGATATGGTGCATTATGATGTTCAATTAATTGGAGGCACGGTGTTGCACCAAGGGAAAATTGCTGAAATGATGACAGGTGAAGGGAAAACATTGGTAGCTACACTTCCTGTTTACCTCAATGCACTAGCTGGCAGAGGACTTCATTTAGTTACGGTAAATGACTATTTAGCAAAAAGGGATTCAGAATGGATGGCTCCTATTTTTGAATTTCACGGAATGAAAGTGGATTGCATAGACAAACATGAGCCAAATTCTACGCAAAGAAGAGATGCCTATCTGGCAGATATTACTTATGGAACAAACAATGAATTTGGTTTTGATTACCTGAGAGATAACATGGCTCGTTCGCCAGAAGATTTAGTGCAACGAAAACATCATTATGCCATTGTAGATGAGGTAGATTCAGTTTTGATTGATGATGCAAGAACACCTTTAATTATTTCTGGACCAACACCAAAAGGAGATATACATGAATTTCATGAGTTGAAACCTCGTGTTGAAAAATTACTTGCTGCTCAACGTGCTTTTGTTAATACTGCTTTAACAACAGCCAAGAAACTATTAGCTCCAGCCATAAACAATGAAAAAATAGATAAAAAAGACTTAGAAGAAGGAGGATTAGCATTACTAAGAGCTCATAGAGGATTGCCAAAAAATAAAGCCTTAATTAAATTTTTAAGTGAGCATGGTATAAAAGCAATACTGCAAAAAACAGAAAACTTTTATATGCAAGATCAATCTAAGGAGATGCCTAAAGCAGATGCTGAACTCTTTTTTATAATCGATGAAAAATCTAATTCAGTTGAGCTTTCTGAAAAAGGAGTAGATTTAATTACTGGTTCAGGTGATGATTCCAATTTCTTTATTCTTCCAGACATAGGTTCAGAAATAGCAGTTATTGAAAAATTAAATGTTTCTGATAAAGAAAAGTTAGCCCTAAAAGATAAATTAACTCAAGATTATTCTGTTAAAGCAGCACGTATTCACACCATTAATCAATTATTGAAAGCCTATGCCATGTTTGAAAAAGATGTGGAATATGTGGTAATGGACAATAAAGTAAAAATAGTAGATGAGCAAACAGGACGTATTATGGATGGAAGACGTTATTCTGACGGATTGCACCAAGCCATTGAATCCAAAGAAAATGTAAAGGTTGAAGCTGCAACGCAAACGTATGCCACCGTTACACTTCAGAATTATTTCAGAATGTATCACAAATTAGCTGGTATGACTGGAACAGCAGAAACAGAATCGCAAGAATTATGGGATATTTATAAATTAGATGTGGTTGTAATTCCTACCAACAAACCCATACAACGAAAAGACAAAGAAGATTTAGTTTACAAAACTACAAGAGAAAAATACACAGCTGTTATTGAAGAAATTGTTTCATTAGTCGAGCAAAAAAGACCAGTTTTGGTTGGAACAACTTCCGTTGAGATTTCTGAATTACTTGCTAGAACACTTAAAATGAAAGGCATAAAACACAACGTGTTAAATGCAAAACTACATCAAAGAGAAGCAGATATTGTTGCTGAAGCAGGAAAAGCTGGAGCTGTTACTATTGCTACCAATATGGCTGGAAGGGGAACAGATATTAAACTAGGTGAAGGTGTTAAAGAAGCTGGTGGGCTAGCTATTGTTGGTACCGAACGACACGATTCTCGTAGGGTTGACAGGCAATTACGAGGTCGTGCAGGACGACAAGGAGACCCCGGTTCTTCTCAGTTTTTTGTTTCATTAGAAGATAATTTAATGCGTTTATTTAATTCCGAAAGAATAATTAAATTAATGGATAGAATGGGACTGGAAGAAGGCGAAGTTATTTCTCATTCTATGGTTAGTAAATCCATTGAACGAGCTCAAAAAAAGGTTGAAGAAAATAATTTTGGCATTAGAAAAAGATTATTGGAATATGATGACATAATGAATGCTCAACGAGAAGTTGTGTATTCAAAAAGAAGAAATGCATTGTTTGGCGAACGATTAGGTGTTGAAATTTCAAATATGCTTTATGACATTGTTGAATCATTGGTTGAAGACCACCAAGAAATGAGAAATTATGAAAGTTTTAAAATTGAATTAATTCGGTTTTTGGCTATTGATTGCCCTATAGATGAAAAAACATTTTTAGAAAAACCCGTAATAGAAATTACAGAAGAAATTCACGAATTGGCTTTTAACAATTATCAACGAAAATCTGTTTCTTTAGCTGAAATGGCATTTCCTGTAATAAAAGATGTATATGAAAACCAAGGTGCAGCTTATGAAAATATTCTAGTTCCAATTACTGACGGAATAAAAAGCATTAATGTTTCAACGCCTTTAGAAAAAACATACCAAACGCAAGGAAAAGAGTTAATTAAATCCATTGAAAAAGGAGTTATTTTGGCTATAATAGATGATAATTGGAAAGAACATTTAAGGGAAATGGACGATTTAAAAGAATCTGTTCAAAATGCACGTCATGAGCAAAAAGATCCTCTTTTGATATATAAATTTGAGGCATTTAAACTTTTTCAATCGGTTTTATTAAAAATTAATAAAGAAGTAGGTAGCTTTTTAATAAAATGTGGGTTACCAAAACCAAAAAATGGTGAAATTCAAACAAGACAAGCCGAAGCTCCATCAAAAAAAGAGCTAGAAAAGTTACAAACTAGCCGACCAGAAACTATTACATCTGGTGCTCAGCAATTAGCTGAAGGGAATGCCCCTGTCCAACCTAAAACGCAACCAGTAAGAGTAGAAAAAAAAGTAGGTAGAAACGAACTTTGTCCTTGTGGTAGTGGAAAAAAATACAAACAATGCCACGGAAAGTTAGAATAATAGTATTCTTTTTATGTTTAGGGTGTTTCTCGGTTGTTTTTTCACAAGAAAAAGCAGTAAATAAGCACTTTTTTGAAAGTGAATACCTCATTGGAAAAATTATTCCAAATGATTTTGATTACTTTCCTAAAAATGGACCACAACAAATTGTAGCATTTAATTATGGTATATTAAAACATGACACTTCCTCTTGGGGTCGTTTTTATAACTTTCCAGAAATAGGAATTACAGCACTTTATGGAAACGCAGGAAATAACCGTGTATTTGGACATCAAATTAGCTTACTTCCTTTTGTAACTTTCAATGTTTTTAATCAATCAAAAGCGGTCTATAAACTTAGAATTGGGTTGGGTGCATCCTATTTTTCAGAGCGATTTGACATCATAAATAACCCCACCAACAATGTTATCAGTTCTATTTTTTCGTGGGATATTAGAACTGCGTTATATCGAAATATTATTGAAACCAATAAGTTTGTTTTAAAATTTGGTGTTGGTTTTGCTCATCAATCGAATAGCCACACCAAAATTCCCAATAAAGGAATGAACTCCCTTCTTTTCAGCATTTCTGGGCAATTCTACAACAGTGAGGATTACAAAAAACCCGAACGAATTAATAATGCTGCTTATGCTTCAAAAGACAAATTCATTCATTTTAGACAAGGATTTGGATTTCATGAACAAAATGAATACGAAGGACCTCAAACAAATTTAGTTAGACCTGTGTATAGTACAACTGTTGGATTCGGAAAAATTATCAATCATCACGTAAAATTAAGCACAGGGTTCACTTATCGTTTTTATCAACATTATTACGACCATATCACTGACTCTAACATTGTTGGTTTAAGTAATCATCCATCGTTAAATGCATCAAATTTTTTAATCTATTTTAATGGAGAACTTTTTATGCATCATGTCGGATTAGATTTTGACTTAGAAGTAAATGTATTCAAACCCTTTTTTAATCATTTTCATCCCTCCAAAAATGTGGTCTCAACACTCCGGCAACTTCTTTCTACAAGAAAAGGGTTGAACCTATATTTATTTGACACCCATTCACTTCCTAAAACCAATATTTACATAGGTGCTTATGTAAACACTAATTTAGGTAGAGCCGACTTCATGGAATTCAGTGTTGGTATGTTGAAAAAACTATGATGTTGTTGCTGCTAATGCTACAATAAAAATCTTGCAATCTATTTTCTGAAACGGAATAGAACAAGCTTCTATGGTAGCTCCTGTAGTAATCACATCATCTACCAATAAAATATTTTTGCCCGCAACAAGTTCCGTATCTTTAATTGAAAAAATATCTCCAACATTTTCCCAACGATTGTAACGCGTTTTCTTTGTTTGTGTTTGAGAATCTATATTTCTATACAAAATTTCCGTAATTAAAGGAATGTTCATACTCTCCGATAATCCTTTGGCTATCCATTCACTTTGGTTGTAGCCTCTTTTCTTTAATTTTTTAGGATGAAGTGGAACAGGAATAATAAAATCTATTCCCGAAAAAAGAGGGGCTTCTTTCAACTCAAAACCATACAATTTTCCAATAAATTGACCTACTTCCTTATTCCCTTTATATTTTAACTCATGTAATAAATGTTGTACCTTGCTTTTTTTACTAAATTTTAAGTACGCTGCAGCCATTTCAACGGGTATTCGTCCCCAAAAAACTTTTGCCACTTCATTGTCTTTATCTAAATGAAAATTAGTTTTTGGAAGCTTAAATTGGCAGGAAGTACAAATACAATACTCCTCTTTTAAAAGTGCTTGATTGCAGGCTGCACAAAGTCTGGGATATATTAAATTAAAAAAGTCAGCAAACATGACCGAAGTTCCATATTAGGAATTAGACTTTTGCATAAAGTTACAAAGTTTAAATAATATTCTAGCTCCCACATTAGCATCCCACTCATTATTACCTACTTCATTCAAATCGAACCCTATGATTTTTTTCTTGCTTTCAGTAATTTTATTAATCAAGTAGTTTACCTGATCATATTCAAACCCTCCAGGGACAGGTGTTCCTGTATTAGGACAAAGTTTTGGGTCTAAAGCATCAATGTCGTAGGTGATATATATATTTTCTGGAAGTTCAGCAATAATTTCATCACATATAGTTGCCCATGTTTTCCCTTCAAATTGTTGTTGTTTAATATCCCAATCAAAAAATGTTTTGATTTTACCCTTAGAGTTGGAAATGTAATCGATTTCTTCTTGGCATATATCTCTTATTCCGACTTGCACCAATTTACTAATTTGCTTCAGCTTTAAAGCATTGTAAGCAATAGAAGCATGTGAAAATTCAAATCCCTCAAAAGCAATTCTTAAATCAGCATGTGCATCAATTTGGAGAATTCCAAAATTAGTATGTTTTTCCGCCAATGCTTGAATCAATCCTAAAGGAGAATTATGGTCGCCTCCTAACACTGATACTAACTTACCTTCATTTAATTTGTTTAAAGCAGTTTCTTTTACAGATTTATTTATTTCATCACAATAGGTATTGATAGATTTTAATACTTCCTCATCTTGAGATGTAAAAGCTAATCCATTACCTAATTTCCCAATCAAGTCCGATGCTAGTTTACCAATTTTTTGATGTTTCTTTCTATCTTTTTTATAAATAGGAAGCATGAAAATTTTATTTTCCCACGCATTGTCGTGATAATTATCAAACAAGTCTACCTGAAGTGAAGCTTCTAAAATTAGGCTAGGAGCTTTTGCAGTTCCTTTTCCGAAAGAAGCTGTAATATCAGAACAGACAGGAATAATAATAATATTACTTTCTTCTTCAGTATAAGGCAATCCAAACAAATTACCATTAGCTACTCCTACATCATTTGGGTTAAAATTTTTCATTCTTTTAAGTTAAAAGTTCGTAAAGTTCATAAATTTGGAGGATGGAAGTTGGAAGTAATTCACACATCTACACATTCACACATTCACACATTTTTATATTTTAGCCAACGCATTTTTTAGATTAGTAATAACATTTACTTCTGTTACATCAATTCCCTTTTGTTCGGCTATTAAATAGGAAACCCAATCACCTAAATGAATTAAATACAAAGCTCTTTCTAAGCGTGTATTTCCTTTTGAATGAATTTCTATAATAGTTGATGTATAGTTGGAAAAAACTGTTTTATTTACTTCAATTCTTTTTTGATTTCTGAAATAATCATCTTCATTTCTGAAAATAACTACCGCTAAATCTTCATCTTTTGTTGTCCAACCTACCAATTCATTGTGGTTCATTTCTGGAATTACATGGTGCCAGCACAACATTTTTGAGTTCTCATTAATTTGCTGACGAAAACGAATAGCAACACCTTCGTAATTGGCTTCAGCATAAATTATGGGTATTTTATTGATTAATTTATCTGCAATGTTTTTTGCTTCTAAAATAATGTTGGCTTCTTCATTATTAATGAGTTTTATAGCACTTTCAAATTCATCTCTATAATTTTTTTCAATTATATTATAGTGTGCTAAAAGTTGAAAAAGAGGAGGGAAAGCTAACCCAAATGCTGCTCTAGGAGGATGTCCGCCAGGTATCATAATGTGGTTATATTTTTTCTCTTGTGCTATTTCTGCTAATTTTCCTCCAGAAGTAATACAAGTAATTATTGCATTTTGTTGTTCAGCTAAAACAAGCATTTCAATACTTTCTTCCGTGTTTCCTGAATAAGAACAAACTACAACCAATGTATTCTCATTCACAAAAGCAGGTATTTTATAATCTTTATTTACTAAAATTGGATAAGAACAAGTTGGGGCAACAATTTGAGCTATAATAGTGGCTCCTATTCCAGAGCCTCCTAATCCACAAATCAATACATTATCTATTTTTTTTGAACATGGGTTTAAGGATAAATTATTAGCTGATGTTATTGCGTGTTGTATATGTTTTGTAAAGTCTTCTATCAGGTTTTTCATGGTTTTTAGAATTTAAATAAAGTTTGAATATATATTAATACGCTCGCTCATTTTTATTTTCAAAATAATTAATTAATGCTTTGTTTACTACTTTGTTTCCTCCTGGGGTGGGGTAGTTTCCTGTAAAATACCAATCTCCTTTGTGGTTTGGACATGCTTTATGTAATCCTTCAATGGTTTGAAATACAATATCAACTTCTGCCTTCATTCCTTCAGGAATAAGTAATTGTGTAATTTTTTCTGAAATTTCTTCGGCTGTAAAAGGAGCATAAAGTTCTTTTACATAATTTTTTATTTCATTTTTAGGTAAATTTTCTTGTCCTTTACATTTAGTATAAACCTCCTCTAATAACTCGATATTATTGGTGTCTTTAAGTAAAGCTATCATTGCCTGAAAAGCAATAAAATCTCCTAATTTAGCCATGTCAATTCCATAGCAATCAGGATAACGAATTTGAGGTGCAGAAGAAACAACAACTATCTTTTTTGGGGTCAGCCTGTCTAAAATTCGTAAAATACTTTCTTTTAAAGTTGTTCCTCTCACAATCGAATCATCAATAATAACTAAGTTATCTGTTGGTTTTACACTTCCATAGGTGATGTCATAAACATGTGTAACCAAATCATTTCTATCATTATCTTGTGTAATAAATGTTCTTAGTTTAGCATCTTTAATTGCAATTTTTTCTATTCTATTTCTAAGTTTTAAAATTGGAGCAAGTGTTTCTGAGGAAACATTATTACCAAGGGCTAAAATTTTTTCTAGTTTTACTTTATTCAATTCATCTTGCATTCCTTTCATCATACCATAAAAAGATACTTCTGCAGTGTTAGGTATAAAAGAGAATACAGAGTTTTTTAAATCATTGTCTATCGACTTTAAGACTATAGGGCAAATATTTCTACCCAACTGTTTTCTTTCTTTATAAATATCTTTATCACTACCTCTTGAGAAATAGATGCGTTCAAATGAACACGATGTTTTTTCTAATGGCTCTTTGACCATTTTTTGCTCCACATCACCATTTTTCTTGATAATAAGAGCGTGTCCAGGTTTTATTTCGTGAATAGTATTTAATGGAACATTAAAAGCAGTTTGAATTGCTGGTCGTTCGGATGTTACAACAACAACCTCTTCATCTTGATAAAAAAATGTTGGTCTTATACCTGATGGGTCTCTTAATACAAAAGCATCTCCATGCCCAATTAAACCAGCCATAGCATAGCCGCCATCCCAATCCGCAGATGAATTTTTTAAAATTTTCTGGACATCTAAATCTTTAGCAATTAATGCTGATATTTCTATTCTAGAATAACCTAATGCCTTATATTTATCAAAAATTTCTTGATTTTCAACATCTAAAAAGTGGCCTATTTTCTCAAGAACTGTTACTGTATCCGATTTTTCTTTAGGATGTTGACCAATATCAACTAAAATATCAAATAATTCATCAACATTGGTTAAATTAAAATTACCTGCAACGACCAAGTTTTTTGTCATCCAATTGTTTTGTCTTAAAAAAGGATGGCAGTTTTCTATTGAATTCCCTCCGAAAGTTCCATAGCGAAGATGTCCTAAAAATAATTCTCCTGTAAATGCTACATTTTTTTTTAGCCATTCAACATCTTTTATTTTATCGGGATGTTTTTGATACGCTTTTCTGAATTTATTGTTTATTTTATCAAAAATATCTTTTATGGGTTGGCTATCATTTGAGCGATATCTACTTATATATCTATCACCTGGCTCAACATCAAATTTAATATTTACTATTCCTGCTCCATCTTGCCCACGATTATGTTGTTTTTCCATCAATAAATACATCTTATTTAATGCATACATTGCTGTTCCGTATTTTTTTATGTAAAAATCTAGGGGTTTAAGCAATCGAATCATTGCTATTCCACACTCGTGTTTAATCGGATCGCTCATGTTTATTTTAAACTTTTTAGAAAAGCAAATTTATTAAGAATAAAAGGAATAAGCCGATATCTTATAAAAAAGTTAAAAACAAATCTTTTAAATTTGGGCATTCATAATTTTGTCTGCCAATTCTTTCAAGTCTTTATCAGGAAAACTTAACTTTGGTTTAGAAAAATTTATATCATCTATACTATTTAAAGGGACTAAATGAATATGGGTATGAGGCACTTCTAATCCAATAACTGCAACACCTATCCTTTTGCATTCAACAACTTTTTCTATTTTTTTTGCTACCTTTTTTGCAAATACCCACAATTGTTGATATGAATTATCTTCTATATCAAAAATATAATCTACTTGATTTTTAGGAACAACTAATACATGTCCATAACAAATGGGTGAAATATCCAAAAAAGCTATGTTAAACTCGTTTTCGGCTACCTTGTAACATGGAATTTCTCCATTAATTATTTTAGTGAAAATGGATGTCATTATCTAGATATCTCTACTATTTCAAATTTAACTTTACCTGATGGTATAGTAATATCAACAATGTCTCCAACAGATTTACCCAACAAGCCTTCTCCGATTGGAGAACTAACAGATATTCGCTTTTCTTTTAAATTAGCTTCTTTTTCTGAAACCAATGTGTATTCCATTACCATATTATTGGTTATGTTTTTAATTTTTACTTTTGAAAGAATTAATGCTTTAGATATATCTAATTGCGATTCATCAATAATTCTTGCATTAGCAACAATAGTTTCCAATTTAGATATTTTCAACTCTAATAAACCTTGTGCTTCTTTAGCTGCGTCATATTCAGCATTTTCAGATAAATCACCCTTTTCACGAGCTTCAGCAATTTGCATTGATATTTTAGATCGCTCAATACTTTTAAGTTGATGCAACTCTTCATTTAACTTTTCTAATCCTTCTTTGGTATAATAACTTACTTGTGTCATGACTTTATTTATAAGCGAAAAGAGAACCCTAATTTAGAGCTCTCTTTCAAATTAGTACTATTTTTTAAATTCTCTATAGGTCTATTCTAACTCCTATACTATGTGTTCCACTAAAGTTTTCTGTCATTTGATAAGCATAATGTAGTCCAAAAGTTGTTCCTTTCTTTCCTAAAGGGGCTACAACAGATGCTCCGAAGGCTGGCCCTTTATATGCTGTAGCTCTTTTTTCGGTATCAAACCATGCGTCTGACTCCAACGTATAACCACCTCTTATCATAAACATTTCTCTAAAAGCATATTCAAGTCCTAATTTATATTGATCATTTGTAAAAGAATTAGCTGTGAAATTACCCGCAAGCGTAATTCTATGCATAGATTTAATATCTTTAGATACAGAATCAATAGATGGAGCAACATAAAAATCATAAGAAGCACCAATATTTAGTAATGATGGTAACTGAAAATCAGCAACTCTGTGATTTTTGGTTGCCTGAAAAGCAGATCCATTTGAATTGTCTTCTGTTAAATAAGATAACCCATCACCAGATGCACGCATAGTTGGTCCAACATTTTTTAATGAAATTCCAAATTTAACTTTATCATTTTCTCCTGTTTGGTAACGAATACCAGCATCAAAAGCAAATCCTCTACTAGAAACATTCGATATTGATTCACTTATAATTTTAATGGATAAACCTCCAGAAATACTATTCGAAAATGCTTGAGCATAACCAAAATCTAAATTCAAATAACTTGGAGAAAAAGTTCCTATTCCACCTTCTGGATTATCAACTGTTGTTACTTCAATATCTCCAAAATTCATTGACATTACTCCCACACCTATAACACCTGTTTCACTTACTCTTTGTGAAAACCCAAATGAATTTATTTTAATGTCACTACCAGATAAATAGTTTTTATAGGTAAACATTAACTCTGTTTTTCGAGTAAATGCCATACCTGCTATATTTAAACTCATAGCTTCAAGTCCAGTAACAGATGCTGTATTTGCACCACCAAAACCGACACTTCTAGCCCATGGATTAATTAATAACTGAGAAGCACCTGCTTCACCTGCTCTATCATTATTACCTGCAAATCCAGTTGCAGATGTTAGAAAAACAGCCATCACAAGTGCGATTGATAATTTAGAATTTCTCATATTTGTTAGTAAATTATTTTTAAATTTAAATTAGTTGCTTCTTTCTTAAAATCCGTTCAAATCAGTAGGTTTAATAA
>PCUH01000061.1 GCA_002770955.1 Flavobacteriales bacterium CG18_big_fil_WC_8_21_14_2_50_32_9 | reverse complement strand
ATTCTTGTAATGTTCCAATACTTTCATTTATTAAAAGGGATATTTGTCGTACACCCTTTTTTAATTGGATAACGAAAACCGATAAATGAATCGAACATTAACTACTAAGCCGTTTTCAAAATCCGAATTGAGTTGTTCACGGTTGTCACCAAATCGGAAAGCAGAAACTCCAACATCAACTTTTTCGTCTTTTGGAAAAGCCCTAAAACTTCTCCCAATAGAATAACCTACTTTTGCTTGAATCAAGATTGTTTTTGTTAGTTTATATTGCAGATATCCAAAAAGTTCGTTGTTTTTCTTTACTACATAATTGTCGTATTCTCCTAAATAATAACTTCTTACAAAAGCACTGAAAGTTGCTCCCGCACTAATTTTATTGCTAATACTATAATTAATATCTGCCCAAATGGGTAAGGTGATGTTGAATTCCCACTTTTCTGTTTTTCGGTACAAACCTAATAAGGGGACGAAAAAAGGACCAAACAACTCTTGGTTATAATACAAACCAACACTGTAATTTTTAGTTGCTGAATGCGTTCGTTTAAGTAAACCTAAAAAACCAAGTTGAAAATGATTTTTATTAATGTCTTTAAGGTCGGAGCTGATTTTAGGCAAAAGTAAATACGTACCCGACCATTTTGCACTATGTTTTTTGTTAATTCCTACTCTGAGGTTAAATGTAGAAATAATTGTGTTATCTGTCTCAGGAGCCAATTGAGTATTGATATTCTCCCAAAATACACCAGTAACAATAGCCAGCGAATCATTAATTTTTAGAGGTAGTGTTAAATCTAAGCCAATTTCCGATAGCGGGGCTTTTCCTGAGGTATCTATGAAATTATTTTTTGGAGTAGCAGTGTAGTGAAATTTAAGTAAATCAATATATTCTTGCGAAAAGGAGATAGAACAACTAAAGAAAGCAATGAATAAAATTGAAAATTGTTTCATCTGGATGATTTGAAGCCAAAAATAGAAAAAAAGTTGGAATCCAACAAGAGGTCATAATCCCTTGTCAAAACGAGAGTAACAAATAACCGAGCGAAGTGAGCTCATGAACTGAGCGAAGCGAACTCACGAATACCTTGAAAAAAAATAGGAAACAATGAGTAAAACTTTAAAAAAACAATAAATACTCTGAATAAATCGGCTGTTACAGACAGCCTCTCTAATTAAAAAAGAAAAGTAAAACCTATACGAGCATTAGATGTATAGCTATAACCTACTTCAGCATAAAAACCAAAACCTTCGCTCATCATCATTCTTCCACCAACAAAACCTTCCACATAGCCTCCTGTTCTTCCATTATTCACTACATTATTTTTTGAATTATTGTAATTGTAATCATTGTACAAACGAATTCCTGTTCCAAAACCAGCATAACTATCCCATTTATTATTTTCAAAATAAAGCAAATGCCATGCAGCTCTTACGCCAAATTCAAATTGATTATAATTATAATCTCTATTTAAATTGCTGTTATTTAGGTAGGAATAACTATATCTAGAGTACTTATAAGCTGCTTTTCCTCCAAAGGAAACAAGTCCAATAGTACCCGTTGGGATTGCTCCATATTCGGCAGAAAACTCCAAAGAAGGAAATAAACCACCAGTTCCACCAACACCAATACCAGCATTAATACCAATATCACCTTTATCAAAAACATGTTGAGCATTGGAAACGAATGAGAATAAGAAAATAAATAAAATAGGAAGTAATGTCTTTTTCATGATAGAGAAATTAAATTAATAATGTTGCAAAGATATAACTTAGTAAATTGATTTAATATAATTAATTCATATTTATACTACAAATTTACCCCAATTCAAAAACAGTAATTTCGGGCAATATTCCCACTCTTCCAGGATAACCTAAAAAGCCTAATCCTCTGTTGACATAAATTTGTTGCTCATTTTTTTTGTATAACCCAGCCCATTGTGGATAAA
The DNA here is from genome assembly GCA_002770955.1 of Flavobacteriales bacterium CG18_big_fil_WC_8_21_14_2_50_32_9. Lineage (GTDB taxonomy): Bacteria > Bacteroidota > Bacteroidia > Flavobacteriales_E > Vicingaceae > BRH-c54. The sequence continues at coordinate 1,124 of PCUH01000061.1, read as the reverse complement.
GATATTCGGAAGGACTCCATTTAAAGCCTGGAATTTCAATGCCAAATTGCATTCCGTGGGTATGTCCCGAAAAGGTAACGGCAATATCTTTATGTTCTTTTAATATTTGAGCATCCCAGTGTGAAGGGTCATGGCTAAGTAGCAATTTTATATCTTCCGCTAAACAACCTTGCTTTGCTTTTTCTAGATTACCATATTTTGGAAATCGGTGTCCATGTCCCCAATTTTCAACACCAAGAATTGCTAAGCGTTGATTGTCTATTTCAAGAATATGATGTTTGTTGTTGAGCAGTTTCCAACCTAATTTTTCATGAATTTCTTTCATTAAATGGAGATTGTGTTGTTTTCCTTCAACATCATCTGGTTGGTAGAAATAATCACCATAATCATGATTACCTAATATTGAAAACACACCTAAAGGAGCATTTATTTTTTTCAGCGTGTCAATAAAAGGCAATGCTTCCTCACTGATGTCATTCACTAAATCGCCCGTAAAAAAAACTACATCAGGTTGTTCCTTATTTATTAATTGAACAGCTTCTTCCAGCGGGGTATTTGTCATAAAACTACCTGTATGAATATCAGAAATTTGTATGATTTTAAGTCCTTTAAAAGCACTTGGCAGATTCTTTAGTTTTAATTTTTGTCTTCTAATTGTAAAATCAAAAGCTGAATTAACTATACCAAATAATAGTGTTCCAAATGGGATGGCAGACGCAATGATAACCGATTTCTTTAAAAAACTCCTTCGACCAATTGATTTTTCTATTTTTTTAGGATAAAATTTTTTGATTATATTTTTTTTTATGAATAAGGTGAGTGATTGAACATCATAAAGCATAAGAAACACAATCCCAATAATTTTTGAAACAACCACCATAAAAATAAATCCCATCATGTAGGTTCGAGCAAATTTTGGGAGGGCTGTTTTGTTGATAAAATAGGTGGTCATAAAAATTAAAAAACCTATCACCAAAAAAGTGAATAACCAGTAAGCAACACGTATTGTGTTCTTTATCTTGGGAGAATAATTTATCGTAAAATTTTTTACAGAACGGTAATAATACCAATCGAGTACCAAAATAAATAAGGAAGCAAAAATGATAAACTGAAGATACATACTT
>PCUH01000025.1:7290-7744 GCA_002770955.1 Flavobacteriales bacterium CG18_big_fil_WC_8_21_14_2_50_32_9 | reverse complement strand
CTCGATGCCTATGCCGATGCAGGCGAAACACAAGCCATGTTGCTTTACAAAGAAGTCGCAGCCGACTACCTGCTGATTGATGATAAGCGCGGTCGTAAAGTGGCCAAGATTAACCAAATACAAACCATCGGCTCTTTGGGCGTATTGCTTCAAGCAAAACGAGCAGGACTGATTCCGTCAGTCGCACCATTACTTGCACAAATATCGGCAACCCCCATTTTTATGAACGCAGACTTGATCAAAACGGTTCTTGATTTGGCGGGCGAGTCCGGCGAATGAACATCGCCTTCCGCACTGATGCTACCAGCCAGATGGGCACTGGCCATTTCATGCGCTGTCTGACGTTGGCCGACGCGCTGCAACAACAAGGCGCTCGGATACGATTTGTCAGTCGTGGCCTGCCTGATCACTTGCGCGATATGCTGACGGCAAAAGACATGGAGTTCGTCCCGTT
>PCUH01000025.1:5534-7268 GCA_002770955.1 Flavobacteriales bacterium CG18_big_fil_WC_8_21_14_2_50_32_9 | reverse complement strand
ATATACTCAATATTGTGATATCGGAGATTATCGGAGGTTTCATGGTTCGAACCGTAATTAGTCTGAACGAATCGGACAAGAATTGGCTAGACCAGCAAGCCGCACTCCAGCATGTTCCCATGACTGAAGTCGTGCGTCAGGCGGTGCAGGCACTGCGCGCAGTTCGCCAACAGAATAGCGGCGATTTTTACGCACTGCTTGCAGGCACCGTCGGCATCTGGCGGCACGGCGACGCGCTTGATTGGCAGCAGAACGTCCGCGACGAGTGGCCGCGGTGATCTACTTGCTTGACTCGGTGATTCTCATCGACCATTTCAACGGCGTCGAAGCAGCAACGACTTTTCTTCGAGAGTGCCGCAGCGATGCAGCCATTTCAGCCATTACGCGCGCCGAGGTAATGACGGGCTTCGGCGAAGCACAAAAACGCTTTTGGCATTTTTAAGACCATATATGGCAAATCGGCAAAATTTTGATGCGGATATCGCCGCGCTTTTCATCGCAAATTACCGGGAGACATTGCGTGCGGCCCGGAGTTTGGCGTTCTCCATTGATCGAACTGCCGGGCTATTCCCCATGGATGGCCGCGACTTGGAGGTTTTGGACGAGGATTCACGAGAAAGGCTGGACGCTTTTCGTGTGCGCTTCTCGGGTTTGCAGGATTTGCTGGCCCATAAATTGTTTCGCGGAATTCTGCTGCTGGAAGAAGAGTCGCCGCAATCCATGCTTGATATTTTGAACGCCATGGAAAAGCGCGAAGTGATCTCCTCTTTTGATGACTGGAAGAAACTTCGCGATCTGCGCAATGCCTTCATGCATGAATATCCTGATCAACTTGATATTTGCGCAGATGCCCTTACCCAGGCGCATGGCGTTGCGGGATATCTCATCAAGGTATTGGCGCAGATTCGCAAGCGGGCCATTGAACACGTTGGCCTGGATTGCAGCGATCTTCCAGAGGTGGCGCAATGAGACTTGATTCCGCGCTCATCCCGCGTTTGCTGGCCGATGCGTCCGAGGTTTTCGGAAGTGATACCGAGCTGTGGTTGTTCGGTTCGCGTGTGGATGACGATGCGCGTGGTGGGGACATTGATCTATATGTCGAAACTGCAGACGAATCCGGTTTGCTGGAGCACCGCCTGGAGTTTCAGCGTCGCCTGTACCGGCTGCTCGGGGATCGCAAAGTGGATGTCGTCATTCACCCGCGCACCCGCCCCCAATTGCCGATACACCGCATCGCGCGGAAGTCCGGCATTCTGCTCAATGAGCTGCGGGTTCCATGAGTGCTTTTGTTCACCTGTGTTGTCAAATTATCGGGATGAGATTGCCCGGCAAGGTTTACGGCGCCACGTTACTGGCGGTACGCAATGCATCCAATTGAAGTGATTCCCCGAATGACAACCCTCGCACCCATCGTACTGTTTGTTTATAACCGACCGGCGCACACGCGGCGGACGGTGGAGGCATTGCAGAAAAACAAACTTGCCACAGAAAGCGGCCTTGTCGTATTTTCCGATGCGGACAAGTCGGACGCTCAGGCGGGTCGCCATCTGATAGCAACTTGCGTAACCAAATGAAGCGTGGGCAAATGATTGGTCGTGAAAATACTGAAGTGCCCGTATTGCTTCTGATTTTTAACAGGCCGGATACTGTTGAAAAGGTGATGGCTGCGCTTCGCGAAATAAAGCCGAAGCATCTGTATGTTGCGGCAGATGGCCCTAGGGCCGCGAAGCCGGA
>PCUH01000025.1:5147-5507 GCA_002770955.1 Flavobacteriales bacterium CG18_big_fil_WC_8_21_14_2_50_32_9 | reverse complement strand
TAGCTCAAACTTTTCTATTGTAGATTGGAATGCGGATAATCAAGATAAAATAGACAGCTATGGTTTAAATTTCTCTGTTAGAAAATTATTGAGTGAAGATCTGAAAATGACTTTAGGGTTAAGCCAATCAAATGCCGATACTTTGATTAGTTTAAATCAAACGAGTGGCCTAAGTTCATTGCCTTCAGTGGCTAGTCTTTGGTCAAACGCACAATTTAATTTAGATTATCAATACACCAAACAGCTGAACTTTGGATTACGCTATGAGTATCAAAAGTTTGAAAGTCAGGACTATGCGATTGATAATGTTGATCCTGGATCTTTAACTCATCTGCTGTCATTTGGTGAACTCAGTAATAA
>PCUH01000025.1:4882-5138 GCA_002770955.1 Flavobacteriales bacterium CG18_big_fil_WC_8_21_14_2_50_32_9 | reverse complement strand
AAATATAGGTGAATATAAATGAAAAAAATATTTGGTGCGGCACTGCTTATTTCTAGCTCTTTGGTGATGGCGGACACATTACCGACCTATATTACAGAATGTGCGGATTGCCATGGTGATAAAGGTGTGAGTAGCGAATCGGATGTGCCTACTATAGCAGGCGCCTCTGAGGATTTTATTAAGGATACATTAGCTGCTTACAAAGATGGCACTCGTATTGCCATTAAATCAAAATTTAGAGCAGGTGATACTACTA
>PCUH01000025.1:4531-4857 GCA_002770955.1 Flavobacteriales bacterium CG18_big_fil_WC_8_21_14_2_50_32_9 | reverse complement strand
TACAAAAGATTTGATCGATACTCTTTCCAAACTCGCTAAAATCAGCCTCACCAAAGAGCAGGAAGAAAAATACGCCAGTGAATTTACTTCAGTGATGAATTATATGGAAGAAATAAAAAATCTTGACGTCGATAATATCGAAGAGACTGCCCGGGTTGCCAATGATGAAAATGTCTTACGCGAAGACATAGTCAAGGAGTCTTTGCTTCAAAAAGAAGCTTTAAAAAATTCTAAGAATACAAGTAATGGATATTTTTTAGTTCCGGCTATTTTTAAGGAAGATTAGTATGTTAAATAAATCAATCAAAGAATTATCATCGTTGTTA
>PCUH01000025.1:4261-4505 GCA_002770955.1 Flavobacteriales bacterium CG18_big_fil_WC_8_21_14_2_50_32_9 | reverse complement strand
CTTAGTCAAAGAAACATATTCTCAGATTGAAAAATTAGATTCCAAGCTTCACAGTTTTATTACCATTAAAGATAAGAGTGTTGCCCTAAAAGAGGCAGAGGAAAAAGATAAAATTCGAAAAAACGATTCTTCAATAGTCTTTGGTCTGCCTTTCGCTGTTAAAGATGCCTACGTCACAAAAGATTTACAAACGACGGCAGGATCCAAACTTCTTGAAAATTTCAACTCGCCGTATAATGCCACC
>PCUH01000025.1:3366-3949 GCA_002770955.1 Flavobacteriales bacterium CG18_big_fil_WC_8_21_14_2_50_32_9 | reverse complement strand
GATACGGTCGGCCCGATGGCTAAGTCCGTCGAGGACTTAAGTTATTTGTTGGAAATTATGGCCGGTCACGATGACCACGACGCCACCAGTTCAAGATTACCGGTTGAAAAATATTCTCAATATTTAGGTGATTCGATAAAAGGGGAAATCATCGGCCTACCAAAAGAATTTTTAGAAAAAGGACTTGATCCAGAAATTAAAAAAACAGTTTTAACGGCAACAAAGGTTTTTGAAAAACTTGGGGCAAAAATTATTGAGGTGAGTTTGCCTCATTTTATCTATGGAATTTCCATCTATTATTTAATTGCTTTGAGTGAGACCAGTTCTAATTTAGGTCGTTATGACAGCTTTCGTTATGGTGACAAACGGGAATTATTTTCTAATGAAACAGTCCGGAGAATTCTTCTTGGTACTTATGCTCTTTCATCCGGTTATGCCGATAAACTTTATAAAAAAGCCCAAAAACTCCGGACAATTCTTATTCAAGAATATAATCAGGCATTGAAAAAATGTGATGTTCTTTTAAGTCCGGTTACTCCAAGCCTGCCTTCAAAAATTGGAGAAATGATTAGTGACCCGTTAA
>PCUH01000025.1:3054-3291 GCA_002770955.1 Flavobacteriales bacterium CG18_big_fil_WC_8_21_14_2_50_32_9 | reverse complement strand
TTTCGGTAAATAATTTACCAATCGGTTTACAGATTGTTGGAAAAAAATTTGGTGAAGGTGAGCTTTTTCAACTTGGATATAGTTATCAACAAGAGACCGATTGGCACAAAAAATTACCAATAATTTTAAAATGAAAAAAATTTGTATCATATTTTGTGGGGGTACAATTACGATGAACCGTAATAAGGAAGGTGTTTTAGCTCCCTTTTATAATGCAAAGGACTTGTTGAACTTTGT
>PCUH01000025.1:2878-3020 GCA_002770955.1 Flavobacteriales bacterium CG18_big_fil_WC_8_21_14_2_50_32_9 | reverse complement strand
CCAAAATTTTGGACTGTTCTTGCCAAAACAATTAAAGAAAACGCAGATAAATACGACGGCTTTGTCATTACTCACGGGACTGATACAATGGCCTACACAGCCTCGGCAATTTCTTTTGCCTTGTCTGGTATTAATAAGCCAA
>PCUH01000025.1:2101-2846 GCA_002770955.1 Flavobacteriales bacterium CG18_big_fil_WC_8_21_14_2_50_32_9 | reverse complement strand
GATGTTCCAAGTGACGCCACTAATAATTTAATTAACTCAGTATTAACGTCTTTAAAAGTAAAAACTGGAATAGTCATTGTTTTTGGAACAAAAATTTTAAGAGCTAACCGATCAACAAAAATTAGTGAATCAACTTTAGATGCTTTTGATAGTCTAATGGTTGCTCCTATAGGGACAATTGCTCTTGAACCAATTATAAATTATCAATATAAACAAAAAGTTAATAAATTTTCCGATTTATTTTTTGATCCAAATGTAGTTGTTATTAAAATTACCCCAGGTCTATCAATAAAATATCTTGAGCACATAATTAGTGTCGATGTCCACGGTTTGATTTTTGAAGGATTTGGAGCTGGTAATATTCCAAAATCACTTTTATCGTTTATGAATAAAGCAAAAGATCATAATTTACCAATAATAATTTTAAGTCAGTGTATAAAAGGCACATCAAGGATGCAACTTTACGAGGTTGGTAAGGATGCTTTAAAATATGGAGTTATTTCTGGTGGCGATATGACAGTCGAGGCGGCCTCGACAAAACTGATGTGGATTTTGGCTCAAACACGAGAAATTAAAAAAATTAAAAAATTATTTTTAACAAATGTGGCAGGAGAAGTAACAATAAATTTGTAAACATTCATTTGACAATTGAATGTTATTATGTTAATGTAAACTTATTAATAAATATATATTATATCAAACTACACCTTTATATATGATAAATAATTCTTTAATTAAAATAATA
>PCUH01000025.1:894-2093 GCA_002770955.1 Flavobacteriales bacterium CG18_big_fil_WC_8_21_14_2_50_32_9 | reverse complement strand
GCAAGAAGTGACACAGGAAAAAAATCTTTATGATAGGCAATTAGTGGATAACATAGACATAGAAACTAAAGAAGTTATTGATATTATAGGTCCGAGGCGATCAGGCAAATCATCAATAATGAAAATTATCATACAGAAACTAAAGGTCAAAGAGGGTTTTCTTTATATTAATTTTGAAGATCCATATTTTATTGACCATAATACACCAACGATCTTAGAAGAATTAGTAGAAATTTATAAGGAATATTACCAATCGAATTTGACTTATTTATTTTTTGATGAGGTTCAAAATATAGATTTATGGGAAAAAGCAGTCAGAAAACTTAGAGACAGCGGACAGTATAAGATATTTATTTCAGGATCGTCATCAAAGCTTCTGGGGAGCGAGCTTGCCTCGCTTTTGTCAGGCAGACATCTATCTTATCAGCTTTTACCATTATCTTTTTTTGAATACCTTGTTTTTCGAGGTATAACAATACAAGGGAAAAAAGATATTATCCTAAAAGAAAAAATGTTGTTAAGGCATTTTAGTGAATATTTAGTCTGGGGCGGTTTTCCTGCAGTTGTTTTATCTAAAAAACAAGAACTTCTGAAGCAATATTATTTAGACATAATACAAAAAGATATTGTGAAACGCTACGAGATTAGAGAGAAAAACGTGTTAGATAAAATGGGTGTGTACCTTCTGACTAATTCTGGAAAGATAATTTCAGTATTGGGAATGAAAAATATATACGGAATATCTCATGAGCTTGCCTCAACCTATTTAGAATATTTTAAAGACGCTTTTCTTGTTTTTGAGCTTCCCCAATTTTCTTACTCTGTCAAAACTCAGCAAAAAGCTTTAAAGAAAATCTATGCTGTTGATACAGGACTCGCCAATACAATATCATTCCGATTTTCTGAAGATAAGGGAAGAATTCTTGAAACCGCAGTGTTTTTAGCTCTTAAACGGCAAAATAAGGAAATGTACTATTACAGAACAAAAAATAATAAAGAAGTTGACTTTTTAATGAAACAAAAAGGATTAAAAAACAAACTTATTCAAGTTTGTTGGGATTTAACAGATGAAAAAACAAAAAAAAGAGAGATTGATAACTTAAATAAAGCTATGGAAGAGTTAAGATTGGATGAAGGATTAATATTGACTTATAATACTGAAGACAAAGTCTTAATAGATGAAAGAGAAATTACTATTT
>PCUH01000025.1:181-861 GCA_002770955.1 Flavobacteriales bacterium CG18_big_fil_WC_8_21_14_2_50_32_9 | reverse complement strand
AAATATCAAGTCATCATCGGTATGGAGGTGCACGTTGAACTTAAGACAGCTTCAAAGATGTTTTGTGGCTGTAAGAACGATCCTTTTCACGCGGAGAAACCCAACATCTACACCTGTCCAGTCTGTCTGGGTCTGCCTGGAGCTCTTCCGGTTGCCAATAAAAAAGCGATTGAATGGACGGTTAAATTAGGCTTAGCCCTTGGGTGTAAAATAAATACTTTGAGCAAATTTGACCGCAAACATTATTTTTACCCTGATCTTCCAAAAGGCTATCAGATTTCTCAGTATGATTTACCTTTTTGCTATGATGGTAAAGTTGAAACTTCGTTTGGACCGGTTGGGATAACACGAGTTCATTTGGAGGAGGATACGGGAAAATTAATTCACCAAAAAGTCAACGGTCAGGATGTCTCTTTAGTTGATTTTAACCGCTCAAGTGTTCCTTTGGTTGAGATTGTCACCGAGCCGGAAATCTATTCATCGGCTCAGGCAAAAGAATACGCCAAAAAATTAAGGCAGATTGTCCGCTATCTTGATATTTCCGACTGTGATATGGAGAAGGGGGGAATGAGATTGGAGGCAAATATATCACTCAAGAAACTCGAAACTCGAAACCCGAAACCCGAAACAAATCCAAAATTCAAATTTTTAAAAAAAGAATTGCCAAACTACAAAGTGGA
>PCUH01000025.1:0-147 GCA_002770955.1 Flavobacteriales bacterium CG18_big_fil_WC_8_21_14_2_50_32_9 | reverse complement strand
CGGGGGATTGAGTATGAAATTGAGAGACAGAGGGAATTATTAGAAGCAGGAACAACGCCAGATCAAGAAACAAGAGGATATAATTCAGAAAAAAACATTACTTATACGCAAAGATCTAAAGAAAATGCGGCCGATTACCGTTATTTT
>PCUH01000226.1 GCA_002770955.1 Flavobacteriales bacterium CG18_big_fil_WC_8_21_14_2_50_32_9 | reverse complement strand
AAAGGGCTTTTTATCGCTTTGATGATATTTATTGTGTTGGAGTGTTACTTTTTTTTCCGATAGTGAGAGCGTGTGCTGTGCCCTAATAAAACTTCGATGTATTAAAACTGCATTAAAACATAAGCTTCTCCCCATAATTTTTAACCTAACCCCATTCATTATAGTTTGGTTTTAGCCAACAGATAAAAAATATTTCTTCAAATTTATTAGGATTAAAAGTTCTGAATTTCTATACATTGAGCTTCTTGCTGATAAAATAAAACCCAAAAACACCAATAACTGCTCCTATGGAATTAGCAATAAAATCAAGCCAATCGCCATAACGATTGATGAAAACATATTGTTGCAAAAGTTCTATTACCCCTCCAGCAAACACGCTAAACAGAATGCTACTAAAATATTGCAAATTCTTGCTCAACAAAAAAGATTTTGATTGCTTAGAAAAACCCATTATACTCAGAAAACTAAGTATTGCATAGATTATCAAATGCACTAATTTATCAAACTCATCAAAAGGAGCTTTTGGCAAGTTTTTACCTGGATATCCACTAAGAACAATAATAATGATTAACCAAATTAGAGCAGGTATGAAGGGTCTTATTCGCATACATGTTTGCACATAAAAAAAACAACCAAGAAAGCAAAAACATGCTCTTGGTTGTTTTTAAAAAAATAAATTAAAAATTATCCTATTAATGCTTTGTAATCATCTGCAGAAAGTAATTCATTTGCTTCCGCAGCATTAGACAATTCAACTTTAATCATCCAACCAGTTCCATAAGGATCTTGATTTACTGATTCGGGAGCTGATTCTAAGTTTCCATTTACTTCTATTACTTTACCCGAAACAGGCATAAATAAATCAGAAACTGTTTTTACAGCTTCTACTGTTCCAAAAATTGATTCATGTGCTAAGGTTTCTCCTTCTGTTTCTATTTCCACATAAACAATATCACCTAATTCGCCTTGAGCAAAATGAGTAATTCCAATTGTTGCAATGTTTCCATCTATTTTACACCATTCATGGTCTTTAGTGTACTTTAAGTTTGCTGGTACGTTCATCTTTTTCTTATATTTAAAATTATTGTAAATTGATAGTTCAAATTTTCGGCTAATTTATGACTTTTTTTGAGTGATAAAAAATTCTATTGAGATAAAGTAAACCTAAGGCTTATTCCTGCGTTCATATTAGAGGTTGGGAATGTTGTAGAAATAAAAGGAGTTGTGGAAACGTAGTCATAAAAGAATCTAACATTCAGCATTTGACTAACTCTATAATCAGCCGTAAATCTTATGGTCCAAACTTTTTGCCCACTGGTTAATTGACTTACTTGTTCCACAATTCTTCTAATAATGGTTAAATTGTTTCTTAACGAAACATCCACGCGAACATCAACATCACTTTTAATTACTTGTTTAATTAAAGGAAATCGCACTTGTTTAAATTTATAGCCTGTTCCAACAGTCCACTCACTTCCTTGTATATCAGTAATTTGATTATTAGAAATACTTAGCGAAGAATTTCTATCACGGGCGTATTCAATACGAAACAGAAGGTCGTTTTCCAATGTGAAATCAGCTCCTAAAAGTGGGCTAAACTGTTCTGATATTGAAACGGTTGAGATTTGTAATTCGGGTATGAAATTTTGATTAATATCTCTTTTTCCTGCTCCTTTTTCATAATTCAAATTGGTGGTAAATGAACTCACATTGAAGGTAGATTTATAAGAATGACTTAATGTTACTTGTTTAAATGCCCTGTTTATTATAGGTAGCTTATTTAATCCATCAAAAGTAATTCTCCAATTGGGCAATGGAATATATTTTTCAAATGAATTTAAAGATACATCCTTTCCACTCTTACCAGAATATGCCGCAACAAAAGTTGGGATTAATACATCTTGAGATGTTCCGTTATACCCATCGGCATAAACGTTGTTTGTGGGAGGCGAATTAGCTCCCAATCGTTTTGAAACAACTGCTCGTTCGACTAAAAATTGATCAAAAACGGATGATGACCTATCCTCATTATTGTTTTTAGCAAAAGCAGTACGAATAGAAATAAAAGACATACTAAAATTTCCAGTTTCGACTGGTTGAACAAAAAAGAAATCATCTTTTCTAATTCCTTGCAGCGAGTCTGTATTATCATTATTCTCTATAGCAAAAAATTGCTGCGATAAATTGGTTGAATAATTTCGGGTTGCATTTAATTGGATACGTACTGAATTTATTGGACGCAATGTTGCTCTTAAATTATAGTTTTCAGCATACGTAGTGTTGTAATTATACATTAATGCATTGGATTGCAACCAGTTGCTTTCTGCTGCTCTCACCGCAAAATCATCTTCTTGAACACCTGAAACAAAATTAAAACCTGGTGCATTAAACCCTGGATTATATCCTAAAATTTCTGTTTCCTGATTGTAGCCTGGCAACAATGTTCCTCTTGTTCGGGTGTAAGTTCCTGAAATATTCTTAGGACTCATAATGGTTATCCATAAAGGATCCAAAGGATATAATTTATCTTTTTCCATCCACAACTCAACCTTGGTTGTATCCGAATCTTTAAACTTTTTAGTGTCAAATTTTTTCACAGTAGCAGGAGGCAATCCAGGTTTCCATCCTTTGGCTTTGGCGTTTTCAGCATCTGTTTTGTTTGGATTAGGTTTTTGATTTCGTTGGGTTCGCTTTCTCACTCTATCTCGCTGACGTTTTTCTACTTCTTTTAAAAATTTTATGTCATTATAAAGCCTTGTCATATTCATTTGAGAGTTCAACGAAATGGTATTTGAATTTTGAATGGTGTTGCCTAATGAATCAGCACCAATTGGTGCTCGTTGCCAATCATAATCACCTCCATACCTAGCTGTTAAAGTAGCAAAACCAAGAAAAGGTAATTTATCAATTGGTACTGCATAGTTCAAATTAAAATTATGGTGATAATGCACATTTGTTCCAAAATCTTTTACGCTGCTCCATACTTCTTTTTTCCAAGCGTCATGAAATTCTCCATCAACCTTACCTCTAGTGGGAATACTATCACCATTTTGGTCAATAAAAAATAATGGTTCGTTTATTACTGCATTATTAGTAGCGGTAAAATCAAAAGTTAAAGCTTTGGTAATATCTTGTCGATAGCCGTATATTCTATTCCAATTAAAATGTTTTTGATAATAGGTGGGCAAATCAAAATCAAATCCAGTGTTATTTCTTGCCCTTCGTTGTGTATATTGCCTATCTACTTCTGTTTGAAAAGACAATTGCTTTGGCATTAAGAAAAAATTAAAATCCTTAATAAACTTTGAATTTTTTCCTTCGGCAAATTTTGCTTCACTAAAAGGGGTGAAATTTTTTGGATTATTATTAAACGCATAAGCAAAACCTCCTCTATAATTTTTTCTAGTGTCGAATTGTGTGTCAACATCTCTAAATTTATACTCCGAATAACCATAATTAAACGAAAGATTTGAAATGTCATAAAAATTACTTTTTTCTTTTCCCTTTGCAGGAAGTTTCCTAACATTAGTGAAATTCAAACTTTTCCTGTTGGTTACTGTCTGGACTCGCTTACCAATAGAATCTCGCTCTTGATTAGAATATAAATCACTACTCAGTTGGTCCTTTAATTCCAAATCTGGGTCTAATGGATTATATTTCGGGGTAATTACTTCTTGAGAAGTGCTGTAATATACTGGTAAGCTAATGCCTATTTTCTCTGGAATGAATTTTCCCATTTCCACATTAGTTGAAACATCATACGATTTTATTGTTTCTTGTTGGCGTTCATTTAATTTTTGGTCAACACTTCCAAAGCCAGGCGTGCTATAAGCTCCAGCCAATGTCATTGTTCCTAAATCTGCCAATTGGGCTGTTAACCTACCTCTTGTTGCCCATCCTCCTTCGTTATCAAAATCGGTCATTCGGAGTTCATTTACCCAAATTTCAGCACATTTTGTTAATCCATCATCATCCAATGAAATAGAATTTTGTTTACTATTTCTAATACCTATCATAAACACTTTAACATTAGCAAGATTAGGATTTCCCTTAATTCGCATCGTTCTATTGCCGTCTTTTTCTTCAAAAGGTTTTATTATTAACACATTTGAATTTGGGTCATTAAGTAGGCTATTTCTTTTCATTTTCATATTTGTTAATAATGAAAATTTCAAATCAATGTCATTTTGTGAAGGCCAAACAATTTTTCTATCAGAGCTATTGTTATTGTTGTCTGTATTATATCTTCCAGTTGGAGTTACTCTTAATGGAACTTCATATTCATAATAGTTATCGTCAAAATCGGTTCCCATTCTAATAAAAACAGATAAATCTCCATCATTAAGTGGAATAGTAGGATTCACTTCGTGTGCATGAACAAACATTTTCAAACGCTTATATCTTCTTAAATCTTGGTTCATCACTTTAAAAGCAGCACGAGCATCTCCATCTTTAAGATTACAAACATTTAGTGATAATGATTGCTCATTAAGTTGCCTGAGCGTTGCCCCAGTTGATGGATTTGGATTTAACTCTCTATCAATTCCTGGAGGAATAATATAGTTTACTGGAGGTTTTTCGCTATTTTCCTCCACATTTACCGCTCCCACAACAAAAGTTGTTTCATCATCATCATTTCCAATGTAATCTCCTGGACTAACCAAACTATTGTTATATTTTCTCCACTCTCCACGAACTAAATCCAATCGAGCAAAACGTAAAATTATTTTCTCATTAAAACCTTTCATTACCATACGCATAAAACGAATGGATTTGAAATCTTGAATTTCTCCAATTACTTGCTGAGGCTCTCTAATAGGGATTTTAAATTGGTACCAACGAACCGTTCTACTTCTTCCATCTCTAGTTTTTATGTTAGCTTCAAGAACATCAGTAATAAAATTATTTCCAACATTGGTTGGACTTACATCATTTGGGTTCAAATTAATTACATATTGAAAATAATTTTCTCTAAAATCGAGGTTATTGTTTTGATTCAAATCCTCTATATCTGGTCGAGTGGTTGCTGAAGTAGAAAAATCTTCTCCAAAATTATTTGAGGTAGGAGAGTTTCCTTCCATTCCGTTAAATTTTTTGTATCGATTTAAAATATTAACCGTATCTGTGTCATAATCGGAACCTCTATAATGATGATAATTATCTCCTGAAGGATCAGGGCCCCAAGTGTTACCAAAAAACACTAACTCATCAGCATCATTTAATCCATCTAATCCTATATCTTGAAAAGGTCGGGTACTTTCTACGTTATCAAACGCATTTACCAATACTTGCATACTTGGCACCCTTCCCCAAATGGTTGTATCAACTAATGCTGCATTTTGGGGAGGTATAGTTGAATAGTTAATAGCAGAAGTAGGCAGTCCATTTTCAAACGATTTTCTATCGTCTTTTAAAATGTCTTCTGAAATATTTCCTAAGTTAAAAAACAGTTGCCCTCCTGCATGAGTGGGATTACCATCTTCATCGTGAAAAGGATCCATTATCCAAAACTGAATAAATTCAATGTTAGAAGATTCAAAATCGGTTGTTTGTACTTCTCGCATAATCCCTCCCCAACTATTAGATGGATTCGGCATCACGTTATTTGTTGCTATTGGATTAAAATTATATTGCCCTCTTTCTTCTGGATAATAAGCCACATCTAAAATAGGTAAGTTGGTAATAATCCCATTATCAGGGCTTTTAAATGGAAAAACCTCTGTTTCAAGAATTTCTCTCATGTAATGATTAGATTGCATGGTTGGGTTACTTTTAATATGATTGGGTGTTCTTGAATCATTTCTCCAAAACAAAGGATCTATAACATACCAAGCTGTTTTTGCTGCATTAAATCTAAAGTCTAATTGATTTGAAAGTGGCAACATCCCTTCAGGGAAAAGGGTTGGTTGCCCTTGAGGTGTACTTGCTAATTTCCATAATTGAAACGATTTCATATCAATTCTAGATTGGCTTCCCTCAAAATCATCTAAATAAGCTGTTCCATCTTTGCCAATTGCTCCAGGATTTCCAGGTATTATGTGTGCAAATTCTCCTTCAAAAGTTATGGAAGATTTGGCTTTTGTGCTGTATAAGGGTAGCTTATCTAATGCCCTAGTAATAAATGGAGTTTCTTTGGTGTAGGTTGCATCTAATCCCCAAATGGTATTATTGATTGGTTCATCTCCTATGTTTACTTTTCGTGTAAGTGGTCTTTCGGACAAACGCATGATTGTTCCTCCAAGATTCAAATCATCATTAAATTTATAGTCGAAACGAGAACCCATCAATGTTTTAGTTTGGATATTAAATAAAGATTGACTTTCTAGCGAAATTTTGATTGGCGTTCCTGATGTCAAAATTCCTTCATTAATAATTTTTACTCTTCCTAAGTTATAATCAACGGTATAATCAACATTTTCGGTTAATGTTGCTCCTCCAGCAGTAACAACCACAGAGCCTTGTGGAACATTCATTGCGTTAAGTGATATATCTGAACTTGTTGATGAAGCATATTGTCCTTTAATTCTATACCTATTCTTTACTGCATCTTGTTTTGCTAGTTGCTGTGTGGTTACATAAAGTGTGTCAAAAGCAAATTTATTGGCAAGTTGAGGATTGGTAAATTTACTTCTCAGGTGAGAACCAAAAGGTTCGAGTACAGGAAAAAAGACTCGTCCTGTTCGAGAATCTATCGTAACTCCTTCAATGAAATCAAATACTCCATCTGGAGAATCTTGATTGAGATTATTTAATCTATCTAAATTCATCACTTGCACTAAAGGGATGCCGTTTGGTTCTCCTTCAGGTAAAAAAGGAATTTCAACTCCTGTTGCTGGATTTAAGTAAAAGAGATTAAAAAAGAAATCCTCTTTAGAAACATTAAAAGCTCCTAATGAATACACATTTTTCATCATCAAATCCCATGTTGGAAGTTGGGTATTGATTGTTGTTCCTCTTAATAATTTTACAAACAATGCATTCTGACCAGGCACTCCATCAGTAGAAAATTCGCCTACTTGATATACTTGTCCGTTTAATGTATATTGAAATGCAACTGCTAAGATGTCATCGGCATTCATAGCTGAGTTTAACGATATATATCCCAACTGAGCATTCAAATTAAATTCATTTGGTTTCAATAAACGAGCATTTTCATACTTTTCAAAATCAATTCCATTAGAATATCCAATTTGTTCTAACTCTTGACTCGAACTCACAAAACCTCTAATTGCAGCAGTATCATAAGTAGATGCTCCCGTTAAATTTGGATATAAGGTATTTGCCTCATTATCTGGAAAATCAAAAGTTGGAGTTGTATTGGCATCAAAAACCAACGTATTATTATAAATATTATCATTTGTAGCTTCGCCTAAATCCATAAAACCTATAATGTTTCGATTGTCAATAAAAGCACTATTGACATTAGAAACCCAAACCTCAACCTTTGTTATTGTTGCTCTAGATGAAATTACAGGCAAATTTGCCAACGAAGTTTCGTAGGTATCTCTAAAAAATTGAGATAAAAAGAAATGTCTATTTTCCTCATAATCTGAGGCTTCTCTTTCAAATTTCTGTATTTGAGCTCCTCCTTGAACACTAATTTCTTTACGCTCTCCTTTTTCTTGCGAAAGCACACTTGTTATGTACATTCTTCCAAATTTTAATTCAGTTTTTATTCCAAACAAAGTTTGACTTCCTGTAATTAATGAACCTTTTAAAGGCAAAGCAACATTACCTGCTTCAATATTTTGAATAATTTCATCTTCCGAACCTTCATCAATGGTATATTCTAATTTCATTCTGTTTTCAAAATCGAAAGTGGCTTCTGTGTTGTAGTTAAAAGAAAGTTTCATTTTAGTACCAATGTTACCAACTACATTTAACTGAATTTGTTGATTAAAATCAAAAGTGGTTAAACTTCTTTGATTTGCAGGTAGCACTGGGTTATCTCTGGTAGAGCGATTTATACCAAAACTAAGTTCTGCCGAACCTTGTGGAACAATTGAAATCTCATCACCCCCAAAAATCCGATCAAAAGCTTTTCCCTTCACATTTAATGTAGGTCTAAATCCTTTGGTTTGATCCATGGCATCGGCCTCTGTTTTTTGTTTCCAGTATTCTTGTAATGATTTTTTTGAATCATATTCTAAATATTCATCAAAAGTCATATAGGTTGGGGGCCTAAAATCTCTATCTCCCATTTTCTCATAGTAATTATACGTACCTGTTTCTGGGTCGTATTCAAATCCAGATTGAACATTGCTTGGATGGTTAAGATATAATCCACCAGAATTAGGGTTTTCTGGAGTGCTAGAACCATCACTAAATGGATATTTTAAGTCGATTATGGGACTATCGACAGGTAAAACATAATCAGAAAGATTTATTATATTCTCAAATGCAAGAGAGTATTCGGGGTTAACCATCCAATTTGTAATAGTAATTACAAAGGAAACCCCAACAATAAAAAATATTTTTTTATATGTTACCTTGTTAAATGCCAAAATAAGAAAGCCCTTTAAAGGCTCTTTAATGTTTGTTTAATTAGCTGTTCCACAGATATTTCTTCTGAAGAAGCCAAAATTTTATTTAGTGCTAATTCTGCTGGTTTTTTTGTAAAACCAAGCATAATTAAAGCACTTAACGCCTCATCTTTAATTGTATTGTTTGAAACGGCAAAATTTATATCACTTTCTTCAACTTTTCCTATTTTGTCTCTTAAATCAATGATGATTCTTTCTGCAGATTTCGTTCCGATTCCTTTTACCCCCTTAAGCATATTAACATTTCCCGTACTTATTGCTCCTTTAATTTCGGTTGCCGTTAATGAAGATAAAATCATCATTGCTGTTGCAGAACCAACTCCAGATACTGAAATTAACATTCGAAATAATTCTCGTTCACTTTTGTCTTTGAATCCATAAAGTAATTGAGCATCTTCTCTAACAATTAAATGGGTGTGCAATAAACATTGTTCATTGGCATCAATTTTAGAATAAGTATTTAAAGATATGTTAATTTGATACCCTACTCCATTGCAATCTATAACCACATAGGTAGGTGTTTTTTCTACTAATCTTCCTTTTATTTGAGCTATCATTTTTTTGTTAATTGTTGTTTGAGGTTTGAAGTTGGAAGTACTAACTACTAACACCTAACTCCTATTTACTTACTTCCTAGTTTGAGCATCAGCAACTGCTAAGGTAATCATGTTCACAATTTCACGAACTGAGCTTCCCAATTGTAATATATGTACTGGTTTTTTCATGCCCAACAAAATTGGACCTATAGCATCAAAACCACCCATTTCAAGCATTAATTTATAGGCAATATTTCCTGCTGCTAAATTGGGGAATATCAATGTATTGGTATTTTTTTTTGCTAATTCCGAAAAAGGGAAAATTTCATTTCTTAGCTCTTTATTTAAAGCAAAATTTGCCTGAATTTCACCATCAACAACAATGTGCGGATGTTCTTTGTCTAATATTTTTTTTGCTTCCCTCATCTTAATAGAATCTTCACCCCCAGCAGAGCCAAAATTTGAATAGGATAGCAAAGCTATTTTTGGAATTATTTTAAAGCGTTCTACAATTTTTGCTACCAATACAGTTAAGTCAGCAATGTCTCGTGCTGATGGGTCTAAATTCACTGTAGTATCTGCAAAGAAAAACGGTCCTTCTTTTGTAAAAATAATATACATTCCTGCTATTTTACTCACATCATCATCTGTTCCTATTACTTGCAAAGCTGGTGTTATTGTATTTTTATAATTTCGGGTTAATCCTGAAATAAATGCATCTGCATCACCCATTTCAACCATAGCCGACCCAAAGTAATTTCTACTTCGCATCATTTCTTGGGCTTCAGCTAAAGTAACTCCTTTTCTTTTCCTTTTTTCATACAACATTGCGGCATAAAAATTCTTTTTATCTCTATGAACAGAACTTCTTGGGTCTATGATTGGAATGTTGCCCAAATCCAAATTAAACTCTTTTGCAACTTGTTGTATTTTAACTATTTTACCTAATAAAATTGGTTGAGCAATACCTTCTTCATGAACCAATAATGCCGCTTTTAAAATTTTATAATTATCTGCTTCAGCAAAAACAACTCTTTTTGGATTTACTTTCGCTCTTTCAGTAATATTTTTTAATAACTTATTACTTAAACCTAGTCGCTTAGTTAAATTTTCTTTGTATAATTCCCAATCTTTTATTGGATTTTGTGCTACGCCCGAATCCATTGCTGCCTTAGCAACAGCAGGTGCAATAGTGGTTATTAGTCTATGGTCTAGTGGTTTTGGAATAATAAAATTTCTTCCAAACGAAATGTTTTTTTGATTGTAGGCTTCGTTTACTTCTTCTGGCACCGTTTCTTTAGCTAATATAGCGACTGCTCTTACAGCTGCTAACTTCATTTCTTCATTGATGCAAGTTGCCCGAACATCTAATGCTCCTCTAAAAATATAAGGAAACCCAAGCACATTATTTACTTGATTAGGATGATCAGACCTGCCTGTTGCCATAATAATATCTTTTCTAGTTGCGATAGCATCTTTATAAGCAATTTCAGGGTTTGGATTGGCAAGGGCAAAAACAATAGGATTTTTTGCCATTGATTTTATCATCGCTTTAGAAACAATATTTCCTTTAGATAATCCTAAAAACATATCAGCATCTTTGAGTGCTTCAGCTAATGTATCTATTTTTCTTGTAGTTGCAAATGTTTTTTTTGATTCAGAGAGTTCTTTGTTATCTTTTCGAATAACACCTTTGCTATCCAACATAATAATATTTTTAGGGTTTACCCCTAAGGTTACGTACAATTTGGTACAAGACATAGCAGCAGCTCCTGCTCCATTAACTACTAATTTAATTTCACTTAATTTTTTCCCTGCTAATTCTACTGCATTAAGTAATGCGGCTGATGTAATTATTGCTGTTCCATGCTGATCATCGTGCATTACAGGTATTTTCAATTCTTTTTTTAGTCGCTCTTCAATTTCAAAACATTCAGGAGCTTTGATATCTTCTAAATTTATTCCTCCAAAAGTTGGTGAAATTGCTTTTACTGTATTCACAAACAAATCCACATCTGTAGCATCAATCTCAATATCAAAAACATCTATATCAGCAAAAATTTTAAACAACAATCCTTTTCCTTCCATTACTGGCTTTGCAGCTTCTGGACCAATATCTCCTAAACCCAATACAGCTGTTCCATTTGTAATTACTGCAACTAAATTTCCCTTTGCTGTATATTTATAAACATCTTCTTTGTTTGCTGCTATTTCCATACAAGGTACGGCAACTCCTGGTGAATAAGCCAACGATAAATCTCGTTGTGTACTGTAAGGTTTTGTTGGTACTACTTCAATTTTTCCTGGTTTACCTATTGAGTGATATTCTAACGCCTCAATGTCTTTTCGTGTCTTTGCCATCTTTCCTTTGTTTAAAGCTGAAACTCAAATTTTGATTTCCCTCCAACTTTGATGTGATTAAATGATTGATATTTTTTTAAAATGAACTCGTAAAAGTAGGAATATTTTCATTCCTTAATAGCTTGATTGGAATTGTTTTTTAATTTTTTATAGTTCTTTATTTATCATCTTTACCATTAACATAGCTTTGTTTAATAGTTCAGTTTTAATTTAGGTTAAATTTTACAAATTGATACGTATTTTTGTACGTATGTTAAAGAAAATTCCCAATTGGCTAAAGAACAAATACGGATTAAGTATTCTTGTTTTTTTTATTTGGGTTACTTTTTTTGATCAAAACAATTTACTTACCCAATACGATTATCATTCAAAACTCAAAGAAATGAGACGTGAACAACAGTTTTATGATGATGAAATTGCTAAAACAAAAAAAGAACTCAATGAACTAAGTACAGACCAAAAAGCCTTAGAAAGATTTGCCAGAGAAAAATACCTGATGAAAAAAGATGATGAAGAAATTTTTGTTTTTGAAGCGAAGAAAAAGGATTAAAGATTGGAAATTTGAGATTTGAGATTATGAACGATTTTAAAGAAATAAGCTATCAGCAATGGAAAGAACAAATTATTGCTGATTTGAAAGGTAAAGATTTTGAAGCAACCTTAGTTTGGAATTCTGAGGAAGACATCAACGTTCAACCTTTTTACATGCAAAATGCGTTGGAAAATAATTTGTCTTCTACTTTTAATGTTATTCCCGAAAGTACCGCTAGTTGGTTTATCAATGAACAAATTGATGTTACTGATGGCGATGCCAACCAACAAGCACTAACTGCTCTAACAGGTGGTTGCAACAGCTTGGAATTTATTGGAGAAATAGCTAATTTAGAAAAACTTAGTAGCTTGTTGAACAATATTCAATTGGATATTATTCAACTGAGTTTTTACAACGAAAACCCACTCCAAACTGCTGAATTATTTGCCCAGTTTTTAGAAAAATCTACTTACAGCAATGTAAAAGCAAATTTTTACAGCAATAACATTACCAACGATATTATTGCGTTGAGTAAAAATAAGCATGTTGAAAAATGCATCATGATTACTGCCAACGCTACTACAAAAATGAGTGAGCAATTAGCTAATAGTTTTGCAAAAGCGGTTGAAGCAGTTGACATCTTAACAGAAAACGGCATTTCCGCAAAAGAAGCTTGGAATAAAATAATGTTTCAGTTTCCTATTCAAAACAATTACTTTTTTGAAATAGCCAAATTAAGAGCAGCCCGCATTTGCTTTGAATTGATTACCCATCAATATCAACTTAATGATGAGGAAATGTATATTGCTGCACAAACCACACTAACACCTCAACCCGAAATTGATGTACACAACAACACCTTGGCAGCTTCCACTCAGGCGATGTCAGCAATTATTGGTGGTTGTAATTGTTTAACTGTTTTGCCTTTTAATGCGTTGGAAGGAAAACCTACTCCATTTTCTAAACGAATTGCTCGAAATATTCAGCTAATTTTAAAAGAAGAATCCTTTTTAGACAAAGTAGTTGACCCCGCCAAAGGTGCTTACTACATGGAAACACTTACCGATGAATTGGTGAAAAAAGTATTGGAAAGTTTTAAGAAGAAGGTAGGTTAATTTTATTAGGATGAGCTTCACTCATCACTTAGTAAATTACGCTCCGTTGGAGCTGAATTTATTCGCTTATTTCTTTCTTTTTGAATGACATGTTAAACAAATAGCTTACCGAAACAGTATAAGCATTGGTTACTACAACACTTGACATATCTTCGTTTTCATTAAAAACATCTCTTAAAGCTACTCCAACCTTAAATTTCTTCAATTTCACACCTAACTCAAGCCCCCAATCAATAATAATCCCTTGATTAACATCAGGGTGTTTGCTAACATCTAAATTTGGGTTAGATGATTCTTGAGTTATGCTAAATATTCTACGATAACCAAAGCTAGGTGTAATATAAAAATTTGTTTTTTTGGAGGGATTTAGTAGTTTAATTTCTGAACCAATAGTAACTCCAAAAGCATATAGTTGATAAGTCAACGTACTTGTTTCAAAAGTAAAGTT
>PCUH01000032.1 GCA_002770955.1 Flavobacteriales bacterium CG18_big_fil_WC_8_21_14_2_50_32_9 | reverse complement strand
ATCTCATAAATATACTTTTTTTTATAACGTATTGTGTTTACAGTTCCTAAGTAACCTCGTAGCCTTTTACTGATTTGAGTATATATTCAATAAAAAGCATCATAATTTTTGATTCCTAAAAATAGTAAATTCAAATTATTGTGGTTTTTATAGCTCATAATTTTCTTTTAAAGTTATCAAATGTCTAAATTTGCGCCTCTTTTTTTTATGATGTTAAGAAAAACATTAATTATTTTTTTACTATTGTTGACACTGAGTTTTGTGCCTCATAACTATTATGTAACCATTACTGAAATAGCATACAATAGTTCTAACAAAAAAATGGAAATTTCACTTAAATTCATTGGGCATGATTTAGAATATGCTTTAGAAAAAGAAGGGTTTCCCAATATGTTTCTTGGCACAGAAAAGGAACTAGAGAAAGCAAATGATTTTATTTATCAATACATTAATCAACATTTTGAAATTAAAACTGATGAAAATATGCTTCTCTACAAGTTAATAGGTAAGGAAGTAAACAATGATGATTTCATTTATTGTTACATTGAAACAGAATCAATTGATAATTTTTCAACCGTAGAAATTAAAAATACCTTGCTTAATAACTATTTTAAAGAACACATAAACATTGTTTACCTAACTGTTGGAGAGCAACGATTTAATTTTAGGCTCAACAATGAAAAAACAAAAGAAAAACACACAATTATTAATTAATAAACACCTAATGAAAAAATTAATTATTACCCTTGTTTTACTTCAACTAGGACAAGTTTTTGCACAATACAACACCAATAAATTCAAACAATTACACGAAGAATTTGCAACACCAACAATTTACAGAACTGCCTCAGGAGCTCCTGGTCATGCTTATTATCAGCAAAAGGCTGATTACGTTATTGATGTTGTTTTAGATGATAAAAAGCAAAAAATAGAAGGAAAAGAAACCATTACCTACAAAAATAATTCACCCGATAAATTAACTTATTTATGGGTGCAATTAGACCAAAACATGCGAGCCAGAGATTCAGATTCCAAACTAATAGAAACAAATAATATTAAAGAAAAAATGAGTTTTAAGCAATTAGCAGAAATACATAATGATTTTGATGGCGGCTTTAAGTTGGATTATGTGAAAGATGCATCAGGAAAAGATTTGCCTTATACCATTAACAAAACAATGATGCGTATTGATTTGCCTAAACCATTAATGCCAGGAGCTTCTTATTCTTTCAAAATTAAATGGTGGTATAATGTAAACAATCGAGATGAAATTGGTGGTCGTTCGGGGTATGAATATTTTCAAGAAGATGATAACTATTTATATACCATCGCTCAGTTTTATCCACGAATGGCAGTGTATAATGAAGTGGAAGGATGGCAACACAAACAATTTTTAGGAACAGGAGAATTTACCTTGCCTTTTGGCGATTTCAAAGTAAACATAACGGTTCCTTCTGATCATATTGTTGGGGCAACAGGAACATTAACGAATGCTTCATCAATATTAACATCCGAACAAAAAAACCGATTTGCTAAAGCCCAAAATGAATTTAAAACACCCGTAATAATTGTAACACAAACTGAAGCAGAAGAATCTGAAAAAACAAAAAAAGAAGAAACTAAAACTTGGAGCTTTAGTGCTACCAATGTGAGAGATTTTGCTTTTGCAACTTCCCGAAAATTTATTTGGGACGCTATGGCTGTGGATATTAACGGCAAAAAAACATTGGCAATGAGTTATTATCCTAAAGAAGGGAATCCGTTGTGGGAACAATATTCAACTAAAGTGGTAGCACACACCTTAACATCTTACTCTAAACACACAACAGATTATCCTTATCCAGTGGCAATTTCAGTTCATTCAAAAAGCATAGGTATGGAATATCCAATGATTTGTTTTAATGGAGGACGACCAAATAAAGATGGAACATATTCTGAACGAACCAAATATGCTATGATAGGCGTAATTATTCATGAAGTTGGGCATAATTTTTTTCCTATGATAATTAATTCGGATGAACGCCAATGGACATGGATGGATGAAGGATTAAACACTTTTACTCAATATTTGTGCGAGCAAGAGTGGGAGAGAGGCTATCCTTCAAGAAGAGGTCCAGCACCTAATATTGTAGATTATATGAAGGGAGATAAAAAATATATTTCTCCAATTATGACCAATTCAGAATCTATTTTTCAATTTGGAAACAATGCCTATGGAAAACCTGCAACAGCTTTAAACATTTTGAGAGAAACCATTATGGGACGTGAATTGTTCGATTTTGCTTTTAAAACCTATGCAGAGCGTTGGAAATTTAAACATCCAACACCAGAAGATTTTTTCAGAACTATGGAAGACGCTTCAGCAGTGGATTTAGATTGGTTTTGGAGGGGTTGGTTTTATACAACCGACCATGTTGATATTGCCATCAAAAACATAGAATGGTTTAAAATTGATACTAAAAATCCTGAAATAGAGAAAGCATTTGAAAAAACACAAAAAGAAAATGCAACTCAACCTATTAGCGTAAATAGAAACAAAACAGATATTAAACAAACTTATGATGAAAAAGATCCAAGTATAAATGATTTTTATGATAGCTATGATCCTTTTGAAGTTTTATTAATTGATAAAGAAGCATATAAAAATTATTTGAGTAAACTCGATGAAAATGAAATTGCTTTTTTAAATGGCGATTATAATTATTATACCATTCAATTTGAATCTATTGGCGGATTAGTGATGCCAATTATTTTAGAATTTACTTTTAAAGATGGTTCAAAGGAAGTAATTAGAATTCCTGCTGAAATCTGGAAAAAAAATCATGAAAATGTTTCAAAAGTTTTTGCTTTCAAAAAAGAAGTTGTTGGTGTTGAACTTGACCCATTTTTAGAAACTGCCGATGTAGATTTAACAAACAATGCTTGGCCTAGAAAAGTGCAGCCTTCTAAATTTGAGCTTTTTAAAAGAGTAGAGTACGGTTGGAGAGATGATGGAAGAGAAAATCCGATGCAACGAGCTAAAAGAAATGAAGAATTGAAAAAGTAGTTAGTAATTAGTAGTGAAGGAATCTCTAATCTCCAATGCCGTAAAAACATTCGCT
>PCUH01000268.1:3009-3151 GCA_002770955.1 Flavobacteriales bacterium CG18_big_fil_WC_8_21_14_2_50_32_9 | reverse complement strand
ATAACCGAATAAAAATACTAGTATTTTTATTCTCACTATACACTAAATTCTCACTCCAAATGTAACAATATCTATTTAAATGGTAATGTTTTTTTAACATAGTGTTCCAAGCGAATGCTTGAAACAGAGGTTTAGTTATACT
>PCUH01000268.1:0-2971 GCA_002770955.1 Flavobacteriales bacterium CG18_big_fil_WC_8_21_14_2_50_32_9 | reverse complement strand
AAATGAATGGCACTAACTTACAAAACTGTCAAAAAAATTAAACTGCTCGCAACCAAAATGCAATATTACAGCTTATTGTAACCAGTTTATTCAATAATTATTTTTCTATGTAATGAAATATTTAGGTTTTTAACTTCTAAAAAATAAATTCCTTTAGGGAAATGACTTAAATCTATACTTCCCTGATTATTTAAATTTTCAAAGAGAACAGTTTGTCCAAACGTATTGAATATTTGCAACTTATAGTTGTCGTTTATAAATTTTGATTCTATCTCAATCTTTATCTTCCCATGACTTGGATTTGGATATACATTAAGTATCTTAACTTCATTAATTTCATTGATACCTATTGCAATTGTGTTGATTTGAGAAGTGTCAATTCTAAATATTCCAATATTTGTTGCAGCAAAAATATAAGATGATAAAGTGTCAAACTCATTGACATCATTATTACCTAAACCGGAATTAGCAGCAATCCAATTTTGTCCATTATTAGGAGTAACAAATACCCCGTCTGAGGTTCCTATTAATTGATTAGACCCACTAAAACCAAAAGATCTTTTAAATGAATTGATTGATAAATTATTTGTCACAGTCTCCCAATAAGTTCCATTATTAGAAGTTCTATATACTCTAAAATTATCAGTTGAAAAGACATATGAAGGTTGTATTAAAAATTCTTCAATACTTGAAATCGTCAAACCTGAAGCAACAAGATTCCAATTCAATCCGTTATCAGTAGAGATGAATGGACCATCGCTACTCGCGGCAAAAAAATGTGTCGAGTTGGATCTTATATTATAATAGTAATTAGTTGGAGTTGTAGCTACAACATTTATCCAATTTATACCTAAATCGGTAGATTGATATAGAGCACCATAATCAGTTCCGACAATAATAACAGAATCTTTTGTGCCTAAAGAGTAGTAGTTGACATTTGGAATATTACTGAGCACATTTGTCCAAGTAGTTCCATTATCTACAGATTTAAAAACACCTTCAGAGTAGGTTGCTGCAAAAATTATCGAGCCAATCGTTGCAAAAGTATGAACGAGTGCACTTCCCAAACCTGAATTAGATATAGTCCAATTTAGCCCATTGTCAGTAGATTTATATACTTTACTGTTTAGTCCAAAGTCAAATGTTCCTGCAAAAATTGTACTGCCTACTGTTTTAATTGTTCCTACAGAGTTCCCCCCAAATGCTTCATTCATTTGGATCCATTGAGCTTTAAGTTCAAAAGTCATCAAACTAAATAATATAAAAAATAAAAATACTCTCATATTTAATAATTAGCTATAACATATGGATAAAGAATTCCTCACTGTCTTTAGTCTGAAGCCAAGCTAGCGTGTTTGCGAATAAAGACTAACTAAAACAACCAAAAGTAAGAATTATTTTAAATTATTGTAGGAAATAGTCCTTATTCGCTATCTTTTTGCCTCCCTTCAGACAAAGGACAGTTGGGGGGAGGTTATTCAAAAATATTTCCAGTCGAAAAAATTCCAAGAAATAACACTATATATACTGAGATCTGTTCTTTCATTTTACTTCTTTCAATAACTGCTAACCCCCATTCTATGTTTTCGTTTTGTTTTAAACTTTAGTTTAGATTAAGATTATTAAAACAATATGAAATATAGATGATGTTGGCAAACCGTTTTAATTTTTTATGAATTTTTCCACATTTACGACTCCATCAACAATTAACTTGACAAAATAAATGCCTTTTGGTAAATCGGTTACATTTATAGTGTTGTTGCTTTTATCAACAGTTTTTATGAGTTTACCAGTTATACTTATGATGGTAATAGAACTAATATCTTCTTTAATATCAATTGTAATGGTATTAGATGAGGGGTTTGGGTAAAGGTTAATTTTTTTTCTGTTATTAAATTCATTAATTGAAACTGAAGGATTATAAATGTAGATTGAATCAACAAAAGTATCGTTACAAGCAATAAGCTCAATTTTAACCCAACCAGTATCATTGGCATAAAAATAATCATTAAAATTATTGGAGAATAGTGTGTCGCTTAAATACCAAGAAAAAGGACCCAAACCATAACTGTTATTTATTAATAAAACTTTAATTCCTAAGGGTAAAGAATCACTAATATTGTTTGGAGAATAATTTGCATAAAATTTAGGTATACATAAGTCTGTTAGTCCAGTGCTATCAGTTTTAATTAATAATGTATTGCTATTTAAAGAACTGTTAGAAGCATTAGATACAAGTCTATTACCTACCAAAATTAAGTTATTAGAATCTAAAGAAATACAATCACTAGAAACCCCTGAATATTCTCGTTCCCAATAAATTTGACCAATTTGATTTAATTTTTGGATATATAAACTAGAGAAATAAGATAAGGCAGGATATTCCTTGTGACCTGAAAGTATATAATTACTATCTGTTAATTGAATTATTGAATTATTTACATAAATATTCTGATTAGAAATACCTTGTATATAAAATTGATTAACAACGTTTAATGAAGTATCTATTTTTAAAACTAAGTTTTTGTTACTAAGTGCTTCTGAACTAGAAACAACAATTTGATTTTGATTGGTTTCTATAGCATCAATATTTCGATAGGTGTAGGTGGAGTCTCCAAAAAAATAGGGAGTGCTTATATTACCTGAAGAATCAAACTTTGAGATAAATATTTTATATTTATTGTTTGTCGTTGTTGTTGGCATTATCCTTCCTATAGAATAAAAAGTATTGTTTACCTTGAGAATTTTGTTGAATTCTGAAAAGGCACTGTTTGGAAAAATATAATCCCAAATTAAATTACCAGTAGTATCAATTTTAATTAATAATGGGCTTTCGTTTTGTCCAAATGCTTGAGCTGTCACACCTCCAATATAAATGGAATTTGAGTCAATGAAAATTGTATTACCACTTGCGATATAATTATAAGAAAAGTATTTACTCCAAATAAAATCGCCAGTTATGTTATGCTTA
>PCUH01000163.1:1987-3063 GCA_002770955.1 Flavobacteriales bacterium CG18_big_fil_WC_8_21_14_2_50_32_9 | reverse complement strand
TTAGTAGTAACGATGCTATCACAACCGTTGGCTGCTCCTCCAACAATAGTATCGTTGTAGTTTCCTGTAGCGGTATAACTGTTTCCGTTTATCACAACGCTATCGCCTTGGCAAATAGAAATATTTTGAGTAATCATTGATACAGATAAACTAGTATTAACTTGCACGCTATCTATAATTGAATCGCATCCTGAGTAAGCAGTTATCGTATATAAACCTGGAGGAAGATTGTTAATTATACTAAAAGTATCAGTAGAAGCTAAAGTCTGACTACCATTACTCCATATATAGTCTATAGGTGGACATAAACCACTTACTGAGAAAGTTGCAGTTCCATCATTTGTACCGCATGAAGTTTCATTGGTAGCCACAAGGGTATGAGAAGGAGAATTAGTTTCAAACTTCATCATAAACGCATCATCACCACCTCCATTAAAAGTGCCATCATAATAAGCCCCTCCGCCTGGATTGGTAAGGGGATAGGTGGCGTTATTAGTTACCTGTGTCCATTCCCCTGAAAGAAATACATTATTATTGACATCTATGGCTAAAGGGCTTCTGAAATCCGATCCATCTCCCCCAATAAAAGTGCCCCATAACAAAACGCCTGTGTTGTTGAAAGAAAGCAGAATAATATCTTTAACTCCATTATATGTATTATCAAAATATCCTCCTGCATCGCAGGGCGACTGGAGGGTAAGCCCAGAAGCACTGCTTATAACAAAACTTATATATATGTTCCCGCAATTATCCGTCTCCAAATTATCGTATGAACTAAAGAAATCAGTTCCGATTCCCCCATAATAGGTTGCCCATAAACGCACTCCAGTGTTGGTGAATTTCAGGATAAAAGCATCACTACCTCCACCAAAAGCCCCTTGAAAATAAGCCCCTCCCCCAGGATTCAGGGTGGATAAATTGTTTGAATAGGTACGACCCGTCACAAACACATTCCCGCTGCCATCGGCAGTAATGGAATAGCCTAAATCATCCCCACTTCCCCCATAATAGGTTGCCCATAAACGCACTCCAGTATTGGAAAATTTCAGAATAAAGGCATCATTACCTCCCCCCCC
>PCUH01000163.1:221-1929 GCA_002770955.1 Flavobacteriales bacterium CG18_big_fil_WC_8_21_14_2_50_32_9 | reverse complement strand
GTGGTACGGCCTGTCACAAACACATTCCCGCTGCCATCGGCAGTAATGGAAAAGCCCTGCTCACCTCCGTTTCCCCCATAATAGGTCGCCCATAAAAGCGTTCCAATATTGGTAAATTTAAGAATAAAGGCATCACCAAAATTAACTCCTCCCCCCCCAAAAGCCCCTTGAAAATAAGCCCCACCACTAGGGTTCATGGTGGGAAAATTGATTGAACTAGTAGAACCAGTTACAAACACGTTACCGCTGCCATCAGCAGTAATGGAATTGCCCGCATCATTTCCGCTTCCTCCATAATAGGTCGCCCATAAAGGCACTCCAGTATTGGTAAATTTTAGGATAAAGGCATCACCAAAATTAGATCCTCCTCCAAAAGTTCCTTGAAAATAAGCCCCACCCAAAGGATTCAGGGTGGGGAAATCGCTTGAAGTGGTATAGCCCGTTACAAACACGTTCCCGTTGCCATCGGTAGTAATGGAATTGCTCCATTCCTCTCCGCTTCCCCCGTAATAGGTCGCCCATAAAAGCGTTCCAGTATTGGTAAATTTCAGGATAAAGGCATCATTAGGAGAAAATACACCCCCATTGGTCCCTTGAAAATAAGCCCCGCCCCCAGGATTCAGGGTGGGAAAATCGCTTGAAGAGGTATAGCCAGTTACAAACACGTTCCCGCTCCCATCGCAATCTATGCTCATAGGTCCATCAGCACCATTCCCACCATAAAAGGTAGCCCAAGTGAGTTGGGGGTCGATAACAAGAAGCTCACTCCCAACCCCTCTCGAAGGGAGGGGAGATGTAGCTAAGTGAAAAGAAATACTGGTTTCATAGCCATTATCTCCGTTTATTGTGGTAGGTTTTTGGTAGTTTTGGCTAAAGCGAGTGTTTATTTCTTGGGTTTCATAAAAACTTACTGGTTTGTTTTCTTTTACATTGCCGTAAATGGTCAGCATCTCTAACTCGCCTTGTTCATTAATGTTAATGGGGGTTTTGCTTTTGTAAATAAGTTCTATTTGTTGGTAATCGGCTTCAGGGTGTACTACAAAATCATATTTAAAGCCTTTATCCTTATTTCTATACAACACCCAGTCAATACCTGAATAAACATTTTTAATCGTTATCTTTTCATACGCTCCTACTCCATAAATACCATCAGGGCAAGTGGGGTAGAAGTAATTTTCATGTCCTTGCAAAGGGTTCTCTTTGAGGATATTTTCCTTATTGATGGTTGCTCCTTTGAGTTCAATGTCCACTCTTTCCCAGTCAAAATATTTTTTGGTTTTTGCTTTACCAGTGCGTTTTACTTCTTCTTTTTCCCACTCGCTAAGTTCGTTTTCAGGAATGGGTTCTTTTCGTAAACGTAAGGTTTGTATGATTAGTCCACTTTTGGTTACCCAAATATTTAAATCAGGGGCTTCGGTTTTAAAAAGAACTTGTGGCACAGGTTTACCTTCGTTGTCCATCATCTGCCCTTTGTTCTCTAAAAAACCTTTTTCATTTGCAGTACTCAGCCATTTCTCGGCTTGGGCAAGGGTAGGTTCTTGAGCTACACAACTCAAAGTTAGCACAGTTAAAAGTAAAAAGTTTGTAAAGTGCTTAAAATTAAAAGTTTGTGAAGTTTTCATATTTTTAGTTTAAAGTTTATAAAGTTTTCTATTCACCACTTAATATTTAAAATTCAACATTTCTTAAATCGTCATTCGTCAATTGT
>PCUH01000163.1:0-201 GCA_002770955.1 Flavobacteriales bacterium CG18_big_fil_WC_8_21_14_2_50_32_9 | reverse complement strand
AAACTCACATTGCCACTTTCAGTAACTGTTTTTCCATTTTCAAAGTTTGCTTCTAATACATATACAAAAACGGCTGTATTTTGGTCTGCACCATTGTGTTTTCCATCCCATCCTTGATTGATATCACTACTTTCAAACACTTTATTACCCCAACGGTTGTAAATTTTTACCGATAAGCCTGTTATTCCTTTTCCATTTACA
>PCUH01000282.1:13799-13953 GCA_002770955.1 Flavobacteriales bacterium CG18_big_fil_WC_8_21_14_2_50_32_9 | reverse complement strand
CTCATACCTGTCCTGCTTATGCGATGTAATCAATATATTTATTAAAGTTTTCTGCAAAAAAAAGCCCAATCAAAAAATTGATTGGGCTTTTGTTCTATATTAAAAGAAAATTAAATTCTTCTACGTCTTTCTTTGAAGTTTCTTCCTCCTCCTC
>PCUH01000282.1:3419-13787 GCA_002770955.1 Flavobacteriales bacterium CG18_big_fil_WC_8_21_14_2_50_32_9 | reverse complement strand
CAGAAGATTTGAAAGACCTTTCTTTTCTATCAGAAGAACTTCGTTCTCTTCTTTCAAAACCTCCACTACGTTCTTTACGTTCAAATCCTCCTCCGCTGCTTCTTGGTTTATCTTTAGAAAATTCAACTTTAATATCTCTATTTTCAATATTTTTACCATTAAGGTTTCCAATTAATTGTTCGCCAATTCCTTCATCAACACCAATAAAAGCAAAGCTATCAAACAAATCAATTTTTCCGATTGAACCACCATCAATACCCGATTGATTACAGATAAAACCTAAAATTTGACCTTTGTTTTCAAAGCCGTCCATTTTACCAACATTAATAAATAAGCGTTTTGAATTTCTATCACTTGAATCACTTCTTCCTTCTCTTCTTCCTGATTCTCTATCATTTCCTCTTTCTCTTCCTTGACGAACTCTTGATGGATCAATGTTTATATCTCCTGCTTTATCGTATTGTTTGATAAACTTATTAAATTCACGAGAAACCATACGTTCTATCAATTCTTCTTTAGTTAATTCACTAAATTCTTCGTGGATTTGTGCAATAAAAGGAGCTAATCCTTTTTCATTTACCTCAACAGATTTAATGTTGTTAATCACATTGATAATTTGCTGTCCACAAATATCTTGTCCTGAAGGAGCTTTTGTAAGCATCAATTTAGAACCAATTAATTTTTCAACCAATCTAATTCTACTTGATTTTGATGGGCTAACCAATGAAATTGATTTTCCTGATTTTCCTGCTCTTGCAGTTCTTCCACTTCGGTGTGTGTAACTTTCAATTTCGTCTGGTAAATCAACATGGAAAACATGTGTTAAATCATCTACGTCAATTCCTCTAGCTGCTACATCTGTTGCAATTAATAGTTGAATATTTCTGTTTCTGAATTTATTCATCACACTATCACGTTGAGCTTGAGATAAATCTCCATGCAACGAATCTGCATTATAGCCATCAGCCATCAATTTTGCAGCAATTTCTTGTGTTTCTCTACGTGTTCTACAAAAAACAATACCATACAATTCAGGTGAAAAATCAATGAATCTGCGTAAAGCAAAATACTGATCTCTTCCACTTACTAAGCAATAACTATGTTCGATGTTTGCCGCTGAACTATTTTTTGTTCCAACAGTTACTTTAATTGGGTTTTCCATGTACGTATTTGCAATACGCTCAACTTCTTTAGGCATAGTAGCCGAAAACAACCATGTTTTTTTAGTTACAGGAGTTTTTTCGATAATTTTTGTGATGTCTTCTTTGAAACCCATGTTCAACATTTCATCTGCTTCATCCAAAATAACGGTTGCAACTGAATCAAATTTCAACACTTTTCTGTCCATTAAATCAATGGTTCTACCAGGTGTGCCAACCATAATGTTGATACCACTTTTAATTTCTCTGATTTGATCGGTGATACTTGCTCCACCATAAACTGCCACAATTTTAACACCTTCGGTATATTTTGCGTACGCTTTTAATTCTTTGGTGATTTGTAAACACAATTCACGGGTTGGACAAAGAATTATGCCTTGAATGGCTCTAAATTCTGTATCGATTTGTTGAATCAACGGCAACCCAAAAGCGGCTGTTTTTCCTGTTCCGGTTTGTGCTAAACCAACGTAATCTCTGTCTCCTGGCAATAATGCAGGAATAGATTCTTTTTGAATGGGTGATGGTGTTTCAAAACCCATTTCTTCTACTGCCTTGATAAGATTCTTATCAAGACCTAATTCTTTAAATGTCATTGTTAATTATTTTTATACCGAATCGGTACGAGGATTATTAAAAGCGGGACTACTTATCGCTAGGAATATTCTTTTGACCAATTTGGCGGTTATCGCCACGTTACTTTTTGTTGTAGCGGGTGCAAAGTTGCGTTTTTATTTTGAATAAAAAAAATTAATTCGTTTATTTAGTAAGATGTCTGAATATAAATAGGGGTATTTCGCTATTTGATGTTGTTTTTTATTCTAATTATTTCTTCTTTTAAGCTGCATACAAATCTACCTTATACCTATCAATTTCTTCAATTAATACGGGATTTTTGAGTGTTTTTTTAGAAACTAAATCAATTTTTCTCCCTATCAATTTTTCGAGTTCTTCTAAAAAAGTGAAGTAATTATCAGCATAATCTAGCACATCTATATCTTCAGAAAATTGCACAAGAAAATCAATATCGCTATTTGCATGCATAGCATCCTTGGCGGCCGAACCAAATAGAGCAATGGATTTTACACGATGTGTTTTACAAAGTGCAATTATTTTACTTAATTTTTCTTCTATTAGCTTTATCATTTTGCATCAAGGATAATTATTCTTCAAAAATAGTAAAAAATCTTGAGTACTCTATGTAGTTAATAACTTCTAAGTACTCCTAAATACTCCTTAACTCAACTCATCTCCAAATTCAACATCCCCAATGCAGCAACAGCCGTTCTTTCTATATTTACATCTCGTTCTTTACCAAAAACGTGTTTTTTAGCCACGACTCCTTTTTCAGAAGCGATAGCAATCCAAACTGTACCTACGGGTTTTTCTTCTGTTCCTCCTGTTGGTCCTGCAATGCCAGAAGTAGCTATCGCATAAGTAGTATTCATTTTTTTTCTAACACCTTCAGCCATTTGCTCTACCACTTGTTGACTCACTGCTCCATATTTTTCAATGTCATCAACATTCACATTGAGTTGGTTTATCTTAATCGCATTAGAGTAAGAAATTACTGAACCTACAAAATAATCGGAAGCTCCCTGCACGCTTGTAATTAAATGAGCAATGTAACCCCCGGTGCAACTTTCTGCTGTAGATAATGTTGCTTTTTGTTGCTTTAGCTTTTCTCCTAGTATTTTTTCTAATGCTTCTTCTTCGAAAGAATAAATGTATTGTGGTATAATTTTTTTTATTTTTTCGATTTGCTCTTCTATGGCAAAATTTAATGCGGTTTTGTCATTCCCAATTGTTGACAACCTAAGTTTTACTCTACCTGGAGATGGCAAATAAGCTAATTTAATGCTTTTAGGTAATTCATTTTCCCAAGTCTCTAATTGATGGGCTAAAGTTGATTCTGGTATCCCTTGTGTATAAACCATTTGATGAACTATAAACGGAAGTTTGAATTTTTCTAACAGCCATGGAATAACGGTACTTGTTGTCATGGCTTTCATTTCATAAGGAACACCTGGCATAGAAACTACAATTGTCCCATTTTTTTCAAACCATGTTCCAGGTGCTGTTCCGTTTTTATTTCTTAAAACCCGAGCATTATCAGGCACTAATGCTTGTTGTTTATTGAGTTCATTCATTTCAAAACCTCTTCCTCCAATTAATCGCTCTATATCTTCATAAACCTGTTGATTCATTACCAATTTGCCTCCAAAATATTCATTTAGAACCTCTAATGTTAAATCATCTTTTGTTGGACCCAATCCTCCTGTTATTAACACTACATCAACATTTTCTAATGCATCATTTAATGCTGTTAAAATATGCGTTTTTTCATCGCTAACCGTTGTGTGTTGTCTAATCTCAAAACCAATTTTATTCAATTGTTGAGAAAGCCAATGAGCATTGGTGTTTAGCGTTTGTCCGATTAGTAATTCATCGCCTATGGAAAGAATATCGAGTTTCATGTTGGTTTGTAGTTATTTTTAAAAGTTCTCAGTTATTAGCCCCACCCAACCTCCCCAAGGGAGGGGTTTCCATCACGCAAAGCCATTGTTATTTATTATTTGTTAATTTCCATCTTCTTACTTTTCTACTTTATCCAATTCACTTTTCACAAAGGTTACCAATTCATGAATATATTCTTGTGAAAAATCAAATTTAATTCCTGCTGTTGCATAAATTTCGGCAATGGGTTTAGTATAACCTAATTTTAGTGCTTCCATATATTGCTCTATGGCTTTGGTTGGATTGTTTTTGTAGTTTCTCCAAACGGCAATTGCTCCTAATTGAGCCATTCCATATTCAATATAGTAAAAAGGTACTTCAAAAAGATGGAGTTGCTTTTGCCAATAATAGTTTTTTTCATCTTCACAATCCGACCAATCTACAACTGAGCTACTAAATTCATCCATTATATTTTTCCAAATTTCTTTTCGTTGCATTAATGTGTGCGTGGGATTTTCATACAACAAATGTTGAAATTTATCAATGGTAGCAACCCAAGGCAAGGTATTTAGCACACCTTCTAATTGCTCTCTTTTAGCTCGTTTCAATTCTTCTTCATTGGTATAAAAAACATCCCAAAAATCCATAGAAATAAGTTCCATACTCATTGAGGCTAACTCGGCAACTTCGGAAGGAACATCTTTAAAAGCAGTTAGTGCTAGTGGGTGCGAAAGAAAAGAATGTACGGCATGTCCTCCTTCGTGCAGCATGGTAATCATATCGCGTTGTGAACCAACAGAATTCATATAAATAAATGGTACTCCTGATTCGTTTAAGGGATAATTAAATCCTCCCGGTGCTTTTCCTACTTTCGATTCTAAATCAACGTGCTTCATTTCCTTCATTGTTTCCATACATTGTCCAAAATAGGGATGTATGTTGTGAAAACAAGCAATGGTTTTATCCATTAATTCTGCTCCAGATTGGGTTGGTTGGAGTGGTGATTTTCCATCAACATCTACCATTTTGTCCCAAGGTTTTAATGAAGTAACTTTTAATTTCGTTTTTCTATTTTCATCAAATTGATTAATAACTGGCACTATTTCTTTGGCGATGGAATTATGAAAATCAAAACAATCTTGCTTGGTATAATCAAAACGTCCCATTTCGGCAAACATATAATCTCTATAGTTTTCAAATCCTGTGTTTAATGCAAGTTGTTGTCGTTTTTTGATTAACGAAGTAAACAAATCGTCAAGTTTTTGTGCATCTTGCAACCTGCGTTGTGCAATTTTTTTATATACTTCTTCTCTTAATTTTCTATCGGTAGATTTTAAATAAATACTTGCTTGTTGAAGTGTGTTTGTTTTTCCATCAATTTCTATGGTCATTTTTGCAGAAATAGCTCCATATTGTTGAGCTTCTTCAGTTAATTGCGTTTTCAACGGAATATTTTCATCTCTATAAATTTCCATTTCTTTTTTAATGGCTCTGAGATAAACAAAATAGGTTTCTGTATCTAATTCATCTAAAAACGAGGATTGTATTAGTTTTTGATTGAAACTATTTTCATAAGGAGCTATTTTCGGTTCAATTTCGTTTACAAAAAAATTAAACGACTTTTCTAATTGTTCATCGGTGGTGTCAATATTCATTTTTATATAACGCCAACCTACATCTTCACCCACAAAAGCTTCTAACTCACTTCTATCTTTTAACCATTTTTCGAGGTCGTTTTTAGAATTTATTGGTCTTGTTTTCAATGCTTCATAAAATGGAGCTAACGTATTCCAACTATCTATTGATAGTTTTTTGGGTAAAAAATTTCTGCTTATTGAAGTTGAATTTGAAGAAATTAATGCTTGCATAAATTAGTGATTTTATTCATTTATAGTAAGTTATACCAATTGTAATTATATTTTAGTCCAAACTAAAATATAATTTTACAAAGGTTAATGCCGATATAACATGAAAATAGTTCAATAAAGCGATAGCTGAAATTGGACAATATTGAATGTATAATCGGTATTAAAAGAAGACGACCCTCTCCTGTTAACACCTACAAATGTAGGAACTTTAGTAAGGTTTTGGGGTGAAAACAAAAACTATTTTAAGTAATTTATGAACTAAGAGTTGAATTTATTTCACTTCTGCTTTCATACCCAAGTTATGAAAAGTAAACGTCCAGATATCTGTCCATTCATCAATAAGCTTTTGTTTAGATTTTCCTGAACCATGACCAGATTTGGTGTCAATTCTTATTAATGTTGGATTACTGCTTGTATTCATTTTTTGAAGTGTTGCTGCAAACTTGAATGAATGAGCTGGCACTACTCTATCGTCATGATCGGCAGTGATGATTAATGTAGCAGGATAATTGGTTTTCTTTAAATTATGCAGTGGCGAATATTTTAGTAAATTTTGGAAATCGTTTTCATTTTCACTTGAGCCATATTCTACAACCCAAGCCCAACCGATGGTAAATTTATGGTAACGCAACATATCCAACACACCTACCATGGGCAAAGCCACTTTTGCTAAATTTGGTTGCTGAGTCATCACAGCTCCAATTAACAATCCTCCATTAGAACGCCCATGAATGGCTAATTTTTCGGTAGATGTATATTTTTTTTGTTTCAAATAGTTTGCTGCTGCAATAAAATCATCAAACACATTTTGTTTGTTATTCAACATCCCTGCTTTGTGCCATTTTTCGCCATATTCACTCCCTCCTCTCAAATTGGCTACAGCATAAATACCTCCATTTTGCATAAATACTGCTTTTGAAACATCAAAACCAGGTTTAATATTAATGTTAAAACCTCCATAACCATAAAGTAAACAAGGATTTGTTCCATCTAATTTCAATCCTTTTTTATGTGAAATAAACATAGGTATTTTTGTTCCATCTTTGCTTGTGTAAAAAACTTGGTTGGTTTCGTATTCTTCCGTTTTAAAATCAACAGATGGGACAAAATAGCTGTCCAAAACCAACTCATCCACATTAAATTTATAAATACTTGTTGGCTGAATATAAGAGGAAAACGTAATGTAAGCCACAGATTGATTGGGTTTTCCAACCACAGTGCTTGCTATTCCGTTGTTAGGCAATTTTAATTCCTGAACAAATCCTCCATCAAGTGTAAATACTTCAATGCGAGATTGAACATTTTTTAAATAGTTCACAAAAACCTTGTCTCCAGCCACGCTCACACTTTCTATCACATCCTCTTTTTCTGGAACAAAAGGAGCCCAATTGTCATAATTAGGAGCATCAATAGTTGTTTGCATTATTTTTTTATTGGGAGCTTTGATGTTTGTTAGAATAATTAAATTTTCATTATTATTTCCTACAACATAGGTATCACTTTCAAAATCACTAACTAAGGTTGCAAATTCGGGTTTATCACTTTCTAAGTTTTTGACAAAAAGCATATTACCACTTGTTCCTTCGGATGCTGAAACAATTAAAAATTGTTCATCTTCGGTAACACTAGCTCTAAAATTCCGAAGTGGAAATTCATCACTCCAAAAAACACGTTCATCTTCGCTTTGATTGGTTTCTAATTTATGATAAAACACAGTGTGATGTTCGTTTTTAGCAGCAAATTCACTACCTGTTTCAGGTGCTTTATAACCGCTGTAATAAAACCCATTTTTGTACCAAGCAATACCCGAAAATTTTACCCATTTTATATGGTCTGAGAGCATTTTTTTTGTTGCCAATTCCATTACGTTAATCTCTATCCAGTCCGAACCAGCTGATGAAACTGCGTAAGCCATATACTTATTGTCTTTTGAAATGCTTATAAAGCTTACACTCACAGAACCATCATTCGACATTTTATTAGGGTTTAGTAATTCTGTTTCTGGTCCATCTTCACTATTTTTGATATAATAAACATCAAAATTTTGATTGCCATCATTCTTGGTAAAAATGATTTGCTCTCCATGTTGTTGAGGAATACTCATGTTAGAATAATTCCACATTTCTGTAAGTTGTTTATGTATGTATTTTCTATTTTTTTGAACGGACTCCAAATAAATGCTTGTCGTTTTATTTTGGGTTTCTACCCATTTTTTTGTTTCTTCCGAATTATCATCTTCCAACCATCTGTATGGATCTTGAATTTTGGTTCCAAAATAGTCATCATTAACTTCTTCTGTTTGAGTTTTAGGATAGGTGATGGTTTGTTGAGCAATGGCAAATACATCCATGAGCATTGCAAGGGCAGAAAAAATAATTATTTTATTCATCTTGTTTGATTTTAATAAAAACGAAATTAGGAAAATTTCGAGAGATTAAAGAGACTTTAAAAAACAGTATTTTTGTTTTAATGAGTTATGAAAATTACAACCCCTAAGCCCTCTGCTAAAATGCCAATGCTTCAGCTTAGCGTTTACGGGGTAATTGGAATAATTCTTTATAATCATTTGTCTTTTGGCTACAAACGAAAAAAGAGAATATGTTTATGAGTAAAAATAGTTTCTTCATTAATATACAAAAAGGGCTAACTTATTTATAGGTCTGATTTTTTCAGACTTATTTTTTCCAAATGTATAAAAAAAATTCATAAATCATTAAGCCTTAGAACAGATTCCTGACAATTTTTTTCGTGCCTCAAAAATTTCAGGAATGACGGTTAACCCGCTTTATTCATGCAAAAGCGAAGCGAATTGTATGAATGTGCGAAGGGCTGTGGGAAGCAAAGCGGTTAATCCCGATTTAGTAATACCAAAATTTGGGCTATTGAAAATAGCTAAATTTGTTGGTATTACTTATATCGTAAAAAATTTGTGAATTTTCTGGGTTAAGGAGGGGCAACCGCAAAAAGGCAAAAGTTATTCGCAATGGAAACAAGAGAATATCTGCTAACCCCGTGTTATCTGTGTTCTGCTTAAAATTCGTGTATTCGTGGCTTTTTACCCACTAAATCTGTGTTACCTGTATTCTATAAAACGATTTTTCTAAAATACATTAGGCACACTTCTTCTAGTCATTTTTAAATCTTGTAAAATGGCAGATTTAATCTTTATGGTAAACAAATAACTTTGTCTGATACCGAAAGGCACCCAATTGAATGACATTTCCCAACAATGTAAATCTCTATAAATATCAACAGTAGTGTAGGTAAAATCCTTTGCTTGAAAATCATAACCAGAAGTCATTCCTATTTTCCATTTTTGAGTAAGACTTAAATCGCCCGAAAAATTTAGTGTTTGAACGGTGGTTGATACAAATTGTGGTTTGGAATACCGAATGTTGTAATTTACATTTAATGTCCATGGAACATTAAAATCAATAAAAGCCTCTGGATTGGCTCTAATATAGGCTAATTCTTGTTCCGTTCCGAAGTTGCTTTTCTTTTCTGTTGTTGTGCTTTGTTTACTTTTCAGCGTAAATCCAATAGCTAAATTTGAACTGACTAATCTGCCGATTCTTCCTGTTGAATTTACCTCAAAAAGGTTAATTTTTCTTCCTAAACTATCCAGTTGATAAGGGTCTAATTGTGCATTATAATTCAATGAAACCACTCTGAAAATATTGGTTCGGGCATCAATGCTAATATTACTCCAACGGAGTGAATCAGCTATCATATTATAACTACTCCTAAATCCTAAATTTTCCAACAATTTAATTTTTTTGTCTTCACCCAAGCTGTCTTTTCTGTTACGCACTTTCATCTCAAAATTATTCAACAAACCTAAATTAACATTCCCAGCTTCTTGTCTGTTGGTACTTCCATAAATTCCATTTTGAAAAATAGAATATTCAAATTTATTATTGGTAGAATCAATGTAGCTTTTCAACCCTTGATTATTTTCAGGAATATAGGACAACCCTACCGATGGTGTGATAACATGACGCAAAGCTTTAATCATCTTTCCTTTATATTGATACATTCCGTACATTTTTGTGGTTAAATTCACGTTCATATCATACGAATTAGCTCTCACAAAACCATTAACAGTATCAACCACAAGCTCATTAATGGTGTTGTCCCATTTTTTATCTACCGATTCAAGATACCAAATTTCACTGTAATTAAAAGAAGGATTTACTGTGAAATGCTTCAACACTTTCATAGAAGTACTGATAGGAATGGCGTGTCGCATTCCATTTTTGAATTGTCCACTTAATACTTCTAAGTTGTTTAAACCAAAAAGAGAATCTCCAGCGGTAACTTCATTTTTAAAATTCATAGAATAGCTTACCCCAAAATTATCGAGCAAATCATTTCTTTTTCCTGGTGTTTTGGTTTTCAATGGTTGTAATCGGCTAACATTAAAAGCAACTTCAGGCAAACGAACAGTAACAGCCTTTGAAACATTGTTCTGACTATGAAAACCATTTATTGCTAAATTAAAAGGCTTCTCATCCCATGTTTTTTTATAGGAAATGGTAGAATTAAATGTAGCACTCAAGAAATCTTGAGTAGAACTATTAAAATTATTGGTAAAATTTTGACTTGTTCCAACATTTACATTAGCAGAAAAATTACTGTTTGGTCTAGCTTTAGGGTCTTGTGTGTGATTCCAACGGAGAAAAAAATCTTTTCGTTCCGAAAAATTAGGAAGTCCTTCAATTCCATTTTTAAAAATAGAATACCTAACATCTAAATTTCCATTGAAACGATAACGATTATTATAATTAGATATGAAATTACTACCCCAACTTCCTTTTGAATAAACATCACCAGTGAGTTGCATAGATAATTTCTCACTTACGCCCCAATAATAACCTCCACCCAAT
>PCUH01000282.1:3048-3407 GCA_002770955.1 Flavobacteriales bacterium CG18_big_fil_WC_8_21_14_2_50_32_9 | reverse complement strand
AACTGACCACTTTCTCCAGGTGTAGGAATTAAAATTCCTGATTGCTGCTTGTCTGTATTTGGAAAAAAACCAAACGGAATACCTATTGGCGTTGGAACATCTTCAATAACCAAGTTAGCTGGTCCAGTTACAATTTTATCTTTAGGAATAATTTTTAGTTTTGCCGAACTAAAATAATAATGCGGGTGCTTGAGATTGCAAGTAGTATATTTTCCATTTCTAATATACATTACATTATCAGGGGTTTTATACACTTTTTTTCCATGAATGTAACTTTCTCCTTCATGCGTCATTACCTCAGTAATTATTCCTTTTTTAGTGTTGAAATTATATTTAATATCATGGGCTTGAAATTCTTT
>PCUH01000282.1:0-2990 GCA_002770955.1 Flavobacteriales bacterium CG18_big_fil_WC_8_21_14_2_50_32_9 | reverse complement strand
CTAGCCATTACCAAATTAGAATCTAAATTTATTTCAATTTCTTCCGCTTTAAGTTCAATATCTTCATAATAAACTTCCACCTTACCGAATAAATAAACCAATCTATTTTTCATATCATATCGGATAGAATCAGAAGCTTTATACTGCAATTTGGAACCTAATGCATCTTTAGAAATCATTGTATCAGAAAATTGAACAATGGAAACAGTATCACTTAAAAATGCAGGCTCTTCATTGTTTTGAGCATAGCTCACAAACGAACACAGTGAAAACACTATGAAACAAAAGCTAAATAGAATTATATT
Organism: Flavobacteriales bacterium CG18_big_fil_WC_8_21_14_2_50_32_9; assembly: GCA_002770955.1. GTDB lineage: Bacteria > Bacteroidota > Bacteroidia > Flavobacteriales_E > Vicingaceae > BRH-c54. Next base: position 2,685 of record PCUH01000282.1, on the reverse strand, counting down.
ATTAGTGGTATGACTATTGGTTATCAGCACATGAAATTACAAGTCATAATATTATTACACATATCATGTTTTGGCTATGTAAAAGGTTTAAATTTATTAACATTCCTTTTGTGATAAAACAAAAGTAGATTAACAAAGGGTCAAAGCTAAAAAAAATAAATTTGACATTAATAAAACCCGAGTTTTTAACAGAATAATAATTGATAATTTATTAAACACCTACTTTTCAAAAAAAAAAATGAATTATAACCGCTTATATTCTCTTTTTCTTTTATTCACTTTTGTTATTTCAACATCTTTTTATTTAGTATCGGATGACCAGGATTTTTATGGAATAAAAACAGTAGTAATTGATGCTGGGCATGGAGGAAAAGACGGAGGATGCGTTGGTGAATATTCCAATGAAAAAAATATTGCATTATCAATTTCATTAAAATTAGGTGCTTATATTGAAGAAAATTTTAAGGACGTAAAAGTAGTTTACACTCGAAAAACAGATGTTTTTGTAGAATTATCTGAACGGGCAAAAATTGCTAACGATGCCAAAGCCGATTTGTTTATTTGTATTCATGTAAATGCAGGCTCTGCAACTGCTATAGGAACGGAAACCTACGTAATGGGATTGCACGTTTCTGAAGCTAACTTACGAGTTGCAAAAAGAGAAAATTCTTCCATACTTTATGAAGATGATTATGCCACACGTTACGAAAATTTTGACCCAAATTCACCCGAATCATATATTGCAATTACGCTCAGGCAAAATGCATTTATCGATCAAAGTTTAAATTTTGCAGCAAAAGTGCAACAACAATTCAAAGACAAAGTTGGCAGAATGGACAGAGGTGTTAAGCAAGCAGGTTTTTTAGTGCTGCACCAAACCAATATGCCAAGCGTATTAATTGAAACAGGTTTTTTGTCCAACAAAGAAGAAGAAAAGTTTTTAAATTCTCCTATTAATCAAGATTATATGGCTTCGGCAATTTACAGGGCTTTTAAAGATTATAAACACGAATTGGAAGAAAAAAACCAGATTCATGAAAAAAAAATTGAAATTGAAGAAAAAAAAGAGGCTTCAAAAATAAATGAGGAAGACAAGAATGTAAAAAAAAATAAATCAAAAAAATCAGAAGTTGTTTCGTCTGAAGAAGGGTTAGTCTATAAAATACAAATTGCAACCTCATCTGTTAAAAAAGAACTTGTCGCAAGTAATTTTAATGGCGTTGAAAATGTTGAATTCTATGAAGCTGGAGGTATTTTTCGTTATACAGTAGGTAGTGAAAAATCCATTTCAGCAGCGAATATATTGCAACTTAAACTTCGAGAAAAAGGTTTTGAAGATGCTTTTATAGTTGCCTTTAATAATGGTAAACGAATCTCTCTTAGCGAAGCAATAAACCTCGAAAAAAAATAAAAGATTTGAATAAATCTTACAATATGGACAAACTCTAAATAAACTATCAATTTTGTTGGTAGATAAAATCACTTTCACGATATTTGTGCACCTAATAAATTTTTATGAAAATATCAAAAGAAATACGTGTTGGCTTTGTCGCAATATTAGCAATTGCTCTTTTTATATGGGGATTCAATTACTTAAAAGGGACACTTCTGTTTGGAACTAAAAAAGTAATTTATACAGAATATCCTTTTATCGGTGGATTAACAAACTCTTCTCCCGTGCTAGTTAATGGATTTAAAATTGGCTTGGTAAGTGACATTTATTTCAAAAACAACCATTCAGGAAATATCATAGTCGAATTAACAATTACTGATAAAACGATACAAATACCAAACAATTCCGTAGCAAATCTTATCAGCCTGGATTTATTAAGCTCCAAAGGAATTGGATTAAGTTTAGGAAATTCATCAGTTGAACTTCTCAATGGTGACACTATTCCTTCACATTTTGAAAAATCAATGTTAGATGGTGTGAACGAACAATTGCTCCCTATGAAGCAAAAAGTTGAAAAATTAATGGTTTCGTTAGATTCTACTATTGTGATAATGAAAACAACGCTTGAAAATTTTAATACTATTTTTGATGACCAAAATAAACGTAACCTAAAAATGTCATTGGCAAATTTAAAAACTACATTAGAAAAATTTGAAGAAGTTGCAACCTCAGCTAATTCTGCTATTGCTTCAGCTCGACCTATGATAAAAACTTACAAAGAACTAGGTGATTCACTAAAAGAACTAGACATTAAAACTACGCTGGAAAAAGCCAATAAAACTTTTGATAACATTTCTCTGATAATGGAAAATATCAATAAAGGAGAAGGTACCATGGGACAACTAATGACCAACGATTCCTTATATAAAAACCTAGAAAGCGTAACACGAGATTTAGATAAGTTGTTGATAGACATGGAAGCTAATCCAAAAAGATACGTTCATTTTTCACTTTTTGGAAGAAAGGATAAACGGGAGTGATTGGATTAGAGATTAGAAATTAGAGATTGACAAAATATTAGACTTAAACAATAAACGATTAACATTAGCATTGTGTGTTGGGGAAGTCCCCCTTAGGGGGATTTAGGGGGCTAATAACAATTAACAATTAACCATTAACCAAGTACATGGAAATATCAAGTATCATTTTTATAGTATTACTGATTGTGGCAGGAGGTTTATTCTTTAAAAACCTTAAAACAATCGTTAGAAATATTAAGTTAGGGAAAGACC
>PCUH01000094.1:2694-2981 GCA_002770955.1 Flavobacteriales bacterium CG18_big_fil_WC_8_21_14_2_50_32_9 | reverse complement strand
CATTTATCCCCACGATGGGCTTGGGGAGAAATGAGGCAGTTAACCCCATATTACGTGCAATCTGTCGACATACAAGCTTATATAGTTGTATCTGATCAGCCCCTATTAAGGCATCTGTATAGGAATAATTGAGCTCAAATTGTGCGGGGGCAACTTCTGGATGGTCTTTTTCATTTTCAAATCCCATTGCTCGTTGTGCCTCTGCACATCTATCAATGAAGGCTCTGAGCGTATCGGTGGGAAGAGAGTGATAATATCCCCCCGTTGAGGTAAGTTTAAACCCTTCA
>PCUH01000094.1:1943-2596 GCA_002770955.1 Flavobacteriales bacterium CG18_big_fil_WC_8_21_14_2_50_32_9 | reverse complement strand
TTCAAGATAGGATTTCAAAACGCCTCGACTGTCCATTTTATAGGGAGTTCCATCTTTATCCATAATCTCGCCCATGATAAGGACCTTACCTGAACCAAATACATCGCTGGGCAACCACCAAAATGCTGACCAGTCTATTGCAAGCCCTAGGTCACTCTCTGCTTGGCGTGCAAATCCTCGAATAGAAGATCCATCGAACGTGAGATTATCACTTGAATGAAGAAAAAACTTTTTGTCGTAATCTAACATATGAAATCGCCCTTCCAAATCGGAAAACCCTATTGTGACGGCTTTTATCCGCTTTTCTTTCTTGAGATATGACATATAAAATGCCTGTAATTCCTTCTTTGAAACTCTATCTTTTCGTTTTTGCTTTGCTCCCAAATTTAATTCTTCAAGTGTGTCGTAAGGTACCTCCAAAAAAGTTCTAAGTGATGCGGTATCCATAATTATGAGTTAAAAATGAATAATTTAATGGTTAAACATTAATAAATTAATATAAAAATGTCAATGGATAAATAATAGACTGGAATGACAGAATTAATTTTTGCGATGCGGAGTTTATTGTTATTGAGGTGATATTGGACAACCTGTGTCTGAGTCCACGGCACCGAAAGAATAATAAACTCCGCGGTAACAAAATTCTAGTAAAC
>PCUH01000094.1:1761-1903 GCA_002770955.1 Flavobacteriales bacterium CG18_big_fil_WC_8_21_14_2_50_32_9 | reverse complement strand
TTTGCATTGTATTTTGCACTCTCTTATATGAGCTCTTCCTTCCCAAACTTTGATTCAAAATCATATAACGTCATAGGTTTTCTTACCCTCAACGGAAAATCAGTTTACCCCGACCCGGCACTAAGCCGTCATCCCTACCTCC
>PCUH01000094.1:643-1668 GCA_002770955.1 Flavobacteriales bacterium CG18_big_fil_WC_8_21_14_2_50_32_9 | reverse complement strand
ACTACAAAGGGGAAAGCACGAAGTACTCACACTCCTTTTCTACAGAGGCTTTTCATCAGTCGGCGTATCGTTTTTTTGAAAAATATTCGCATGAATTCCGGTGGTGGCATGTATATAAATGGTTAGTCCTGCTGGCGATTGTTTTCAGAAAATTTACCGGTTACCTATTGACCCATCGAACCACGATCATTTCATGGGGAATTGACAGCACCATTATTTTGGCTGCATTTTACGGTTCAATGGTATTATGGTATCCCTATCATTTTAAGATCCCGGTGACTTTAAATTTTGCGGTTGAACATTGGAGACTATGGCTGACCTACCTGTTTTCATGGCATGCGATCGCTATCTGGTTTTCCCTCTACAAAAAAAACAACCTTTCTTATGGTCGATCACTCGTTGTTAGCAGTATTTCTTTTATAGTCGTAGCAACTATCACCTATTTTATTTCTATCTTTGCATATTCAAGAATGGTTTTGCTGATTACCTTTATTATTTCAGCATTTTTCCAGGCGCTGTGGCGAATCATGATTCATGTGTTATATCGAAAGCAGAGGATAAAATTATCCCATATTCCCCCCTTATTTACACGGAATGCCATTATCCTTGGGCACCCTGAAAAAGCAGAAAATATTTCTGATCTGCTAAATCAATCGCCAACGCTGTTTTATCATGTCGTGGGGATTATATCAGATATTAAACCTGCGGTTGATAAAGCGAAGCTGACTTATTTTGGACCACTGAGCCAATTGGCTTTTCAGGTAAAACACCATGATATAAATGAGATCATCATTCTGGAAGAATCTTACTCTGTCAGCGATATCATTGAACAGATCCAGTCACTATCCGGGATGAACATCGTATTCAAGTTCATTCCTGACGGCCATCATTATCTGATCGGTAAGGGCGTCGTGGATAATATCGGAGGGATTCCCCTTGTAGATATTGAATTCCCATTATTTGACCGGCTTCACCTGGTCGCAAAACGTATCTTCGATTTTTTATTGTCATCAATTTTAATTTTT
>PCUH01000094.1:0-588 GCA_002770955.1 Flavobacteriales bacterium CG18_big_fil_WC_8_21_14_2_50_32_9 | reverse complement strand
CGGTTTGGGCATCGGGACATAAATCTATCGTTCTCCTGGAGTTTAAATCCGAAATTTCGTTAATTCGGAAATTACCTTATTTATTTTCTATCCTGTCCGGGGATATTAGTTTTGTCGGGAGCCAGGTCGTGGATTATACCCTGCCTGACCCCGGCGTTTTGATCAAACCGGGCATCACCGGACTATCCCAGTTAAAAAGCGTCCCGATTCGGGATGCAAATGCGACCTTCGAACAGTATTACATCCAAAATCAAAATCTAATTTTTGATCTGGAAATTTTACTTAAATCAATTTTGAGGATCTAATGTCAAATTATATTCTGGATTTCGAATCTCCCTTAAAAGCAATTGAAGAAAAAATTGATATCCTTCGCTTAACTGCAGCAAAGACGGGGGAAAACGTATCATCAAATATTAAAAAGCTGGAACAAAAACTCGAACAAAAGAAAGCGGATATTTATTCGAAACTCTCCCGGTGGGATCGGGTCCAGTTAGCAAGACATCCCGACAGACCATATTCGCTGGATTATATACGGATGATGTCCGGCGACTTTTTTGAGTTACACGGAGATCGTTATTTTGCCGATGA
>PCUH01000012.1:21573-21715 GCA_002770955.1 Flavobacteriales bacterium CG18_big_fil_WC_8_21_14_2_50_32_9 | reverse complement strand
ATAAATAAGTTATACTACTTTATAATAAATGAAAATAGTTTTTATAATAATAATATTTATTATTCTTTTAATATTCTTAGTCAAATTCAAAGAAAAACGTGATGAGCGATTAATGTTGAAAAAGTTAGATGAGCATAAACGT
>PCUH01000012.1:14134-21472 GCA_002770955.1 Flavobacteriales bacterium CG18_big_fil_WC_8_21_14_2_50_32_9 | reverse complement strand
CCTGTCCTTAGTCTGAAGCGATGCAAGAGCGATGGAGACTAAGGACTTATATCTCTACAAAGCTAAAATAATTCTTATTTTTAATGTATGTTTGTGGTAGAAGAACAAAAGAAGAAGAAATCAATTCTTAAAAAGAAAAGTAAGAAATAAATATGGATTTATCGAAATATCAACCCAACAGCCAATTTTTACTTTATAAAACCGACAAGGGTGATATAAAGGTGGATGTTATGCTGCAAAACGAAACCATTTGGCTTCCGCAAATCAAAATAGCCGAGCTTTTTGAAGTTCAGCGTCCTGCCATTACCAAACACCTGAACAATATTTTTGAGAGCGGTGAATTGGACGAAAAAGTGGTATGTTCCATTTTGGAACTAACCACTCAACATGGTGCTATTGCTGATAAAACGCAAACAAAACCAATTAAATTTTACAATCTCGATGCTATTATTGCGGTTGGTTATCGTGTAAATTCTAATAGAGCCACGCAATTCAGAATTTGGGCAACGGCTGTGCTAAAAGAATTTATTATCAAAGGTTATACTATGGATGTGGAACGCTTAAAAAATCCGCAACCTATTTTTGGGCAAGACTATTTTAAAGAACAGCTCGAAAAAATCAGAGATATCCGAAGTTCGGAACGTAGGTTTTATCAGCAAATTACAGATATTTATGCCGAGTGTAGTATTGATTATGACTACGATTCGGAAATTACAAAAGAATTTTTCGCAACTGTTCAAAACAAACTGCATTGGGCAATTACAAAGCAAACAGCAGCCGAAATAATTGTTTCGCGAGCAAATCACGAAAAAGAAAAAATGGGTTTAACCAATTGGAAAAACTCACCTGGCGGAAAAATTAGAAAATCAGACGTTTCAATTGCCAAAAACTATCTTACCGCAGATGAGCTAAAACCACTTAACCGCATTGTTTCGATGTATCTGGATTATGCTGAAGACCAAGCCGAACAAGGGATTGCAATGACTATGAAAGATTGGGCTGAAAAATTGAATGCATTTCTACAGTTTAATCAAAAAGATATTTTACAAAACGTAGGCAAAGTTACTGCTGCCATAGCAAAAGAATTTGCCGAGAATGAGTATGAATAGTACAAACCAATTCAAGATAAATTGTTTGAAAGTGATTTTGATAAAGAAATAAAAAAACTATTAAAAGGAAAATAAACATATAGCTGAGCATTAGACTAACCCTTAATAATAATTCGTTTTCAGATATTTAACAATATCAATTCCATAAGCTATTAATCTGTCATCCTTAATCAATGCAGGAACTATCATCAGTGGAAAAGGTAAATTTGGGTTTTCATCATGAATATTAACAACAGTAATATTAATATTTAATTTTTTAAGTTTATCGAGAATTTGTTTGCAACCTAAGCAATTATTTCCAATAAATAGCGTGTAAGAAGACATTAGCGATTTCAGTTTATTTTAATTTTTCTATATCTCTTATTAGGAAACGGTTCCGTTCTAAATGTAGAAGGTTTTGTTCTTTTAATTCATTTAAAATAGTGGTAACTGTTTGACGTGAAGTAGCTGTTAAATTTGCTATATCTTGATGAGTGAGAAAGTGTTTAACTAAAATTTCTTGTCCAATTTTCTGACCATTTTCATGTCCCATTTCTTTTATAAAATCAACAATTCTTGTTCTTGCATCTTTAAAAATAATTGATTCTAATCGTCTTTCAATTTTTTGCAATCGTAGGCCAATAAGTTTGGTAACTTTTAAATTGAGACTTGAGTTGGTTGACATTATTTCTTCCATATCTTCAATTGTTATGGCACAAATTTTAACTTCATTATCCAATGCAATGGCAAAATCTTTTCGTTTACCTTCTTCAACCAAGCTTAGTTCTCCAAAAATTTCACCTGGACCTAAAATGGCTTTTATAATTTCTTTTCCTTCATCGGAATAAGTACCTATTTTAACTCTTCCTTTTTTTAAGAAAAATACTACAGATGAAGGGTCTTCAGGAAAAAATATGTATTCATTTTTCTTTATATAACTATCTTTTATTTTGTTTGCCATTTTAATTTTATCGGGCAAAGAAAGACATTTTAGTAAATTGAAATTTTCTAAATGCCAGAGTTTTGTTTCTGTTGACATAGTTTCTTGTTTTTTTTGTAAAAGTAGTTGTTCTATAATAAAAATATTGTCTTAAAATTTACATTTTGATATGTAACTACTTAGACGGTTTTTAAAAAATTATTCCACCATTAAGTTCTTAACCCAGAAAATTAACTTCGTTGAACTCGCAAGCTCGGTTCACAAAATTTTCTACGATATAAGTAATACCAACAAATTTAACTATTTTCAATAGCCCAAATTTGGGTATTACTATTCCGATAATTATCGGAAGGGATTAACCGCTTTGCTTCCCACAGCCCTTCGCACATTCATACAATTCGCTTCGCTTTTACATGAATAAAGCGGGTTAAAATCAAAAACTCGTAAATCGTAAATTATTGAAGGTTAGTTTCTTTTATCAATACCCCACATGAGCTTATTTCTCAGTGTGTTTAAGAAGGTGTGGTTTTTAAGGCGAATCAAACTAATTGTGTGTGGTGTTCTTTTTATTTTAAAAGTGGTATTGATAGGTACAGACTTAAATCGAGAATCTAATGCGACTAAGAAAGAATCTGTTCGTGCTTCAATTTGGAAGGAAAGCACTTTATTGTCTGGAATGATAAGAGGGCGAACATTCAAATTATGAGGAGCAATAGGAGTGAGGATGATACTTTCAGAACTCGGAAAAAGGATGGGTCCATTACAGCTAAGCGAGTATGCTGTTGATCCCGTTGGTGTTGATATAATCAATCCATCTGCCCAATAAGAATTTAAAAACTCATTATCTAAATAAGTATGCACAGTAATCATTGTGGAACTATCCGAACGCTGCAACGTAATTTCATTAAGAGCATAATTAGCATCACCAAAAAGTTGCTTATCTGTTTCAATACTCAACAAAGTTCGCTTATCAATTTCATAAAAACCTTTTGTTAAACTAGATATTGCTTGAGCAATTTCATCGGTAGTTACACTAGATAAAAAGCCTAATCGTCCGGTATTGATTCCTAAAATGGGAATGTTACTATCTTTAACCAATGTGATAGTTTCTAAAAAAGTTCCATCACCTCCAATGCTAATAAAATAATCAACATCTTTCAAATCACTTTGAGAATTAAATTCTGTGATTGAAAGACTAAATTGTATAGAGTTTTCTATCAAGAATTGATGAAAAGTACTATAAACAGTAACAGAAATATTATTACGGTCTAATTCATCAAAGAAAAACTGAATGGAAGAAAGGTATTTTTCGTTAATCTTTTTTCCGTAGATGGCGTATTTCACATTTGAAGTTTTACGTTACAATACTGTGAAATTAGTCATTTTTGATTAATACAGAATCAAAAATAAGATTATTTTAAGCGAAATTAAAATATGCTGAAACTTTGCCTGTTTTCGAAGAAAACTTGCTTAGTTACAGTAAATACTCGCAACCAAAATATATAAATTATCCGAAAAGCTATTTGGTTGCGGTATAGCTTATAATTTTACATTATAAGAAGCATTTTTAATTAGTACATCCATAGAAATAACTTCTAGTGTTTTTTCGTTTGTTGCTTCAAGCACTACTTTCGGTGCAACACCATTTTCGTGTGCTTCTTTGAATCGAAGTGCACACAAGCACCATTTATCGCCAGGTTTTAAACCATCAAAACCAAAAGCAGGATGAGGTGTGGACAAGTCATTACCAACACTTTTAGAAAAGATGAGAAATTCTTCAGTAACTTCCACACAAACAGTATGCATACCAGAATCTGATTCATCAGTATTGCAACATCCATCTCTGAAATATCCTGTCAGAGGTTTTGAACTGCACGAAATTAAAGGTTCTCCAAATACGTTTAGATTTTCCATAAATTTTTAGATTTAGAAGTCAGTTTTAAAAAAATTCAACGATTTTAAATTAATCATGTGTACGCCTTCATAATAAAAATGTAAAATATCAGCATAAGAATAACCCATTTTTGCCATACGCATAGCTCCTTCTTGGCAAAGACCAACTCCATGTCCAAAACCTTTTCCTGACAAAATAACAAAATTATTATCTAATGACACATCGAATTGAGCAGATTTTAAATTCCAATCACTTCTAATTTTAACAAATGGAATTTGAACATTGTTTTTTTCAAAATACTGCTCTCTATTTAGTTGAAAATATTCTATATCGCAAATGTCGTTTAGGTTTTCTTTGGGATAGTTATGTTGAGTAATTAGGTACTGAATCCAATCTCCTTTTGGAATTCTTTTGCTCCAAATTGAATTGTTTTCGTGTAAACAAAATGTGTCTTTAACGGATTTTAGATAATATAAATTTGAGTGCCAAACATCTTGAGAATTGGCTGTTTGACCACCACAATTTGAAAAAAAAGTAGCTGTAATAAGATTGATTTCACTATCAACAATAACAATGTTGGAGGTTAACTCTGCTGCTTGATGAATAATTTCAGATTTTGGTTTTCCGTGATATGCTTGGCAATGCACTTTGTCGCACATACTAAATCCTTCATTTTCATGTTTTTTTATGTTTTTGAGTGCATAAGTCCGACATATAATGGCCTGTAATTTAAAATATTCTTCTGGAGGACTTTTTCCCACCTCTGCTTCAACAACTCCTGCAACATAATTATCAATGTCTATATTATTAATAAGCTGTAAATAATTATTGTAAGGATGAACCCTTATAAAAAGGTTATCTTCATATTGGATTATTTTCCCTAAAGGTTTATTTGTTTTAAGTTTGAACGCATTTTTTGTTGCAACACCTATTATCCTTATTTTTAAGAAAGAGCCATAATCTTTCTCTAAGGACTTAACAGTTATTTTATTATTCCAAAAAGAGAGTTCAATAATTTCTGTGTTATCAATCTCTTCTATTTTACCACTTTCTGTGTAAATAATATATTTGCCTTCTTGCGGGTAGAAAATAAATGAAGTAATGGCTTGTTTATCAAGGATACCAACATTTAGCATTTCTGCAAAAGTGCTTTTGAAAAATAAAAAAAGTAAAAGAAGAAGTAATGTTAGTTTTTTCATCAATTTACAAATTTAATCTAAACACTTATTTTATGGATGTTGTTTTTTATTAGTTATTCACATTGCTTTTTTAATTAGAAAGAAAATTTTATAGTTTTATTTTAGGTAAGTTCTATTTTAATTTATATTTTCGTAATCAAACTAAACTATTTACAAAATGAAAAATTCAAACCTAAATAATTATTTATTTCTTTTTATTGTTCTAATTTTTCTTTCTTGTACTTCCGAAACTCCAAATGAAGAAGTTTTAGAAGAAGCAACTCAAAAAGAGGTTATTATTAATGAACATTCAGAAATAACTGCTGCCGACACGAGTTCAACAGGTGTTTATCAAGAAGAAGCAGGAGAAGGACCAACTTCGTTAAAAGAGGCAATGAAAGCAAATGCAGCAGAAGTTGTTGAAGAGGGTGGCTTGTCTTTTTGTGATTGTGTGAAAAAACAAAAAGCATTGAATGATTTGATTATGGAAACGGAAGATGATGCAGAAATGGATAAAGCCATGAAAGAATTAGAAGAGATGAAAGTTGGAGAATGTAAGGTATTGTTTTCTGCAAAACAAAACACTATAGACGAAAAGCGAGCTCACCAGCAAAAGGTGAAAAGGTGCTTGTAAACTAAACTTTTTTATTCCAATCTATTTCTTCTTACCTTTTTTAGCAGGAAGTGTTTTCTTTTGTTTTATTCCTTTTAATACTTCCTTTGCGTTTAGAGTAGTTACAACCTTTTCTCCTGTTTTGGCTTCTAATTCCATTCTTGCAACTTTAGCAACATAGCCACCTTGCTTGGCTACTTTCTTGCTTTCTTCAAAATCTTTAGGATTAGTTGCGGTAGATATATCCTTTGTAGATGCTTCGGCAAGCATATTTAAAATCAGCTCGGTGTTGGTCATGTTATCTCGCAAATTTTCTTTTTTCAACCCTTTCAGAACCTTATATTCCTTGGTGGTTTTATCACTCCAAGCTTTGGTAATAATATCCGTAAGTGTTGCAAAGTGTTGTCCTTCTTTTAATCCTCGTTTTTTCCATTCATCAGTAAGTTCTTTCCGTATTTCAATACTTTTAAGTCGTTGGTTAATCCAACTCTCTGAATAACCCAATTTCATATATTGCTCCAAAGCTCTATCTATGCTTAATTCGGGGTCTTGCATTTCATTCAGTCTCTCAGACGCTACTTTTGCCAGCCATAATTTAAAAGGTTCTGCTTTAGGTGATGGAATGGATTGTATTAAGCGGAAAAGTTGCTCAGTATCAGCTACATCTGTCAATCGCATTTTACCATCTGGTGCTTCAAATTTCAACTGGTTACAATTTGTAACCGTTTCATTTCCTTCCTTTAAAAGTCTATGTTTTAATACCTTCCAGTAATTTCTAGCTCCCTGATAGGTAGGTTGGTCAGTAAGAACTGCGATAACATCAATAATGGATATGTACCACTTTTCCTCCTCGGCATCCCAAAGGCTACGAACTTGCTTTTCTTCAAAAAGTTTGATGGTTTCTTTTTTCATTATATAGTGCTTTTTTACAATGTTCTGAAATTCAGATACTCGCCTCGCTAATTGCCTCCATTTTTTTAAGACTATTTTCTTCTTATTAGTTGTACTTTAAACAACTTCAATAATTAATTATGTATCATTTTCAAGTAATGCTTGAGCTGAATAATAAAGTATTCCATAGATTTATTCTCTGTTAACGAAATTGTTAAATCACAAGCTGCATCACGGTAATCGCCCGAAGCTCCTACTTTAAATCTTGCTTTTGAAAGTGTGGTAATATATTCCGTTTGAAAGCAAGGTTTTGTGGTTAAATCAATCAATATAGTATAAGGAGTGTTTATAAAACTTTCTATGTCTCTTCCTTGTGGAATGCAGATTTTTGATAGATTTTTATTGTCAAAATAGTTGTAATTCAAATGGGCTTTAACAATTTCGGATGAATCCTTACTGTTGATATATCCCAACGCCATTACTTTTTTTCGTTCTTCAATGAGGTAGTTCACAAAATGTTTAACTGTTTCACAATCATTTCTGTTTGTAGCATCATATAGAACACCAATTTCTAATGCTTTATCAAAACCCACTGCTTTAATTTGCCGTGAAACATTTTTTTGTTTGTTTTTTAACACAAATTCGCCAAATTTTTGTTGTATGTTTTTTATTATTTTCATTTTGTTAACTAAATAGTGTCAAACTTCCAACCTCCAACCTTAAACCTATTTTTT
>PCUH01000012.1:0-14106 GCA_002770955.1 Flavobacteriales bacterium CG18_big_fil_WC_8_21_14_2_50_32_9 | reverse complement strand
TGGTAACTACTTCTCCATTGATGTAAGCCGAAAAATCTGACATTAGGTACGCTGCTAAATTGGTTAATTCTTGGTGTTCGCCAAATCGTTTCAATGGAATTCTTTTTAGTGGGTCAATTAGTTTCGCTAGATTTTCTGGAAACAAACGACTAAAAGCACCTTGCGTTGGAAATGGACCAGGAGCGATGGCATTGGTTCTAATTCCATATTTTGCCCATTCGGAAGCTAAAGAACGAGTTAGAGCAAGCACACCTGCTTTTGCACAAGCAGAAGGAACTACATAGCCAGAACCTGTCCAGCTATAGGTTGTTACAATGTTTAGAACTGTTCCTTTTATTTTTTTTTCTATCCAATATTTTCCTAATGCCAAACTACAATTATAACTGCCTTTCAAGACAATATCCGTAATCACATCAAACGCTTTGTGAGATAATCGTTCTGTTGGACTAACAAAATTTCCTGCGGCATTATTTACCAATCCATTTATTTCGCCATAGGTTGCAATTCCTTGTTCAATTATTTTTTCAATACTCAAATAATCTCTAACATCACATTCGTAGCCAACTATATTTGTTTTTCCAGTGTTTTTTTTAAGTTCAGCTACAGCTTCATCAATCACTTCTATTTTTCTGGAAGCGATAATTACATTTGCTCCTAACTCTAAATAATATTGAGCCATACTTTTTCCTAATCCTGTTCCTCCTCCAGTTACAAGTATTGTTTTTCCATCTAACTCATTGTTTTTAAACATTTTTTCTTGATATTTTTCCATAGGGGTTTAGTTGAAAGTTTATAAAGTTAATTGATAATTGATAATTCACACATCCACAAATTATTTAATCTCTTTTTCCAAGTTTTGAATGCTATTTTTAGCACTTTCATACACATTTTGTTCTGAAACAGGAACTGGTGCAAAGCGAGCCATGTCGCACAAGTCTAGTGTTTCAATGAGTTCGTTAATGGTTGTTTCAGAAACATGAATAGTGCTTAGTTTTTCTTTAATGTTATTTTGGTTTAATTCGGATATTGGAATGTTCAGTTTATTACCAATATATCCAAAAAGAGCTTTTGAAACATTTTCATAAAATGCTTTTTTATCATTTTGTATGAGGCTTTTCTCAGCGGAAATTAAAAGTTTACTTGCTAATTTATTTGCTTTTCTACTTTTTACTAAAGCCAAATCACTGTTGGCCGCTCTGATTTTATTTCTAAAAATAAAAGTAAGTAGAAATAGGATGGGAGCAAGTAATAATAAGCCATAAAATTTCCATGAACCATAAAAATTATCATTAGGATTGGAGAATACAAGATTATCTGTATGAATGAATCGAATATCTTCACCCAACAGTTTTATGTCTTCTTTGTTTGCAGATGAGTAGGATACATTAGCAGAGGAACCATCTCCTTTTGCAATTTTAAAAGTTAAAGGGTCGGAATTTATTGTAACATATTTTTTTGAGGTTGGATTAAAATAAGAGAAACTTATTGGAGCAATTTTATATTCTCCAGCAAAACGAGGTATTATCAAATAATCGTATTCTTTCGTTCCACTAACTCCATTTGTAGTAGTTTTGGTGTTATCCGTAATTTTTGGGTCATAGATTTCAAAATCTTTAGGGAAATCAATATCTATTTTATCAATAAGAGGTAAATTTCCATTGCCACTTATTTTTACTTTAACATTAATAGCTTCATTAGCTTTTACCTCATAAGCAGAAACATCTACTTTCATATCTAAATTACCAACAGCATTTACAAAACTTTTAGGCTTTGGTTCTGGGTGCGGAAGCACTTTAATTTTAATTGGTTTGCTTTTTAAGAAATGCTCCTCTTCAACTACTTTTCCAAAAAATTGATCAAAAACACTTTGTCCGCCACTCACTCTTTTTTGAGTTACAAAACGCATTTCTAAAGGGTCTATTTCTAAATCGCCTGCTCGTTGAGGAAATAAAATAATTTTACGAATGGTAGCAACACTCCAACGATAACCGCCAATTATTTCTTCGGTCCATTGTGTTTGACCTAAATCAACTTCCTGACTCCAAAAGCCATTTAAAGCTGCATTTTTAATTAATTCATTTCCTGCAATTCCTATTCTAGTATATAGTTTATAAGTGGCAAATAAATACTCTCCTTGATAAACGGTAGTTTTATTTACTGTTGATTTTATATACAATTCATCTGAAACATTAACATCTTCCTTACCTCCTTGTTGTTGCTGTTGTTGCTGAACTTGAACTCCTTTTTGAACTGTAATTTCAATAGAATTAGAATTATAAGTTTTTCCATTAATTATCACTTTTGCTGGAGCAATAGTAAAAGAACCTTCTTTTATTGCCATCAACACATAACTATAAGAAAGGCTAGTGCTAGTTTGCCCATTTACCCAACTCATGTTGGTAGATTGATTTGGACCTGAAAGAACCCTGAAATTTGTTAAATTGGGAGGTGTGAACCCACTAATTTTTGAGTTTATCTTAAATTCAATTTGAAACCGATCACCAGTTGCAACAGTGTTGTGGCTTGTCGCAGCAGTAAATTGAATATCCTGAGCTACAGCTATATTTTCAATAAAAATTACTCCTAATAATAAGATTATTTTAAAAGCAATATTTTTAGTTTTATTCATAAATTACTTAATTGCAGATTGGAGGTTGGAAGTGGGAAGTTGGAGTTAGAGATTCTTCACTTCATCCCGAAAGCTTTCGGGATGAAGTGAAGAATGACACCTAACTACTAAAACCTAACACCTACATCACCAATCCTTTTCTATTTTAATTTTCTCTGAATTTTCTTTCTCTTTTTTCAATTTTGCTTGCACTTCTTTTTCTTTGTTATTTAAGGCATCTAACATTCGTTGAGCATCTTCTTTTGAAAGTTGACTAGGTTTTGGTTGTTGTTCTTTCTGTTCGTTTTCTTTTTGGTCTTTATTCTCCTTATTTTCTTGATTTTCTTGATTTTCCTTATTCTCGTCTTCTTTTTTATCTTGGTTTTGATTGTCCTTTTCTTGGTCTTTATTTTCGTCTTCCTTGTCCTTGTCTTTATCTTTTTGCTCTTGTTCTTGTTGTTCTTTCATTTTTTTCTGAGCATAGGCTAAATTATATCTCGTTTCATCATCTGTTGGGTTTAGGCGTAAAGCTTTTTTATATGCATCAATACTTTCTTGAAATTTTTGGGCTTGCAATAATGAATTTCCTAAGTTGTGATATGCATTGGCTTTTAGTTTTGGATCAGCTGTTTTTTCGGCCAACTGTTGAAATTGTTGAGCCGATTCAGCAAATTTTTGCTGTTTGTATAGTGCATCACCTAAGTTAAAATCTGCTTTTTCGGAAGTAGCATTTTTTTCGAGTGCTTTTTTATAGCTTTCGGTAGCTTCATCAAACTTTTCTTTTTCATAGTGTTTGTTTCCTTCACGGATGTACTTCCTCTCCTCTTGAGCAAAAGAAAAGTGAGTGACACTAAAGAGTATTAGTAATATAATGTATCTCATCTGTTTATATTTATTTAATTTTATAGTCAGATAGAAGTCGCCAATAATCATTGTCCTAATGTGTTAAAATTTTTAAAATGGCTCGTTTCATAATTGTTATTCAAAAAGTTTTATTTTATCCAATTTACTACTTTTTCTTTTGGAAAGAAAAAACTCTAAAACAAGCAAAGCTAAACTTATCAACAGGAAAATTTGAAAACGGTCGTCATAATCTTTAAAAACCTTACTTCCGAATTCTTTTTTTTCCATTTTATTAATCTCATTCATTATTACTTGTAAACCAGCGTTTGCATTCGTTGCTCTCACATAAGTTCCATTTCCTGCAGCAGCTATTTGTTGCAACATTTTTTCATCTAATTTTGAAACAACAGTTTGGTTATTATTGTCTGTTCTAAAGCCTATCTGTTTACCATTTTTATAGATTGGAAGAGGTGCTCCATTTTCAGAACCCATTCCAATTGTATGAACATAAACATCTTTTTCAGTAGCATTTTCAGCAGCTTTCACAGCATCATCTTCGTGGTTTTCTCCGTCAGTAATAACAATAATAGCCTTACTTGTTCCATTTTCAAAATCGAAGGATTTCATGGCTAAATTTATAGCAGAACCTATTGCCGTACCTTGAACGGGTACGATATCTGTTCCTATACTTTCTAAAAAAAGTTTAGCGGATGAATAATCTGTGGTTATTGGCAATTGAACATAAGCATCACCAGCAAAAATAATAATGCCCAAACGGTCATTATGTAATTTTTCAATGAGTTGATAAATGGCTCTTTTTGCTCTTTCTAATCGATTTGGAGAAAGGTCCTCAGCTAGCATACTATTTGAAACATCTAACGCTATCATTATATCTACCCCTTCTCGTTTCACCTCTTCCATTTTTGTTCCTAATTGAAGGTTGGCAGCACCAATCAATAGAGAAATAACTGCAAAGAAAAATAATATAAATTTAAGTTTAGGAAGTGTTTTTGAAACATTGGGCATTAATCGTTTAACAACTGTTGAATATCCAAATTGATTGAGCTTTCTTTTTTTCCATTGTTGAAATAAAAGAGCTATCAATAGCAATAAAGGAGCAACAAAAGCTATTGCCCACAGATATTCGATATGTTCAAATCTAAACAATGCTTTTAAAAATAGTTCTGGTTAATAAAAATTCTATTAGCAATAAAGAAACAGCAAAGAGAGCAAAAGGCAAAAATCGTTCGCCTTTTTTCCTATAATCAGTAACATTTATTTTCGATTTCTCCATTTTATCAATTTCTTTGTATATTTCTTCTAATTCCTTGTTATTTTTAGCCCTAAAATACTTTCCATCTGCCATTTCTGAAATTTGAGACATGGTTTCTTCATCAATTCTAACAGGAACATCTTGGTATTGTTTTCTTCCAAATTGATCTTTATAAGGAGTGGGGGCTGTTCCAGTTGTCCCTATTCCTATCGTGTAAACACGTACATCAAATTCTCTTGCAATTTCAGCGGCTGTTAATGGCGGAATGGAGCCTGCATTATTTATTCCATCTGTTAATAAAATAACTACTTTGCTTTTGGCTTCACTGTCTTTTAATCGGCTTACGGCAGTTGCTAACCCCATTCCTATAGCAGTTCCGTCTTCTACTAAACCATTTTGAACACTCGAGAAAAGATTTAAAAGTACATCATGGTCTGATGTGAGTGGGCATTGCGTAAAACTTTCTCCCGCAAAAATTACCAAGCCCATCCTGTCATGAGGTCTGTTACTGATAAATTCCATAGCTATATTTTTAGATGCTTCCAACCGGTTAGGCTTAAAATCTTCAGCCAACATACTTCCCGAAATATCTATACTAATAATAATATCAATTCCTTCAGTAGTAACATCTTGCCAGCTCAATGATGTTTGTGGACGAGCAATTGCACAAATTATTGCTCCAATTGCTATCAATCGTAATAATAAAATAGAATGTCTGAAATAGGAAAAAAAAGACTTTTCAAAAACTGAAGTTGTAGATATTTTCACATTTCCTTGAAGTTTGTTTTGCCTAATAATATACCAAATAAGAAATACGGGCAAGAGTAGTAACAACCAAAAGAATTCGGGATTGGCAAATGATATTTCATTCCAAAAACTAAACATTTTTTTGGGGAGAGTTAGGTGTTACTAATTTTGTTTGATTAATAAATTCTATACTATAAATCAAACTCATATCATTTTCATTGGCCAAAGGTTGTTCTTTGGCAAATTTCACTAAATCTGCAAGTGTCAATATTTGAAATAATTTTTCTTTTACATCATTTGGGATGGCGTGCAAACGCAATCCATACATTATTTCGTCAGTAGTTTCTTCTAGTGCATTTACGTTATAGCGTTTTTCAATGTAGTCTCTAAGAATTTCTGAAATTTCGGAATGATACATTTTTAGCTTGCCCGATTGCCATAATTTCTGTTCTCGGAGCTTCTCTAATCGTTCTAGGGCAATGATATGGCAAGGAATTTCAGGGATAATTTCTTTTACTTTTTCAGTTGGTTTTCTGTTTTTTAAGTAGCGAATTAATAGTATTATAAGCACAATTAAAACCAACCCAATAGCTATCCATTTCCAATTTTCTTTGAGCCAATCTTTAAACGAAAATGGTTCTTCAAGGGGCTGTTTGACATCAAAAATTGCTTCAGAAGTATCTACAGGAAGCGAATAAACTTCGAGTAATGTTGCTTCTGTTTCAAACGTATCGGCATTGATAATAAATTGAAAAGGAGGTATTACATAATAACCTGAATCAAATGAAGTAATTAATAATTCTTGTTTTTGTTGTAAAAGAAAAGGTTCATTTTTATCTGGAATAAGTGTATCAATAGGGTTTTTTGAAAGAATTTCGATGTGTTGATTGATGGTATCGTAAATAGTAGGGAAAATAATCTCTGTAATACCACTTTCAGCAGCATACTCAACAGACAAATGCAAACGGGTTTGTTCGCCAATTAATAGTTTGTTGGTGTCTAAACGAGAATAAACACGCACACCCTGAGCATTTAGTGATGCTGTGCTAAACAGTAATATTAATATGTAAAATATTTTTTTCATTTTTTATTTTAAACGCATATTTTTTTCTCGCAAAGACACAAAGTCTTTTTTCTTAAAATCTAATTATCACATTTTTTAGCCACAAATGCACGAATTATATACTTTAATTTTATATCAATTACACATTTTAATTACCTACATCCCTTAACTACTAACACCTAACTACTAATACCTTAAATCACCCTCTACGTTTAAATAATGCCATCAGTGGCTTCACATAATCTTCGTGTGTACCAATTTCAGCAGCATCTACACCTGATTTTTGCCATGTGTTTTTAAGTTTATCTTTTCGTTTTAAATATGCTATTTTATAATTTTTTTGCACCTCTTTATCAGAAGTGTTTACCCATTCAATTTTATTGGTTTCAGCATCTATCATAGGAACTAAACCTAAGTTGGGTAATACATCTTCTGCTTTGTCGTACAAATGCAATGCAATTAAATCATGCTTTTTGTTGGCAATTTTCAGTGCATCTTCAAAATTCTTAGTACTGATGAAATCTGAAATTATAAATGCAGTACTTCTTCTTTTAATAACATTAGTGAAATATTTTAATGCCATTTCAATATCTGTTCCTTTATTTTCGGGTTCAAAATCAATTAAATCTCTAATTATCATTAAAATATGAGTTCTTCCTTTTTTTGGAGGAATAAATTTTTCTATTTTATCCGAAAAGAAAATTACACCTACTTTATCATTGTTTTGAATAGCGGAAAAAGCCAATAGAGCACATATTTCGGTAGCTAATTCTTGCTTACTTTTCTGTTGTGTTCCAAATTCTTTAGAGCCACTTACATCCACCAAAAGCATCACTGTCATTTCTCGTTCTTCTTCAAAAACCTTCACATAAGGATGATTAAAACGAGCAGTAACATTCCAATCTATGGTTCTTATTTCATCACCATGCTGGTATTCTCTTACTTCACTAAATGCCATTCCTCTTCCCTTAAAAGCAGAATGATATTCACCCGAAAAGATTTGATTACTCAAGCCTCGGGTTTTTATCTCAATTTTTCTAACTTTTTTTAATAGTTCGGAAGTATTCTTGTTAGCCATAAACTAAAAAATTAGTATTTATTTTATGGAATCTCCACATTGTTTAAAATACCATTAATAATATCAATAGTTGTAATGTTTTCAGCTTCGGCTTCATAACTCAATCCAATTCTGTGGCGAAGCACATCATGACAAACGGCACGAACGTCTTCAGGAATTACATAACCTCTTCGTTTTATGAAGGCATACGCTTTTGAAGCCAACGCTAAATTTATACTTGCCCTAGGCGAACCTCCAAAAGTGATAAGGTTTTTATATTCAGGCAAATTATAATCTTCTGGATGTCTGGTTGCATCAACAATATTTACAATGTATTGTTCAATTTTTTCATCCATATAAACTTCTCTAACTACTTCTCTAGCTTTCAGAATATCTTCTGGTTTTAGTACACAATTTGGTGTTGGAAAGCCTGCTTTTGAAATGTTATTTCGGATAATAATTTTTTCTTCCTCTTTTTTAGGATAATCCAATACCACTTTCAACATGAACCGATCCACCTGAGCTTCGGGCAAAGGATATGTTCCTTCTTGCTCTATTGGATTTTGAGTTGCTAATACTAAAAATGGTTCAGGAAGTTTAAAAGTTTCATTGCCAATAGAGATTTGACGTTCTTGCATGGCTTCTAATAATGCACTTTGAACTTTTGCAGGAGCTCTATTTATTTCATCAGCAAGAATGAAGTTGGCAAAAATAGGACCTTTTTTAACAGAAAACTCTTCTTGTTTTTGGTTGTAAATCATTGTACCTATAATGTCGGCAGGCAACAAATCTGGAGTGAATTGTACTCGACTAAATTTAGCATCAATAGTTTTTGCCAAGGTGTTAATCGCTAATGTTTTTGCCAAACCAGGAACACCTTCCAACAAAATGTGTCCATTGGATAATAAACCAATAAGCAAACGCTCTGTCATGTGCTTTTGTCCAATAATAACTTTATCCATTTCCATGGTAAGTAATTCAACAAAAGAACTCTCTTTTTGAATTTTTTCGTTTAACGCCCTAATATCAACATGGGTTGACGATTCCACTTGTGCTGAAGATAGAGGAGGTGTTGGTGTATTTGCTTCTTCCATATTATTTATTTTTTTTAAGTTGGGCTAAATTACGCAGCGAAGTTAGTTTATTAATTAAGAGATAAGGGCTTCGTTGTTAAAAAATGTTAAGAGGTAGCATTAAAAAAGTCATTAAAAAAAACAAACTATTTACATCATAAAGTAGAACAACTAAAAAGATAGTATTTTTGCTTTAAATTGCTACTCGAAACTAAAATAGAATTTTTAAAAGGCGTTGGTCCTCAACGAGCTGAATTGCTTCAAAAAGAGTTTGGGATATTTACATTCGGTCAACTCTTGCATCATTATCCTTTTCGGTATATTGATAAATCTAAAATATATACCATTGCTGAAATTGATAACGACCAAACTTACATTCAACTTAAAGGAAAACTAATTGCCATTGAAACCGTTGGCGAAAAACGAGCAAAGCGATTAGTTGCAAAACTAAAAGATGAAACTGGTGAAATTGAGTTGGTTTGGTTTAAAAGTATAAAATGGTTGCAAGGTTCACTTAAAATGGGTGTTGAATACATTGTTTACGGAAAACCAACCTTGTTCAGAAATAGTTTCAACATTACGCATCCAGAAATGGATTTGATTAGTGATGCTCTTTTAACCAACGATGTTGCTTTAGAAGCTGTTTATCCAACAACAGAAGCTCTTTCTATTAAAGGACTAAATGCTAAAGGAATACATCGAATCCAGAAAAATTTAGTTGCACAACTAATTCATCATATTCCTGAAACATTGAGTAATGAAGTGATTCAGCAGTTAGGACTTATTTCAAAAGAAGAAGCCTTAATAAATATCCATATTCCTAAAGATGAAAACATACTTAAAAAAGCAATTTTTAGACTAAAATTTGAAGAGTTGTTTTATTTGCAACTCAATCTATTGCGTCAAAAAGTAATTAAATCAACCACCGTAAATGGATTTGTTTTTAGTGAGATTGGAAATTATTTTAACACATTTTATAATGAAAAACTTCCTTTTGAATTAACTGATGCTCAAAAACGAGTTATCAAAGAAATTCGTAAAGATATTGGTTCTGGCAAACACATGAACAGATTATTGCAAGGCGATGTGGGTAGTGGAAAAACAATTGTTGCCTTAATGATACTTCTTATAGGCATAGATAATGGTTTTCAAACGTGTTTGATGGCTCCAACAGAAATTTTAGCACAACAACATTATGAAGGAATTAAAGCATTGTTGCATGGTATGCCAATAGAAATAAAACTGTTAACTGGCTCAACCAAAACAGCAGAAAGAAAAATTATTCATGAACAATTAGAAAATGGAAAACTTCAAATTTTAATAGGAACACATGCCTTGTTAGAAGATAAAGTTAAGTTCAACAACTTGGGATTAGCCATTGTGGATGAACAACATCGTTTTGGAGTGGAACAGCGTTCTAAATTATGGAGAAAAGGAAATAATGGAGTACCTCATGTGTTAGTAATGACTGCAACACCAATTCCTAGAACCTTAGCAATGACATTTTATGGTGATTTAGATGTTTCTGTGATTGATGAGCTTCCTCCAGGAAGAAAAGAAATTAAAACCATACACCAATTTGACTCAGCTCGCATGAAATTATTTGGCTTCATGGATCAGGAAATTAAAAAAGGACGACAAATTTATGTTGTTTATCCATTAATTCAGGAATCGGAAAAAATGGATTATAAAGATTTAATGGATGGCTATGAAAGCATTGCCCGAAGGTTTCCTCTGCCCAACTATCAACTTTCTATTGTGCATGGAAAAATGAAATCGGCAGACAAAGACTATGAAATGCAACGATTTATTAAAGGAGAAACTCATATTATGGTGGCAACAACGGTTATAGAAGTAGGTGTAGATGTTCCTAACGCAAGTGTGATGGTTATTGAAAGTGCAGAACGATTTGGTTTATCACAATTGCATCAATTAAGAGGTAGAGTGGGAAGAGGAGCAGAGCAATCCTATTGTATATTAATGACAGGTAATAAATTGAGTGCTGACGGCAAACTACGCATGGAAACTATGGTTAGAACCAATGATGGCTTTGAAATTGCAGAGGTAGATTTAAAATTAAGAGGTCCTGGTGATATCCAAGGAACGCAACAAAGCGGATTATTAAACTTAAAATTAGCCGATTTAGCTAAAGATGGACAAATTTTACAGGCTGCAAGAAACATTGCAGTTGAAGTACTAAAAGAAGATGCTAATTTAGAATTGGAAAAAAACGTACGTTTGCGAAATACACTTAAAGCGATGCTTAGCGGAAAAATGAATTGGAGTAGGATAGCGTGAAGGGAGTACTTATGAATACTTAGGATTAGGAGTACTTAGGAGTACTTAGGAGTACTTAGGAAGTACTTAGGAGTTAAAAGTTAAAAAACGAGTTAGAAATAAATATATGAGTATAAAAATTAAAATAGCCTTACAAATAATTAGTGTTTTTATGCTAATCAACTGCACAGTAGCACAACCCACCGTATCATCAAAAAATAAAAAAGCAATCAAACTTTTTGAAGAAGGTAGAAATTATTACGATGCTAGAAACAACAAATTAGCAGAATTAAGTTTTTTAGAAGCCTTGCAAAAAGACCCTAATTTTGTTGAAGCAGAATTGTTATTGGCTTATGTATATACCGAAAATGGTCAATTTGAAAAAGCCATAGACCATTATTCTAAATCTATCAAAATAAATCCTGATTTTTTCCCAGAAAGCTATCCATCATTAGGAGGTTTACAACTTAAATTAGGTAGGTATGAAGAAGCCTTAGCCAATTTCAAAAAATACCTTACGCTTACCAATTCTCCTCAATTAATGAAAACCTTAGCTCAAGACGGAATAAGAGATTGTGAATTTGCCATTGAAGCATTGAAACATCCTGTTCCTTTCAATCCAATTAACTTAGGCGAAGGCGTAAATTCTGAATTACCCGAATATTTTCCAGCTTTATCCGTAGATGGAAAAACATTGCTTTATACCAGAAGACTTGTTGACAAAAGTACTTCAACAGGTTTTAACGAAGATTTTTATGTGAGTTATTTTGATGGAAACAATTGGGGTAAAGGAAAAAATTTAAAAGGTGTAAACAGCGTTAATAATGAAGGTGCTCCAACGCTTTCGGCAAATGGTCAGTTTTTAATTTTTACCATTTGTGCGGATCCTTATGAAGGCTATGGACATAATAAAAAAGGATATGGAAGTTGCGATTTGTTTTATTCGTTTAAATCGGGCAACAATTGGTCTTTCCCTAGAAATTTAGGTGCACCTATCAATACCAGAAATTGGGAAACACAACCTTCCTTTTCTTCCGATGGAAAAACATTGTATTTTATAAGAGGTATAGGCAGAGGTCAACAACGTCAGCAAGATATTTATATGTCGGAATTGGGTGAAGATGGAACTTGGTCAATACCAACACCTCTGAGTGATGTTATTAACACAAAATCGTCAGAAGAATCTGTTTTTATTCATCCAGATGGAAAAACCCTTTATTTTTCATCTGATGGACATCCTGGCATGGGTGGATTGGATATTTTTATGAGTAAAAAAGATGCCCATGGAAATTGGACAACACCCGTAAATTTAGGTTATCCCATCAATACACACAATGATGAAAATAGTTTGCTTGTTACAGCAGATGGAAAAATTGCCTATTTTGCTTCCGACAGAGAAGGTGGTTTTGGCGATTTAGATATTTATGGTTTTGAGTTACCTTTTCATTTACAACCAGAGCAAGTAACCTATTTAAAAGGGATTGTTTATGATGCAGCAACTAACCAAAAAATTTCAGGAAAATTTGAATTGATAGATTTAGAAACAGGAAACGTAGTGGTTACCTCATTTTCTGATGAACTTACAGGGGAATATTTGGTGTGCTTACCTGCCAATCACGATTATGCGTTGAATGTAGCAAAAAATGGATATTTATTTTATTCTGAAAATTTCACACTTTCACAAACAGAAAACCTAGCCCCCTACCAAAAAGATGTACCATTAGACAAAATTGAAGTAGGAAAAAGTGTGGTGTTGAAAAATATTTTCTTTGAAACGGCTAAATTTGATTTAAAACCAACATCAAAAGCAGAACTAAATAAACTAATTACGTTTTTAAAAGCCAATCCTAAACTAGTTATTGAAATTGGAGGACATACCGACAATGTTGGTAAGC
Organism: Flavobacteriales bacterium CG18_big_fil_WC_8_21_14_2_50_32_9; assembly: GCA_002770955.1. Taxonomy (GTDB): domain Bacteria; phylum Bacteroidota; class Bacteroidia; order Flavobacteriales_E; family Vicingaceae; genus BRH-c54. The sequence goes on along the minus strand of PCUH01000012.1, from coordinate 1,270 downwards.
CAAAAGACAATCAGCTTTTATCAGAAAACAGAGCCAAAGCTGTGAAAGATTATTTAGTTGAAAATGGAATTGACTTCAATAGATTAAAAACCAAAGGTTACGGAGATACAACTCCAATTGCTTCGAACGAAACGGATGAAGGAAGAGCAGAAAATAGAAGGACAGAGTTTAAGGTAGTCAGTAATTAGGTGTTAGTAAAAAAGAGTAAAAAGTTTCAATTCTAACTGAGTAAAAATATAATGTGGCTAAAGCCCTTTTGTTGTTTGGTTTTAAGAGTCCCGACCTTAAGGTCGGGGTAATAAATCGTAATTAATTCATATTATTGGCTTTAGCCACATTAGTCAATTAGTAATGAAAAAGTTTATAAAATTGAAAGTTTATAAAGAAATAAAGCATCAATACGTTTTTAAATTTTCTCTATTAATTATTTTATTTTCCGCAAACCTCCATTTGTTTGCTCAACAAGATAGTATTAATACAAAAAGACTTAAAATCGTTATTGTAACAGAAACCATTGGCTACACAGCAACGATGACAGGGTTGTATGCCTTATGGTATAAGGATGTTCCCAGTTCCTCTTTTCATTTTTTTAATGATAATAAAGAATGGTTGCAAATGGACAAAATTGGACATGGAGTAACTGCTTACTATGTTGGTTTTGCTGGCTACGAAGCATTGAAATGGAGTGGAGTAAGCGAGAAAAAATCAGTATGGTATGGAGGAACATTAGGCTTGTTTTTTTTAACTTCTGTTGAAATTTTTGATGGTTACTCCTCAGCATGGGGCTTTTCGTGGGGCGATGTTGCTGTAAATACAGCAGGTTCTGGTTTGTTTGTTGCTCAACAATTGGCTTGGAAGGAACAGCGCGTACTCCTAAAATATTCGTTTCACAAAAGTGATTATTGGGAAAAACGACCTAATTTATTGGGAGAAAACTTAGCTCAAAACATGCTCAAAGACTACAACGGACAAACGTATTGGTTAAGTGCTAATATTGCTTCTTTTTTAAACGATGACACTAAATTCCCAAAATGGTTAAACTTGGCTGTTGGCTATGGTGCTGATGGAATGTTAGGTGCATTTTCGAATGAATTGTATCCAGAAATTAAACGACAACGGCAATTTTATCTTTCGTTGGATGTGGATTTAACCCGAATAAAAACCAAGAGTAAATTTGCCAATACCTTATTAGGTACTTTTGGATTTTTGAAATTTCCATTTCCTACCATGGAGTTCAATAGCGGAGGAACCAATCATTTTTATTGGGTTT
>PCUH01000184.1:13665-13951 GCA_002770955.1 Flavobacteriales bacterium CG18_big_fil_WC_8_21_14_2_50_32_9 | reverse complement strand
GTGTTGGCGTAAACTATATGTTATAAAAACCTTAAAATATGTTTTTCTTCTGCTTTTAGCAGGAAATTTTTATGTTGGTTTTTCTCAATCTAGTTTTAAACCAAAAACAGGAGCCAAAATAGAAATACTCAATGCAAACTCATTAGAATATGATGAGTCAACTGGAAAAAAAGCAAAAAAACTAATAGGAAACGTGCAGCTCAAACACGATGATGCTTTGATGTTTTGCGATAGTGCTTACATTTTTTCGGAAACAAACACCTTGAACGCTTACAGTAATGTTAAA
>PCUH01000184.1:5595-13656 GCA_002770955.1 Flavobacteriales bacterium CG18_big_fil_WC_8_21_14_2_50_32_9 | reverse complement strand
GGCGATTCGTTGCAACTTTTTGGTGATTCACTTAGTTATGATGGAAATTCGAAAAAAGCCATTTTAAGAGGAAACATCAGACTTATTAACAAAGACATTATTCTTACTACTCAGTTTTTAGATTACGATAGAATTACTAATGTTGCCTATTATTTTGATGGTGGAAAAATGATAAGCCGCAAAGAACAAGACACACTAACATCAAAAAGAGGATATTATCATTCCGAAAGTCAAGCCGTTTTCTTTAAAGAAAATGTGGTATTAAAAAATCCACAATACACTATTTTTTCAGATACTTTAAAATACCAATCACAAACCGAAACCGTATATTTTTTAGGACCAACTACCATAGAAAGCAACCAAAATTTAATCTATACCGAAAATGGCTGGTATAACACCACAACCAATATTTCCGAATTCTATGGTAATTCTTACCTCTATTCAGAAAACCGCTTTATTTACGGAGATTCTATTTATTATAACAGGGAATTAGGTGTTGGAAAAATAACATGCAATGCCATTATAAATGATACCACAGCAAAACTAGAAATTCATGGTGATGATGTGATAATGTATGAAAAAAAGGACAGTGCAATAATAACTAAAGAGGCACTTTTAATGCAATTTATGGATAATGACACGTTGTTTATGCATGCCGATACATTTAAAATTTATACCAGTTATCAAAAAATGATAATTCAAGATAGTTTAGCATTAAACCAAGATTCAACCACCACAGATACCATTCGGAATTTATTAGCCTATCACAACGCAAAGTTTTTTAAGTCAGATATGCAAGGCAAAGCCGATTCTATTGTTTATAATTTTGCTGATTCTACTGTAAATTTTTATACAGAGCCAGTAATTTGGTCGAACGAAAATCAATTAACAGCCGATTTTATTTATCTGTTATTGTCTAACAAAGAAATTCATTCCATTTATTTAAAAGAAAAAGCATTTATAATATCGAAAGCAGATTCATTATTACCTAATTTCAATCAAATTAAAGGAGAAAATATGGTGGGTTATTTTCTTGAAAAAAAATTGTACAAAATTGAAGTAAACAAACAAGCAGAAACGATATTTTTTGCCAAAGACGATGCTGAAAAATACATTGGTGTAAATAAAGCATTCGGAAATAATATGCTTATCTTTCTGGCTGATAATACGTTGAAATCAGTTACTTTCATAAAAGACCCAGAAGGAATTTTTTATCCAATAAAAGAACCATCACCAAAAGACCTTATTTTAAAAGGATTTAACTGGGATGAAAGTAAAAAACCTATGGACAAGTTTGGTGTTTTTTATTGAACAACTATTTTTCCTGAAAATACCATTTTTGAATTTTCAGTGATAGTAATAATATAGTTTCCTTTACGCCATGTTTGTGTGTTTATTTTTGTTTTTCCAACAAAATTTTCTTGATGAATAATTCTTCCCGATAAATCATAAACGTCCAATGCATAATTTTTGGTAGAAAGTGTAATTTCTTCTATAAAAACATGATTATCAGTTGGGTTAGGAAATAGTTTGAAGTTGTTTTGAAATAATTCTTTTTGTTCATTCACAGAAACTGCATCAGGACTATTAGCAAAAGCATATTCACCTAAAAGCAAACTATCAATAGTCATAAATCCAAAAAGAAGGCTTCCTATTTTTGTTTTTGTATAGTAAGGATATTCCTCCCAATCTGATGCAGCATTTTCTCTGTAAACCAAAATAATACTATCCGTATTTACAGACAATAAATCATCATCTAAAAAACCTGTTGTGGAACGATTATCAAAATCTAAACGAGCACTGGCTTTAAAATTAGGAGGTAAGATTCCATTAAAACTCCAGTATCGGTTTGAAGAAATTCGGTAATTATTTATATTATTCTTAATAGAATCTGGAGCTACCCAGTGGTGTTCAAGTTGAAGCAAGGCAGAATCGGTAATGGAACTTACGGTTAATCGAAGCATTGCTAAATTTTGTAGTTGGTTTGATGAGGGGTTTTTTATTACCAATTGATTGTCTGTTCTTGCTTGATTGAGTGTGTTTGCTTCATTAAGAATGGATAGAATGGGGGAAAATGGAATGGTTACGGTTGCATTTGAGTATTGGTTTGAAGCAACAATTGGTGTAGTAAATTTATTCCAATTGGCATCATAAAAAGTAATTTCTAACGGAACATTCGCATGAAAATTAGTTGTCGCTCTTAGCTTTTGTTGAATGAAGAGCGTAACATCATAATTACTACCATTAATAAGAACAGAAGTAGAATCAATAGAAAAATGAGAAAATCCTGGGGATAGAATCCAATCGTTGAAAAAATTAGTCATATCTATATTGGTTGATGCGAATAATTTATCTCTAAATTCAAAAGCATTGATGTTTTTAAATTGAAAACTATCTTGAATTGCTTTCAATCCAACAAAAAACAACGAATCGCCCATGTATGCACGCATATTATGAGCTACAGATGCTCCTTTTAGGTAGGTGTGTCTTCCATAAGTGTAAGCATGATCCATGTTTGATAAGGCTCTAAAACCATTGTCTTCAATATGAACAAATTGTAGTACTTCTTTATGATTATTTTTTACATCATTCATGTAAGCAGCTCTACCATACATATTTTCTGTAAACAAATGCTCTGAATAAGTTGCCATTCCTTCGTTTATCCACATATCTCCAGCGGTTTCGCAAGTAACCAAATCTCCCCACCAATGATGAGCAAATTCGTGAGCCATTAATGTTTCGAAATTAAGTGTTCCATTAGCGGCAGTTCTTGGGTAAGCAATGCAGGTAGCATGTTCCATCGCACCACTATTAAAAGGGACAAGCACAAAGCCTATTTTGTTCCATAAATAAGGACCATAGTTGTTTTCATAGATATCGAGGGCATTATTTAAATTTACAAAAGAATTTTTGAGATTAGTAGTATCTGGAGCTCTACCTACAAGTTCTACAGGGATATTTCCATTAAAACCATTGAAATTTTGATGTACTGTAGCGTAATCCGATACAGCAACACAAGCCAAATACGTTGGGATGGGGTCATTCATTTGCCAGGTTCTTACAATAGTGTCTCCAGTAATGATAGAATCTTTAACAAGTAAACCATTGCAATGTGCTTTTTTTCCTGCTGAGGTAATAATATTAAATTCAAAAGAAGCACGTTCTACAAAATTATCGAAACAAGGAAACCAAACTCTGCCATAATTATGCGGATTTGCATCGAAACCAACGCCTAAGTTATACGCATACGTATTATCGAAATAAAATCCTCCCCAACCACTATTGTCGGTTTGGGGGCTACCATTGTAATAAACTGTAACAGAAGCAGTATCTCCAATATTGAGTACAGCAGGTAAAGTGATTTTTAGTAAAGTATCATCATGAGTAAAAGCTAATGAATTAGAAGACAGAAAAACAGAATCAACATTTAATTCAAGTAAATCTAAATCAATTACACCAACATTATTAATTTTAGGGGTGAAGGTAATAACACAATTTCCATTAATAATTTTATTGGTAAAATCTAAAATTTCTAAATTAATTTGATAATGAAGAATATCTATGGTATCACTTCTACTGTTTAACGCTTTTTGATTAGGAGTAATAGGCTTAATTTCGTGTGTTTGAGCAAATGAAATTGCAATTTCAAAAAGAGATATAACACCAAAAAAGAGAATTTTTTTCATAGGGATATTGTTAATATAAAAATCAAATTTACAGAAATCTATTTTTTAAAAAGGATTAAGTATAGGTTTATCATTCAAAAATTTCAGTTCAATGTGTTTTATGGAGAAGAAATGTATTTTTGGTAAAAAAATGACATTTCAATAGTATTTAATTTTAAATTTTATGTTTTGATTTTTTTATACTAATATTGTAATGCTATAAAGCGAAGTTTTGATTATTTTTCAAAATAACAAAGTGGTTTTTTTCTTCTTAAATCTGTTAAATAAATATAGAAAATAAATGAAGCCTTCAAAAGAATTATTTCACCTGATAAAATCACTGACAAAATCAGAGAAAAGATATTTTAAATTAATGTCTTCGTTGCAGACTGGAGAAAAGAACTATATGAAGCTTTTTGAGTCCGTGGATGAGCAAAATGAATATGATGAAGAGGTTTTAAAATATCAACTTAAAGACGAAAATTTCATCAAACATTTGCCCTCGGAAAAAAACCATTTATATAAGCTTATTTTAAAAAGCTTAAGAGGGTTTCATGCAGATACTTCTGCCGCATCTATTATACAGGAAAACTTACGAAATATTGAACTCCTATTTAACAAAGCTCTTTATACAGAATGCTATAAAAATATTTTAAGAACAAAAGAGACTGCTTATGTTTATGAGAAATATTATTTTTTACTTGATTTAATTGATTGGGAAAAAAAATTAGTTGAAGAAGCTTTTTTGGACAATAAGTTCAAAGTGAACATGGACAATTTAATTGATGAAGAATCGGACTGTATAGAGAAATTAAGAAACATTGCTGAATATCAAAAATTATATTCTAGGGTAAATTATGTGATACGAAAAGGAGGTTATACTCGGAATAAAGAGGGACAGAATGAGATTAAAAAAATTGCAACCCATCCCTTAATTGTTGGTAAGAACACAGCTCATTCTATTAAAGCAACAACCGCATGCTATTCAATTAAAGGTCTTTGTGCTGTTACTAATCATGACCACGAAACTTCTTCTGAAAATTTCAACAAAGTAATTAAAATAATGGAGGCAAACCCGCCTATCATGAAGGAACTCCCTAAAAGATACATTAGAGCATTAAATAATGTATTATATACTTATTTGGCAGAGAAAGATTGGGATAAAACGCTTTCTATTATTGAAAAAATGAAAGCTTTAGAAACGAAGCAAGGCTTTGAAAGTATAGATATTCAATTGAAATTATTTACATTGCCTTTTAATGCTGAATTAAATATATTCATTTCAAAAGGAGAATACGCAAAAGCTATTAAACAAGTTGTTCCTGAAATTTTAGAGCGGTTAAATCGATTTAATGGAAAAGTTAATAAAGAAGAAGAAATGCTTTTTTATTATAATATTTCTCGGGCTTATTTTTTTACTGAAGATTTAAAAGGAGCATTACGTTATATTAATTTAGTGCTTAACGAAAATAAACCTGGCTTGAGAGATGATGTTTATACGTTTGCTCGATTAGTTAATTTAATTATTCATTATGAGTTAAATAACCTAGATTTACTAGAATATAATATTAAGTCAACCAAACGGTTTTTAACTATTAATAAAAGAGATTATAAATTTGAGACTGTATTCATTCAAGAAATGCGAAAACTAACTAAATGCAAAACACAAGAAAAACTCAAAGATCAATTTATTGAATTTAAAAAGAGTTTATTAACCGTCTTACAAGATCCTTATGAGAAAATTGCACTCGATTATTTTGATTTTTTAATTTGGTTAGATAGTAAAATCAACAATCAATCTTTTGTTAAATTGATGTTGTTGAAAGCAAAAAATGGTGGATAATTAATCTAATTAGTGCCTGTCTTTTTAGTCGAGAGACTGAACTTTAAAGTTCAGCCTCTAATTAAATCGTTGTTTGGCTGCTTCAAAAAGCACTATTCCAGCAGCAACAGACACATTCAGAGAAGAAATTTCTCCCACAATTGGAATTTTAACGCGTGCATCACTATTTTTTAATAATTGATTTGAAATACCTTTTTCTTCCCCGCCCATAATAATTGCTGTTGGAGAAGTATAATCAACATCATAAATAGTGTCGGAGCTTTTTTCGGTGCAAGAAACAATTTTCAAACCACTTGCTTTTAGAAATAACACGGTGTCAGTTAAATTTTGAACTTTGCAAACAGGAATATGATTCAATGCTCCAGCAGATGTTTTTATGGCATCCGCATTTATTTGAGCCGATTCTCTGCTTGGAATTACAATAGCATCTACACCAGCACAAGCAGCAGAACGACTTATTGCTCCAAAATTACGTACATCCGTAACCTTATCTAAAATTAAAACAAAGGGAACTTTTCCTTGTTCAAATAAAGTAGGAACAATTTGTTCAATATCATGCAATGCTATGGGAGATATAAATCCTATAACACCCTGATGATTGCCTGAAACATGTTTGTTTAATTTAAAAACAGGAACATGAGAGAAAGGGATTTTGTGTTTTTTAATGGCGTTGCGCAACTCGGTTAATCCTGGTCCTTTAATGTCTTGTTGGATATAGAGTTTGTCAATTTCTTTTCCTGAGTTGATAGCTTCCAGAATAGGATGTATTCCGAAAATTAAATGTTCGTCTTTATTCATGTGGTAAAATTAGTAAAGTCCTGAAACATATTTATAAAAGAAAATTAATGTTTTTATGAGCATTGGAAGACGGCATTGTGCGTTAGCTCCCCCTCTTGAGAAGCCTGTCCCGATTTTTCGGCAAGGAAGGGGTGTGTTTTTAGAAAACAGACAAATGGATAGGTAACAAAATTCCCTTTTTTGCTTTTGTTTGTGAAGAAACAAACGATGGCGTAAAAAGAAAATTAATTCACAATTAATCATTCAAAATTCAAAATTTCCTTACTTGAATATTACCTTTGCTGCTATAAAAAATCTATTAATTATGCAGTATATTATTTCTTACCAACAGCCCACTACTCATTTTATTGACATAGAGCTTGTCATCGATAAAATAAATGCTTCTGAATTGCTGCTGCAATTGCCCGCTTGGCGTCCGGGAAGGTATGAACTAGGAAATTTTGCTAAAAACATCCAAAAATTTCAACCTTTTGATGAAAATGGGAATCCTTTACCTTTTAAAAAATTAAAAAAAGACTTGTGGGAAATTACTACCAATCAAGCAAAAAAAATTCATGTCAACTATAATTATTATGCAGCTGAGATGAATGCAGGATCATCCTATTTAGATGCCAATCAATTGTATGTAAATGGAGTGAATTGTTTGATGTTTGTTCCTGATTACATCAATGAAAAATGTACATTAACACTCCAATTACCTCATGATTATCAAGTAGCCACAGGGTTAAAAGCCAAGTCGAAACATCAATTTGAAGCAAAAGATTTTCATGAATTGGTTGATAGTCCTTTTATTGCAAGTAATTCATTACAACACCATAGCTTTGAGCAAAACAAAGTGCTTTTTCATTTGTGGTTTCAAGGAGAATGTAAGCCTGATTTTAAAAAATTAGAATTGGATTTTAAAAAATTTATTGATGCTCAAATCAACGATTTTGGTGGTTTCCCTACGGAAGAATATCATTTTCTTTTCCAAATTTTAACTTACAGAACCTATCATGGAGTGGAACATTATAATTCTACGGTAATTGCTTTGGGTCCTTCTTATGAAATAATGGATGAAAAAGGTTGGTACAACGAATTGTTGGGCGTGAGTTCCCATGAATTGTATCATACTTGGAATGTAAAACAAATTCGACCAATAGAAATGCATCCTTATGATTATACCAAGGAAAATTATACCGTTTTAGGCTATTTGGATGAAGGTGTTACCACTTATTTTGGAGATAAATATTTATTTACTTCAGGCGTTTTCGATTGGAATCAATACAAAAATACGTTCGATAAATTGCTAGAAAGACATTATACTAATTTTGGAGTAGAAAACATGTCGGTAGCAGCCTCTTCGTTCGATACTTGGTTAGACGGTTATGTAAAAGGTATTCCTAATCGAAAAGGTTCTATTTATACCGAAGGAGCATTAATCGCTTTTATTACCGATGTTTTTATCATGAAAAACACCAGTAACATAAAAGCATTGAAAGATGTGATGAAACTCCTTTACACCGATTTTGCTAAAAAAGGAAAAGGAATAAGTGATTTAGATTATAAAAAATCAGTAGAGAAAATAGCTGGAGTATCTTATAATGAAATTTATGATAAACTTATTCATGGTACAGCAGATTTCACCCCTTTTTTAGAGGAAGCCTTAATTTATATTGGATGTGAGCTTAAGATTTCGCCATCAAACAATTATAATGAAGCAAAATTTGGCTTTAAAGTACGTTATGAAAACAACAGTTGTATCATTGACAATGT
>PCUH01000184.1:0-5497 GCA_002770955.1 Flavobacteriales bacterium CG18_big_fil_WC_8_21_14_2_50_32_9 | reverse complement strand
GTACTTATTTTGGTGATGATGAACAAATTATCACCCTAAAAAGAGCATTGGGGAAGGTAGAAAATATTGATTTAAAGCAGGCTAAGAATAATTATTTCAACAATTATCAACTACTTAAACAAAATGAGGAAAGCTCTAATTTTAAGGAGTGGAGCAAATAATAACGATTTAGACCAACTGCTTTTTTTAATCGATTGTTAATAACATTTTTCAGACAAAAGTTGCGTTTTTGATTATTTGTTCTATTTTAGTTCCCTCAAACAAACAAATTAATATTAACTAAAACTAAAAAAATTATGAGTGAAGAAACTACAACTGCAGAAGTAAACCAAGGAGTTACTTCTGACAAAAATTCAAACAGAATAGGATTTGGTCCTCGTTTAGGTGCATATTTAATAGACTTTGTATTTAATGCAATTGTCGGAAGTATTTTAGGAATGGCTTTAGGAGCAACTTTAGTAGGTATATTTTTTGGGTCACAAGCCGCCACAGGAAGTGCCGAAGGAGATGCCTTAATGGGTGGCTTCGGAGCAATGCTTGGAGGAATGATAGGAACATTAGCAGGTATTTATTTAATGTCCTTGGTTCTATTTGTAATGGAAGGAATTACAGGTCAAACACCAGGTAAAATGTTGTTGAAAATTAAAAATGCCAATCAAGATGGTACTGCTGCTGCTGGTGGGACATTATGGGTAAGAGCATTATTAAAATATTCAGGAACAATATTGGCTTTATTGGCTGGTGTTACTAGTGTTGCTATTTTGGGAACCATAGGCTCTATTGCTGGATTAATAATTTTTATAGGTTGTTTCTTTGTTCTTGGAGATAAAAGACAAGCTATTCATGATTTAGTGGCTAAAACAGCTGTTTTTAAAAAATAATTAAAAAATCTTCTTTCAATCCTCTCGGTGATTTTAGCTTATCATCGAGAGGTTTTTTTTGTTGTATAAATTATTTCATTGCCTTTTTTGTCTTACAGGAGGTATCTATCTTAGTAGAAACTAAAAAGTTTTATTATAACTTAAATTATTATTTTGGACTACCATTTAAGAAAGTTTCCTTCTGAATGACATAAAATCTATCATTCGTGCATTCGTGGCAACATTGCTAACATTATCATAACACATTTTCCCAATTAGTGTTACTATTAAAATGTAAATTTGTGTTTTAAACTCAATCAAATGAAACATCTTTTTTTAGCTATTTTTTTTACAATAAATACCTTTTTTGCTTGGTCACAACAAAAACAACCCAAATTAGTGGTAGGCATAGTGGTAGATCAAATGCGTTACGATTACCTCACTCGTTTTTGGGATAAGTATAGTGAAGATGGTTTTAAAAAATTGGCAAATATTGGTTTCAACTGCAAACAAACACATTTCAACTATATGCCTACTTATACTGCTCCTGGACATGCTTCTATTTATTCAGGAACAACCCCTGCCAATCACGGCATCATTGCCAATACTTGGTACGATAAAATAGCAAAAACCAATGTCTATTGCACTTCCGATGAAAATGTGCTATCTGTTGGTACTACCACCAACATGGGAAAAATGTCGCCTTCAAAAATGTTGGTAACCAATTTTGCCGATGAGTTGAAAACTGCGAACAAACAAGCTAAAGTAATAGGCATTTCCATCAAAGACAGAGGAGCTATTTTGCCTGCTGGTCATCAAGCGGATGCTGCATATTGGTTTGCTGGAGAAGAGGAAGGAAAATGGATTTCAAGCACCTATTATATGCAAACACTACCTAAATGGTTGGAAGCATTCAACAAAAAAAATTCCGCTAATACTTATTTACAACAACCTTGGGAAACCCTTTTACCAATTGCTGAATATGCTGAAAGCATTGCAGATAATAATCCTTACGAAGAAGTGTTTGAAGGCGAAAAAGCACCTATTTTTCCTCACAATTTACCAGCTTTGAGAAAAGCCAATAAAAATTATGATTTGATTAAAAGCACTCCTTTTGGTAATACCATATTGAAAGAATTGGCGTTGGAAGTGATTCAACAAGAACAATTAGGTGCTGATGCCATTACAGATTTACTCGCCATAAGTTTTTCTTCTCCCGATTATATCGGACATCAATTTGGTCCTTATTCGGTAGAAATTGAAGATACGTATTTGCGTCTAGATAGAGAAATTGCGGAATTATTAACTTTTTTAGAAAAACAGGTGGGCGAAGGCAATTTTTTAGTTTTCCTAACTGCCGACCATGGAGTAGCAGACATTCCCCAACATGCGATTGATAATAAAATTCCCGCAGGATATTTTGAAGAAAAAGCAACATTACAAGCTGTAAATAAAGCTCTTTTTGAAAAATTTAAGGTAGAAAATTTAGTAGAAAATCTATCCAATTATCAATTGTTTTTTAATCATGAGTTGATTAAGGAACATCAATTAAATTTAATTGATGTTGAAAATGTTGCAGTTAATTTTATGTTACAACAAAAAGGTATTTCAAAAGCAGTATCGGCAACAAGCATGAAATCAGCTGAATTCGACTCAAAAATTTTAGCCAATGTGCAAAGAGGTTTTCATCAAGTGCGTTCGGGAGATGTGTTGTTTGTATTGGCTTCGGGTTGGATAAACAAATGGACAAAAAAAGGCACAACACATGGTTCGCCCTATAATTATGATACACATGTACCTTTGTTGTGGTATGGCACCAACATAAAACAAGGTAAAAAAACCGAACAAGTAGCCATAGCAGACATCGCAGCAACACTATCGGTAATGTTACATATTGCTCTGCCTAGTGCATGCGATGGAAAAGCGATTGAGGAGCTTGTAAAGTAAAATAATTAAATATGATAAAGTATAAAAAAGTAGTAGCGGTAAGTTTTTTAATTTCGTTTGTTGCCTGCTCAGAAGCATCGCAAAACGACAATAATATTCAAGAACAACAGCAAGAAACAATAGATACTTCAATAGCAAACGTGACTAAAGAACAAGTTGACACAACTAGTTTTCTGCAATTTTATCAGCAATTGGTAGCTGCTATTGAGACTAAAAATGCAGCAGCGTTCAACCAACTTTTTTATAAAGATTATGGTTTGTACATTATTGAAAGTTCGGGGGCTATGCCACAAGTAAGTAAGGTATATACAATTGAGCAATACAAAACAACAGGAACAGCACAAGGTTTTTTTGACCTTCAGTTCGATTCGTTGAGTTTAATGCCTGCGGAGGAACAGTTGCCCAAAGTAGTTTGTGAAAAAAATAACCACGACAAACAAGGTTGTTTTCAGGAAAATATAAACCCCTTAAAAGACAGTGAAATTTGGAATTATGCTAATTTGAATGAAAAAGAAGTTCAGGCAATTCAGTTTAGGAGTGAAACCATAAAAATTACCGTTGTAAACACCTATAATTATACCTTTTATTTTTCACAAATAAATGGTTCTTGGCAACTTAGTTTCATTGATTTAAGAATTCCTTGTACCGCTTAACTGTAATTAAAGAATAGATATAATCTACATTAATTATTAGGGCTAAAACTGTTAATCGAATTGTTAATAAAAAATATGATTTAGCTTATTTTTTATAAGCAAAACCAATGACATAATGGGTATATTTGTTTTCGCTAAAAAAAGCGAAAAAATATTAATAATATTATGAGCGAAGAAAAGAAACAAAATTATTCAGCCGATAGTATTCAGGCACTAGAAGGAATGGAGCATGTAAGAATGCGACCATCTATGTATATTGGAGATGTTGGGGTTAGAGGATTACATCACTTGGTTTATGAAGTTGTAGATAATTCCATAGATGAAGCAATGGGAGGTCATTGTAATGAAATTCAGGTGTGGATTAATGAAGATAACTCAGTTGGAGTTAGAGATAATGGTAGAGGAATTCCTGTGGATATGCACAAAAAAGAAGGTGTTTCTGCGTTGGAAGTAGTAATGACTAAAATTGGAGCTGGAGGTAAGTTCGATAAAGATTCTTATAAAGTTTCGGGCGGTTTGCATGGGGTGGGAGTTTCTGTTGTGAATGCACTTTCTGACGATTTAAAAGCAACTGTTTATCGTGATGGGAAGGTGTATGAGCAAGAATATCAAAAAGGTAAAGCACTTTATCCTGTAAAAGAAGTAGGAACAACAGATTTGAGAGGTACAGAAGTAACCTTTAAACCAGATCCAACTATATTTGAGGATACTGTATTTAGTTATGAAACATTGACAGATAGAATGAGAGAACTCTCTTTCTTGAACAAACAAGTTAGAATATCAATAACTGATCATAGAGAAAAAGATGATGAGGGCAATAGTATTTCAAAAGAATTTTATTCCACCGAAGGGTTAAAAGAATTTGTTAGGTATATTGATGAAACCAGAGAGCCTCTTATTGCCGAAATCATTCACATGGAAGGTGAGCGAAATGGTATTCCAGTTGAGGTAGCCATGATTTACAATACATCTTACTCAGAAAACATTCATGCATATGTAAATAACATTAATACCCACGAAGGAGGAACACATTTATCAGGATTCAGAAGAGGTTTAACAGCAACATTAAAAAAATATGCTGAATCATCAGGGATGTTAGATAAATTGAAATTTGAGATTTCGGGAGATGACTTTAGAGAAGGATTAACAGCTATTATTTCAGTTAAAGTTCAAGAGCCTCAGTTTGAAGGGCAAACAAAAACAAAATTAGGAAACCGAGAAGTTACAGCTCCAGTTAGTCAGGCAGTTTCTGAGATGCTTACTAATTATTTAGAAGAACATCCTGCCGATGCAAAAACCATTGTCCAAAAAGTAATTTTAGCAGCAACAGCACGTCATGCAGCCACAAAAGCTCGTGAAATGGTGCAACGGAAAAATGTAATGTCAGGCTCAGGGTTGCCAGGAAAACTATCCGATTGTGCATCAAAAGACCCAACAGAATGTGAAATATATTTGGTAGAGGGAGATTCTGCGGGCGGAACAGCAAAACAAGGAAGAGATAGACATTTTCAAGCCATTATGCCGTTGAGAGGTAAGATTTTGAATGTGGAAAAAGCCATGCAACACAAAATTTTAGACAATGAAGAAATAAAAAATATTTATACAGCCCTTGGTGTAAGAATTGGAACAGAAGAAGATGCGAGAGCATTAAATATCGAAAAATTGCGTTACCATAAAATTATTATTATGTGTGATGCTGATGTGGATGGTTCTCACATTGAGACCTTGATTTTAACTTTCTTTTTTCGTTATATGTTTGAATTAGTAGAAAAAGGACATGTTTATATTGCAACTCCTCCACTTTATCTTTTGAAAAAAGGAAAAGACCAAAAATATTGCTGGACAGATGAAGAACGAGATGCTACTATCCAAGAATTTAAAGGAGCAGGTAAAGAAGGAAGTGTTCATATTCAGCGATATAAAGGTTTGGGAGAGATGAATGCAGAGCAATTATGGTCAACCACGATGAATCCTGAATTCAGAACCTTACGACAAATTACTATTGATAATGCAGCTTCTGCAGATCATACATTCTCT
>PCUH01000176.1:705-2933 GCA_002770955.1 Flavobacteriales bacterium CG18_big_fil_WC_8_21_14_2_50_32_9 | reverse complement strand
AAAGCAACCCAACGCATCATAAAAGTATTGCATGAAATTTTGGTTAAGAATTAATCTTAAAAAGTGTATATTCGTATATTTGTATAACATTTGTGAAATTAAAAAAATTGCAAATTACAACGCATTAAATAAAATATAAATGGCAACAGTTGATAATATAAGAAATGGATTGATTGAAAAAATTCTTTCAATAAAAAATAGAGCTTTTTTAGAAGCTTTAGATAAACTGATTTCCTCAAGCACATCTGAAACCAATATTGTGGAATTAACAGATGAACAAAAAATAATGTTAGAAATGAGTGAGGAGGATATCAAAAATGGAAAACTGATTTCTCAAGAAGCAATGGATAAACGAAATCTGGAATGGCTAAACGCAATGTAATTTGGACAAGAACAGCCGACCTACAATTTGTCGGAATTTTGGAATATTGGGCTTTAAAAAACAAATCAAATACCTACTCAAAGAAACTTATTAGGTTGATTTCCGAAAGAACTAAACAGATTTCCAAAAAGCCATTTATTTATAAATCGACTGATTTTAAAGACATAAGAGTAGCTTCATTAGGTAATTTTAGTATTTATTATAAAGTTACAGATGAACAAATAATAATTTCTGCATTTTGGGATAATCGACAAGACCCGAAAAAACTTTTAAAATTATTGCAAAACAAAAGATAATGTATTACAAGAATAGTTGATAAAAATAGTTTACTAAGTACTCTGTTAATATATAAAATCTGAAAATGATAACACACAAACTAAAGACTATATTAGTTCTTACAATATTGATTGGAATGTGTGGATGTTTTAATAAAATATCACAAAATAAAACTGCCGAACCACAAAAGTTATTGTTAGTAGCAACATTGGATGATTCAGTAGCTCTTCATAGAAATGATACAGCATGGATAGAAAATGCCTCTTGTATTGAACTGAGAATAGATACCATCAATACTTCAGAAATTATTAAAGATAAAAAAAGAGATGATTTATTCATTTATAGGGGTAATTCTTACGAGAGAAGTCAATTGTTTAGTTTGTCTGAATACGAAAATTTAAAAAAATATAAAATCATTTCTTTTAGATTAGGTTCAGCTTTAATAGGTTATTATCTTGATCCTTTAAATGACGGAAGGTGTTTTCAAGAAAATTCAAAGAAGCATTTACACGCTTATTATAATAGATTCTTTGAATCACACTTAACTACCGCATACATATATCTATCGCCAACATTTATTTCAGAAGATGAGAGTAAAATAAAAGTTAATGACATAGTTATTAAAATGGTGAAATAGTGGGTAATGTTCCCCTGCTGCCGAAAGCCCCTACTGCCGCAAACGTCCCGCTTGTGGTAAATAAAGTTAGAAATATAGTAGTGTAAAAAAAAATTATACTGAAAAAAGTTTACTAAATTTATGTTAAATTCAAGCTACGAGCAGAGGATATTTTAAAAGTGGAAACTGTTAGGATTCTTAGCATTATTCCAAAACCGAACAAGTTCGATGTTCTTTTTGTCAATGATACGGTAAAACAAAGTTATTTGAGGAATAACAGGAACAGCGTGTACGTTTTTATATTTAGTATTTAGAAAAGTTTTTGGTTTTTTTGAGATGATGTTCAAGTATTCATCAACCCGTTCAATAAAATTAGAAGCCTCAACAACAGTCCATTCTTCAAGTAAATAATCTATGTTGTTCCAATAATCCTTTTTAGCTAAATCAGACCAGTAAATAGTAGCCATTATTTAAAAAGGTTAGGGTAGCGTTTTTTAGTTTCACTCATTACTTCCTCGTGAGGTATTTTGTTTCCCTCATCTAAAGATTTTAAGCCCATATCAATGGCTTTTTTCTGTTCTTTGGTAAGAAAAGATTCTCGATTTAATAATGCTTCAATCTTATCTAAAATAGCTTCTTGCTGAATAGCAAAAAGTTTTTGGGCTAAAGATATTTTTCGAGCTTCAATATTCATAAGTTTAGTTGTTTTTAAGATGTGTAAGTCTTGTTCAATTCGTCAAATACTCTAATGTGTAGCAACAAATTTAATGAAAATACAGTTATTTAAGTCATTTTTTTATCATAATATTATAAAGCTAAGCTTAGTTAGATAATTCGTGTATTCGTGGCATTTACCTTCACACCACTCGCTAGGCTGTGCCGAGTGAATAATATTAGAGTTTGCTTTTAGTAAATTTCACGAGTTCTTCAACCTTTATAACAAGGATTTATTTT
>PCUH01000176.1:0-686 GCA_002770955.1 Flavobacteriales bacterium CG18_big_fil_WC_8_21_14_2_50_32_9 | reverse complement strand
GATTACTTCAGTTTACTTGGATGTTGTCGGGTGTCAAAAACACGAAAGATAACGATTGTATTATTCTGGAAACGATAAACGATTTTACAATGCTTTACAATTAATCTTCGGCAAGGGGGCACCTAAGAACTCATCCACTTGATATTGTTCGGCAAACATAATACTCTCAGCAGCTTTAATAATACTATCAATCACTTTTCCAGCAGCTTTCTTGCTTTTTGCAGCATAAAATAGATGAATGTCTTTCAGATCATTTTTAGCTCTGTGACCCCAAATAATCTGAATTTTACTTACCATTTCTTTATCTCTTCTAAAAGCTCTTGGTGAGTAATGTAGTTGCCATTGTCAATATCTTTCTCCGCTTTTTTAATCTCCTGAATATAGGCTTCTCTAGTAAGTGGTTTGCCACTTGTGGTATAAGCAACAATTTCTTCCCTATCTAGTATCGCTTTAATCTGCTTCAATACCGATTCCTTATTAATGTTAAAGAGTTGGTTAACGAGGTCTATTTTAGTTGTATCAATGTTCATAATAATAGATTTTAAGAAGCGTAAGCTTGTTTTACAATCTCTAATAAAGATTAATAGAGTAGTTTTATCAATAACAAATATATAGTTATTTCAAGTCATTTTTTTATCATAAATTAAGTAAATAAGCTTATTTTTTAGTTAAGGTGGTTTCTAAAA
>PCUH01000055.1:1014-2975 GCA_002770955.1 Flavobacteriales bacterium CG18_big_fil_WC_8_21_14_2_50_32_9 | reverse complement strand
CAGTGTGTATCAATACAGCAATAACACCAATAACACATACAACAACAGGAGCTACTGGTATAGGAGCAGCATCAGGATTACCAGCAGGAGTAACAGCCACTTGGGCAGGAGGAGTAATTACGATAAGTGGTACACCAACAGTAGCAGGAACATTTAACTACACCATACCACTAGCAGGTGGTTGTGGAACAGTAAATGCTACAGGAACGATTACAGTAAATCCTATACCAGCTGCTCCAACAGTATCTGATACAACAATTTGTTCAGGAAACACCGTTACATTAACAGCAACAGCACCTGGAGGTATTTACGAATGGTATAATGCTGCAAGTGGTGGAACATTATTGTTTACAGGAGCAAGCTATACCACGCCTGTTTTAGTTACCACCACTACCTATTATGTACAAACCACCGTTTCTGGATGTGCTGGACCAAGAACAGCCGTAACAGTTACTGTAAATCCTACACCAGCAGCACCTACCGCTAATGGAACAACTATTTGTGAGGGCAACTCAACAAGTTTAACAGCAACTGCACCTGGAGGAACATATGAGTGGTATGATGCCGCTATTGGGGGAACATTATTGAGTACAGGAGCTAGTTATACTACTCCTGTGTTAACATCTACAGATACTTTTTATGTACAAACAACAGTTAATGGATGTACTGGACCAAGAACAGCAGTAATTGTTACTGTTACTCCAACTGATGATGCTTCATTTAATTATTTATCTAGTACCTATTGTGTTACGGGAACAGATCCTACACCAACAATAACAGGAGGTTTTGGAGGTACATTTACTTCTTCACCTGCTGGATTAGTTATTAATTCATCAACAGGAACTATAGATGTGTCGGCAAGTGCTTTAAACACTTACACAGTTACATTTACAACAAATGGACCTTGTCCTAACAGTAGTTCTGTAAGTGTTACTATAACTAATGCACCTGATGCTACATTTTCATATACAACACCGATATGCCAAAGTGGAGCAAATGAATTACCTTCATTTCCACTTGGTGCAAGTGCAGGAGTATTTAGTGTTTCACCTGCTGGGTTAGGATTTGTAAATACAAGCACAGGAGAAATTAATACATCAGCTTCAACATTTGGAACATACACTATTACTAATTTTATTGCTGCAGCAGGAGGTTGTTCTTCAGCATCAGCTAATTTTACAGTTACAATAGATGAAGCAGCAACAGTTAATGCAGGAACATATAGTGATATATGTGCAGGAACAACATTGAGTTTAAATGGAATTATAGGAGGAAGTGCAACATCAGCAACTTGGAGTGGAGGTACAGGAACTTATGCTCCAAATGCCAACACATTAAATGCTACATATACCCCAAGTGCGGCAGAGCAATCAGCAGGAATAGTTACCTTAATTTTAACAACAAACAATCCTGCAAGTGCATGTTCTGCAGTAGCAGATACTGTTTCGGTGAATATTATTCCTTTACCAGCTGCTCCAACAGTAAATGATACCACTATATGTGAGGGAAATACAGCAACATTAACAGCTACTGCACCTGGAGGAACTTATGAATGGTATAATGCACCTACTGGAGGAACATTATTATTTACAGGAGCTTCTTTTACCACTCCAGTATTAACAGCTACTACCTCTTATTATGTTCAAACAACGGTAAATGGATGTGCTGGATCAAGAACTACGGTAACAGTAACCGTTAATCCAACTCCTGTTGCCCCTACTGCAAATGGCGATACTATTTGTGCAGGAGAATCAACTACACTAGTAGCCACAGCTCCCGGAGGAACTTATGAGTGGTACGATGCTGCTGTAGGAGGAACATTATTATTTACAGGGGCTAATTATACTACTCCAGCTTTAACAGTTACGGATACTTTTTATGTACAAACCACTATTTTAGGTTGTTCAGGCCCTCGAACGATGGTTATTGTAGTTGTCAACCCTATACCTGCAGCCCCAATT
>PCUH01000055.1:306-998 GCA_002770955.1 Flavobacteriales bacterium CG18_big_fil_WC_8_21_14_2_50_32_9 | reverse complement strand
TTTGTGATGGAAGTACAGCAACATTAACAGCCACTTCTCCAGGAGGAACGTATGAATGGTATGATGCACCTTCGGGTGGAAATCTTGTAAATACAGGAGCGACTTACACAACCCCAGTATTAACAACTACTACCTCTTATTATGTGCAAACAACCGTAAATGGATGTACAAGTGCTATGACTACTGTTACAGTTACTGTAAACCCAATACCAGTAGCTCCAACAGTAAATGGAGTTACCATTTGTGAAGGAAATACAGCAACATTAACTGCTACTGCACCTGGCGGAACTTACAGATGGTATAATGCACCAACTGGTGGAACATTGTTGTTTACAGGAGCTAGTTATACAACACCTGTTTTAACTTCTACAACTACTTACTATGTACAAACTACAGTTGGAGGTTGTACTAGTACTAGGACTTCGGTAACAGTAACCGTTATTCCTAATGATGATCCTTCTTTTTCCTATTCATCAGGTACATTTTGTATAACAGGAACAAATCCTACACCAACTATTACAGGTACACCTGGAGGAACTTTTTCTTCATCTCCTTCAGGATTGACAATAAACCCAAGTACAGGAGAAATCACAGTGTCTTCTAGCACTTTAGGAACTTATACTGTTACCTATACCACTAATGGAACATGTCCTATGGCTTCGTCTGTTTCAGTTACTATTACTACAGCACCA
>PCUH01000055.1:0-265 GCA_002770955.1 Flavobacteriales bacterium CG18_big_fil_WC_8_21_14_2_50_32_9 | reverse complement strand
ACCAAATCCATTGCCTAATTTTCCTATTGGATCTAGTGCAGGGGTATTTAGTGCAACACCAGCAGGGTTAAATTTTGTTAGTACAAGCACAGGGGAAATTGATTTATCAACAAGTGCTTCAGGAACATATACCGTAACTAACTTTATAGCAGCATCGGGGGGATGTGCTTCAGCTACCCATTCCACAACGGTTGTAATAGAAGAAGCAGCAACAGTTAATGCAGGTAATGACACTACTGTTTGCGTTGGTGATTTGGTTTCATTA
>PCUH01000154.1 GCA_002770955.1 Flavobacteriales bacterium CG18_big_fil_WC_8_21_14_2_50_32_9 | reverse complement strand
ACCTTCAACTACTTTTTTCACTATTTCAAAAGAACCCATTTCGATAGCGAAAAACAATCCTGCTCTTCTTATTTCTTTTATGGAGTGATGTTGCTTTAAAATATTTTCTAAGAATTGACCTTTTTCTTCTGTTTTTGCTATCCAATCGGTAGTTTTTAACACATCAATACAAGCATTTGCTGCTGCTGCAATAACAGGATGTCCCCCAAAAGTAGTAATATGTCCCAACACAGGATTATTGGTTAGTGTGTGCATCATTTCATAAGAAGAAATAAAAGCACCTATTGGCATTCCACCACCAAGGGCTTTACCTAAGGTTAATATGTCAGGTACAACTCCATAATGTTCAAAAGCAAACATTTTTCCTGTTCTTCCCATACCTACTTGTACTTCATCAAAAATGAGTAAAGCACCAGTTTGAGAGCATTTTTCTCTTAAAGCAGTAATAAATTCCTGTGTAGGTTTTATTAATCCGGCATCGCCTTGTATGGTTTCAATAATTACACAAGCAGCCTGTTCTGTAATAATTTTGAGCGAATCAATATTATTAAATTCAATAAAAGCTACATCTGGTAATAAAGGTAGAAAAGCAGCTTTTTTCACATCATTTCCTGTAACACTAAGTGAACCATGCGTACTTCCGTGGTAAGAAAAATTACAAGCAATCAATTGTTTTCTTCCAGTGAATCTTTTGGCTAACTTTATAGCACCTTCATTGGCTTCAGTTCCTGAATTTACAATGTAAGAACACTGAAGAGAATCAGGTAAAATTGATGCCAAATTTTTAGCCAAATTGAGTTGTGCATCTTGCAAATATTCGCCATAAACCATCACGTGCAAATGTTTGTCTAATTGCTTTTGAATAGCATCAATTACCGATGGATGTCTGTGTCCGATGTTGGTTACAGCAACACCAGCAATCATATCCATATACTTTTTGCCCGATTTATCCCAAATATAAATACCTTCAGCTTTTTCAACATCAATCAAATAAGGGCTTTGATTGGTTTGAGCTTGTAGTTCTAAGAATATTTTTTTTCGTTGTAGGGGCATTAGCTAATTTTAATAATTTCATCTACACTCCAAGCTTCTGCTTTGGCTATAAATAAGGGTTTTGTTTTATTCCATACCCTATTAAAAAGGTCGGAATTTCTATAATTTTCTAATTGTTGTTCGCTTTGCCAATGGCTATAGGTAAAAAAAATATGGGGATGTGTTTTGTCTCTCAAGAGTGAAAGATGTTCTACTCCGTCAAAATTTCTAATGAGATGTTTTACTTCATCAAAGTTAGATAGAAATTCATCTACTTTAGTAGGATCAAATGTCATTTTTACTATTCTAATCATAAAATTCAATTCGTATAACATCTCTAATATGAATACCAAAGATTCCACTTGCATTAGCATTATTCATTGCTATTTCAAGAAAACCAGAAGCACTAAAAATAGCTAAACGCTCTCCTAAAGGAACATCGTCATAGCTCTTAGAAATGGAGCTAATACTATACTCAGCTCTTCTAAAGAAGATAGTAAAATTTCTACTTTTTCCAAAGTCATAAAATTGTTGTTTAGATATGTTGGTAATGATGTTTTCATAAGAATCGATATAAACAACAAATCCTTTCAATATATTAGAACCTTCAGAAAATGAACGAAGAGCTTCTGATTTTCTTAATGAACTAACAGGTTTTCCAATCACCTCCATAGAGCCACCTCGGGCAATATGACAAGCTGCTTTTACAAAAACATCTTTTGTTGGAAAGGTAAGTATGTCTGTATCTTGAGAAATAGACAATTCAACTACTTTTTCAGGCAAAATATCAAAAATTAGAGAAAATATACCATTATCAGCTCCAATAAAATAATGATTTTTAAACAACACAATAACATGAGGAGTTTTTAGTGTCGCTTCAGTTTTGACGCCTATAATATGAATGGAGCCTTCTGGAAAATCAAGAAATACAGTTTTTAAAACAAATGCTGCTTCAGTAATGTCAAATTTTTTAACATCGTGAGATATATCCACAATTGAAACAGAAGGTAATTCTTTTAAAATAGCTCCTTTAATAGACCCCACATAGCTGTCTTTCAATCCTAAATCTGTTGTTAGCGTAATAATAGCCATAATTTCTTTTCAACAATTGAAATGGTGAAAGTTAATAAAATGTTGTAGTAAAGACCAACAAAATCAATTTTATTATTGATTTTTACAAAAAACAATTGGCAACAAAGTTAAAATTAAAACAGATATAATTGAGTGAAATTAATATAGATATTTCCGAAGTAAATCCAATGGATTTATACGGAGTAAATGAAAACAAATTAATTGCTATAAAAAAATACTTTCCTCGTATTAAAGTAGTTGCAAGGGGAACTATCTTAAAGGCAATAGGAGATGAAAAAGAGCTTTCTATTTTTAACCAGAAAGTTGCACTTTTAATTGCTCATATAATTAAATATAAGCAATTAACAGAAAACAATATAGAGCGTTTAATGGCTGAAGATGGAACGCCAGAAGAAAGTGAAACGCTTAAAAACAATGATGATGTATTGGTATATGGCAATGGAGGTTTAATAATTAAAGCAACCACAGCAACTCAACGGAAATTTGTAGAGGAAATTGATAAAAACGACATGGTGTTTGCTTTTGGTCCAGCGGGAACAGGAAAATCATACACGGCAGTTGCTTTGGCAGTTAGAGCGTTAAAAAATAAAGAAGTCAGACGAATTATTTTAACCCGTCCAGCAGTAGAAGCAGGTGAGAATTTAGGTTTTTTACCAGGAGACTTAAAAGAAAAGTTAGATCCTTATTTACAACCACTATATGACGCCTTGCGTGATATGATTCCAGCAGAAAAGCTAAATGAAATGATGGAGAATGGAATTATTCAAATTGCTCCTCTTGCTTTTATGCGTGGAAGAACATTAGATAAAGCTTTTGTTATTTTAGATGAAGCACAAAATGCCACCCAAAGCCAGTTTAAAATGTTTTTAACTCGAATGGGGAAATCTGCAAAATTTGTAATTAACGGTGATCCAACACAAGTTGATTTGCCCAAAAACCAACCCTCAGGACTGGTTCAGGCACTTAAAGTACTTAATGGTGTGGAGGGAATAAGTTTTGTAAAATTTGACGAAAAAGATGTAATGAGACATCAGCTTGTAAAACAGATTATCTTTGCTTATAAAAAAGTGGATAATTGA
>PCUH01000280.1:173-3150 GCA_002770955.1 Flavobacteriales bacterium CG18_big_fil_WC_8_21_14_2_50_32_9 | reverse complement strand
AGGTTTTGGCAATGTATTCTAGTTCTAATAAACTATTAATATTGCGGTGCATTTGTGTTTTGCTTATTCTAAAGCTTTGGCGGATTTCTCGTTGTTCAAATTCATATTCTTTGCCTTTTGCTAATACATATTTTTTAAGCTTTTCATAAAAATCTCTTAGGCTACCGTCCAGCTCGTCCACTTTTAATATGATGCTATCAAACATGATTGCTATGGCTATTTTTAGGTCTTCTTTGTCTGTGATTAATCGTCCTTGTACATCTTTTTTTCTCTGATATTGATTGAGTAGTGTCATTTGCTTTACATAGCTTTGGAACAGGTCGTTTAATCTTCTTATTTTTTGGGCTTCATTGGGTAAATCTATTTTATTGGCAAAGGGATTCACTACTTCTAAGGGTTGTAATAATCGCATACAGTTTCTTAAAAATTCCCGGATTTCTTTTTCTTTGGTGGTGTCTATTAGTCCGGCTGCTTTTTCATTCTGATATTTGATTATTCTTTGTGTTTGTTCCAGGCTTTCATCTACAGAGAGTAAAAAACATCTACTCATGTTATCCTCATAGATTTCTCCTTTAGTGGTGGCACTTAGCGAAGCTATCGGGCCAAACACTTTTTTTACAAAGCCTGTTATTTGTCCTGTGTGTTCGTTTTTTCCTGATGTGCTGCTGCTTATCATTCCTTTGCTTTGCAGTTCTCTAAAGGCTAATTCTGCTTTTTCTTCTAGTCCGTCAAAGTCTTCCATGCCGATTAGTTTGTTTTGTAGTTCGTATTCTCCATAGTTATAAAAGCTGCTTTCTGTTACTCGTGTTAAACTGATGGTGTCCTCTGGTGGCATAAAGTCCATTATTGTTGCGAGTAGGTGGGTTTTTCCGCTTCCTGATGTTCCTTGTATTAAAGCGTGTAGGGTGTTTTCCATTTTGTAGGTGGAGGCTATGCCAAATAAAAATATTCTGCTGTTGATTTCGCCTACTACTCCTGATTTTCCTATGAGTTCATTGATGTTTTCTAGTAGTTTTGGCTTTTTGAGGAAGGCTAAACATTTTTCTTTTTGTACGGTGGGTATTATTACTTGCTTATTTTCGTCTTTATTGTCTATAGGCATTGCTTGTTCTCTATAATTATCGAGTAAATCGGTTAAAATATTCAGGTCTTGTTCTATTAAATCGGCTCTTAGCTGTAGTTTTTCTGCTGCTTCTCGGCTTATTTTCTCGGTTTGTTTGTCTTCGTATAGATCCAATTTGTTTCTGCTTTTTAAATTGCCTGCCGTAGCTTTCGGCTGTTCTATTACTAAGGTTACTTTTAAACTGTCTAAATCTCTTCTTATTCCGCCTTTGATGTAATAGGTGGCTGTTTCTGTTGGGTAAATAATGTTGTTGGGGTTACTTGTGTTTAAGGTTTGAGGTGCAAGGTTTGAAGTTTGTGGAACTGTTGATTGCTTTTTTTCTTCAGTTGAAGTTTTTTGTTGCTTTTCTGTTGAATAAAAAAATGGGGTTCGGTTCTTCAGGAGGTCTAAAAATATATTGGGTTCATGTCCTTGTGCTATGCTGTTGATGTCCTCATTTTCTAAGGTGTTGACTATTGATATTTTGATGTTGGGCAAGATTTCTTTTAATGTTGTTCCGTGATTTATTGTTGCTTTTCGTCCTGCTGCATCTCCATCTAAAAACAAAATCACTTCTTCTAATTGCTCTAGTTCTGTTATAGCTTGTTTTATTTCTGCTGTTAGTCCGTTTGTTCCATACAATGCCACTATTTCATAGTCTTTTGTAATTTCTCTGTGTTGGAGTAGTGTTGCTGCATCTATGATGCTTTCGGTAAGGATTAGGGTTGTTGTTGCTGCTTGTGGATAATTGGGATAAAGTCCTGAGCGGTTTTTTAGGTACAGATGTTTTTCATAGTTTCTTCCTTTAAGTTTGCTTGGTCTTGGTTCTACTGCTCTATAATACAAGCCTGTTATTTGGTTTTGTTTGTCTCTTAGTGCAAAAACTAAACTTCCTAAGCCAAATACAGAGTTTCCTCCGCTGTTATGGTGTGGTAATAATAATCCAAGTTGTACTGAGCTTTCTACTAAGTATTTGTTTTTTCCGTGATGAAACAGTCCTGTATTGTAGCCTATGGTTAATGTTTTGATGTTTAGGTTTCTGCTTGTGGCGTAATCTCTGGCGGGTTTACTTGCTAAAAAGGCGGTTTCAAAGTAGCTGAATACTTTTTTTAGGGTGGCTATGTCTTTATATTGTGTTGGCTCTAGTTCTTTATTTTTTTTATTGCTTGGCGGTGCTACCGCCCCTGCTAGTTCTGATAAGTAGTTTAATGTTTCGTGTGTGGTTTTTTGCAGCTTCTTTTGGGTTAGTCCAATTACGTCCATTGTTCTTGCGGTGCAATTGGAACTAAAGCAGGTGGCTATTTGCTTTTCTTTGCTAAATTGTAAGCTCGGTGTTTTATCAGGATGGAACGGACATAATGCTCTCCCTGTTCTTGGATTAATTACTATGCCTATTTGTGCTGCTACTTGGGTGATTTCTAAGTGTTGTTTGATTTGAGAGATTTCCATTTCATCTGATTTTGTTAATAAATTATTTACTTAGCAAATATGCTTACAAACTTAGCTTATGTAATTTGATTGTTTTATTGTAAATAATAAAACTTTTCAACAATTCAATCGTAAATGATTTGAAAACGTCAATTAATTAGGGTTTTTTACTTACTTTTGACTGTTAATAAATCATTTTTGCTATGGAAGATTTTGCTAAACGGTTAAAGGAATTAAGAGCCAAAGAGGGTATCTCTCAGGAAGAAATGGCTAAAAAAATAGGTGTGCATGTTACTCATCTTTCAAGGTATGAAAGGGGGCTTTCTGTACCATCTTTAGAGGTTGCTGAAAAAATTGCAACTACTTTACATGTTTCTATTGACTTACTTGTTTATGGTAATCAAGACAGTTTCGCTCAAGAATCCATTAAAGATAGGGAACTACTTA
>PCUH01000280.1:0-147 GCA_002770955.1 Flavobacteriales bacterium CG18_big_fil_WC_8_21_14_2_50_32_9 | reverse complement strand
AATGATAAACAAAAGGATACTGTTAAAGATTTAATTTCTGCTTTCATTTTAAAATCTAATTTACAACAGCAATTAATTTCTTAAAAATATATCGCTATGAGTACATCTAACATTATAATTGTTCATCCAGGCAGTGAGGATAAATTT
>PCUH01000275.1:2271-3217 GCA_002770955.1 Flavobacteriales bacterium CG18_big_fil_WC_8_21_14_2_50_32_9 | reverse complement strand
AATTTCTAATGTAGCTTTTAAAGCATTGAATGAGTTTGGAAAACCTGCCGATATTGAAGGAGTAGTTAAAGATAATGAAGGAAATACAGTAGCTCAATTTTCGAGTTTCCATAATGGAATGGGAGCGTTTGAGTTGGAGCCAAAAATTGGTAAAACGTACCATGCTCAAATTATTAATCCTAAAGGGATAGATAAAAAATACGACTTACCCAAAAGCTTAAAAAGAGGTTGGACGATGCATGTGGATAATAAAAAAGAAGCCACATTAAAAATAAATATTCAATCTACAGAAACAGAAACTATGTCGCTAGGTGCTCAGGTGAGAGGCAAAATTTATTTTGCAAGTGAAGTAAATGTTGCTAGAGGAAAAAATGTATTTGAAATTCCTGCCATAGATTTTCCTATGGGAGTAGCTCAAATTACTTTATTCGATTCTAAAAATATTGAAAGAGCTGAGCGTTTGGTTTTTGTAAATAAAGACAAAAAACTGAACATTTCTTTAAAAACGGACAAAGCTCAATACTTGCCGAGAGAAAAAGTAAAAATGGACATTGAAGTAACGGATGAAAGAGGCTTGCCTATGCCTGCTCATCTTTCTTTAGCGGTGGTGGATGATAAACTGTTAAGTTTTGCTGATGATAAATCGAGTAATATGTTGTCTTCGTTGATGTTAGAAAATGATTTGAAAACCAACGTAGAAGAGCCTCAATTTTATTTTAATGATAAAGAAGCAAAAGCGGATGAAGCCTTAGATTATTTATTAATGACAGATGGTTGGAGAAGGTTTACTTGGGAAAAAGTGATAAACGAAGATTTTCCGGGTATTGCATTTCAAGGTGAAAAAGCAATAATAAAAGGTAGAGTGCTAGATAGTCAAGGGAAAGCAATAAAAGGTGTAGTGCTTAAAAACCCAACCACAAAGAAAAGTTACAAAGCGGATGCTGAT
>PCUH01000275.1:320-2231 GCA_002770955.1 Flavobacteriales bacterium CG18_big_fil_WC_8_21_14_2_50_32_9 | reverse complement strand
TTTCTGTTCAGGTGGAAGCCAATGGTTTTATGAATAAGAATTTTATGGTTTACAACTACACTCAAAACAATGTAGTGTATTTATATGGACAAAATGAAGTAACTTATCAATCAGCACCAAGAAATAGACAAAAAGCAGGAAATAATAATTTTCCTGCCGCCCCAATGGATATGGTGTTGATTCAGAATGAAGTAAATATAGAAGAAGCAGAAATGGTGATGGATGCTGTTGCGGTTGCACCAATGCCAAAAGCCGATAACTTTAAAAAAGTTGAGAAAGAAGAAAATAAACAAAAAGATAAAAAAGAATTAGCCAACAATGATGATAGAGATGCCGAACAAGGTGATGAAGTAGAAATTGTTGGGAATGCTCAAGGAATGGGATTTGCCAATCAATTGCTTGCTCAAGAGAAAAAAATCATCCCCAATGTTACTTATTATAGAGCTAGAGAATTTACAGCTCCTAATTATACCAATAATCAAGAAGTGGAAGTAAGAACAGACTTTCGTTCTACTATTTTTTGGGATGGAAATATTGAAGTAGGCAACAATGGTTTAGCTACTGTAGAATTCTATAACAGTGACGAAGTAACTTCTTTTAGAACTATAGTAGAAGGAGTTGGAGTTGGTATGATTGGTAGAGCTGAATACACACTCTTTACAAAACTGCCATTTTCTATGACAGTTAAAGTACCTTCACAAGTAGTTTTTGGCGATAAAATAGAAATTCCACTTACTTTAAAAAATACCACCAACAAAAATGTGGTAGGTAATTTAATGGTAAAATCGCCTAAAGGGTTTAAAGTATTAAATTCCGAAAATGGAAACCAAATGTTGGCTGCCAATAGCACAAAAACCATTTATTTAAACTACGAAGTACTGAATGAAATAGGCGAAGACAACTTAGAAATTAGTTTTAAAGCCAGTGGATTGAAAGATGCTTTTGTGCAACCTATCAAAATTGGACCAAAAGGATTTCCTGTGTCTATTGCTTTTTCAGGGCAAGATTTAAGTAAAACATATAGTGTGTCACTTTCAGATGTGGTAGATGGTTCTTTACAAGCATCCTTAACAGCTTATCCAAATGTAGTGAATGATTTAATGAAAGGAATAGAAAGCATTATTAGAGAGCCTTCAGGATGTTTTGAACAGACTTCTATGAGTAATTATCCTAACATTATGGCTATGAGTTATATGAAAGAAACAGGAACGGATAATCCAGAATTGTTTGCCAGTATTGACCAAAAATTAGACAGAGGTTACAAAAGATTAACTTCTTACGAAACCAAAGAAAATGGTTACGAATGGTTTGGTTCATCACCAGGACACGAAGCATTGACTGCTTATGGATTGATGCAGTTTAATGATATGAAACATGTATATGCCGATGTGAGCAATGAAATGGTGAAAAGAACTTCAAAATGGCTGATGAGTAGAAAAGATGGAAATGGTGGTTTTAAGAAAAATCCAAAAGCGTTAGATCAATTTGGTAGAGCCAGCGAAGAAGTTACCAATGCGTACATTGTGTATGCACTTTCGGAAGCGAATTATGCAGAAATAAGCAAAGAGTTGGAAGCAGCATATACCTCTTCAACTGCTTCAAACGATGCGTATCAATTAGCTTTAATGACGAATACTTTGTTTAACTATAAAGATAAAAGAGCTGAAAATGTGTTGAAATCATTATTGAAATTGCAAGAAAAAGATGGAAGTTGGAATGCCAATCATTCTATTACTCGTTCGGGAGGCGTTTCTTTGAAAGTAGAAACAACAGCTATAGCGATGTTAGCCATGTTAAAATCAGATAAAAAAGATATGGCAGCCATTACCAAAGCAGCAGAGTTTTTAGTTTCCTCAAGATCGGGTAGTGGAAGTTTTGGTTCTACACAAGGGACAGTGTTAGCTCTTAAAG
>PCUH01000275.1:0-239 GCA_002770955.1 Flavobacteriales bacterium CG18_big_fil_WC_8_21_14_2_50_32_9 | reverse complement strand
CTTCTAAAAAATATGAAGCGGGAGAAAAAAATGCCATTGCTTTCGAAGGGTTGGAAAAACACTTAAAAACAGGCAATCAAAAAATTGAAATCCGTTATAAAGACACTAAAAATGCCCTTCCATATACCATGAGTATTGATTACAATACTACCTTGCCATTATCTTCTAAAGAATGTAATGTGGATGTAGATGCTCAACTAAATACCAATAGTGTGAAAGTAGGTGAAACAGTGCGATTG
>PCUH01000013.1:27747-29194 GCA_002770955.1 Flavobacteriales bacterium CG18_big_fil_WC_8_21_14_2_50_32_9 | reverse complement strand
AATTGCATCAAAAGCAACTGTTCCTATAACTAATAAACTCATTTTTTTATATTTTAAATTTAGAAGGTAAAATTAATGTATTAAAGTTGAAGTTTAGAAGAATTTTAATAGCAAATTCAGAAGCAAAACTAAAATTGATTTTTGTTATTTATAATCACCTCAAGCTAAAAAAATCTTTAACTTGAATTAGCCCTTTAAAATCTTTATCTAGCAATTGTCTTATTCTTTTGAAATTTTTTAGCTCTAAAGAATTTATAAACACACTTGTCTCATCGTTAAATAGTATATTTATTTGAGTATGATTAGGTAAATTTTGAGCGGATATGTTTTCAATAATTTCAATTTTCTTAACATTTTTTTTTTCAAACCTTTTTTCTTTGTATAAAAATGGATACTTTATAATCCAAGCACTATTTTTATATTCAATTATTTTCAGATACTTAAATGCAAAAAAAGGTAACCCTATAAAAAAGAAAACAACTAATACTGTCATCCATACCAATACTTTTTGTTGTTCATCTGTTTTTCCTTCAAAACCTTGAAATAAAAATACTATTAAACCTGTTCCAAAAATAATAATACTTGGCAGAAGATATTTAAGATATGGTCTTGTTGTAAATATCATAAGCTGTTAGCAGCTGGGCTTTCTTCTAACTCTTCAAATTCATAATCTGGTTTAGCAACAAAAAGATCTCCTTCAACTGATTCAAGTTTGTTTTTTGTTGCCTTAATTGCGAAGACTGACTGATCAATTCCAATCCATTTTCTGCCATTAGTTTGAGCAGATTTTAAAGTTGTTCCTGAGCCACAGAAACAGTCAAGGACAATACTGTTTTCACTTGAAGAAGTACGAATTATTAAATCCAACAAATCAGGATTTTTCTCTGTTGGATAAGTTGGATATTGTGGGTCTTTAAATTCCCAAATATCTTGAACTCTTTTACCTTCTCTTTCGTCTGCGAAAATTATTTTTCTAGGATTTCCAGTTGAAGACCATTCTATTAATCCATCTTTATCCCATTGTGCTAATGTTTCGACATCTGTTCTCCAATGTCTTCCTTTGGGTGGTAAAACACCTTTAAAAGGCTTATTTGATTTGCCGTTTTCTGTCTCGCCTGGTGCGTGAATAGGTACGGTTGTATATCTTCTTCCTTGCTTATCCATTTTAGGAAAAAGTTTTTCAAAATCTTTTTCTGTATATTTTTCTCTTGGTTCGTTCCAAATTGGATTACTAGATTTTGTGTAAAAAAGAATTAAATCTTTTAGATTTCCATAACCTAGTCTGTTGAAATTTTTTGGATTACATTTTATTCTTGTAATATCATTTCTGAAATTTTCTATTCCGAAAACTTCATCCATTACTATTTTAACATAATGACCTATTTTATAGTCAATATGTAAATAGATGGAACCTTGTTCAGACATCAATTCTTTTAATAAAATCAGC
>PCUH01000013.1:26583-27726 GCA_002770955.1 Flavobacteriales bacterium CG18_big_fil_WC_8_21_14_2_50_32_9 | reverse complement strand
ACCTTTTAAATCTCTTTCGTTCAGCAAATAATTCAATCCTTTAATATTATCAGATTTTATAAGTAAGTTTTTCATTTGATTAAATTTATTCACAAAGATTTTATTATGTTCATGATTTTCGTTTTATTACAATTGATAAAGAAACTCCCTTAATACAAGAGCACTCATTATGTTGTAATCTTTGTAGGTCTCCGTAATTGACTTATACATTTTATTTTTCCCTTCAATAAATAAAACACCGTCAAGAATGGCAATTTTCACAGCTTTTACACCTTTTGCTTGAATGGTGCTAATTGCATCATTGAATTGAGCATTTTGGTGTCCACCAAAGTCGGTTAAAAATTTAGCTTCACCAATTACAAATTGATTGTTAAATCGACCAACAAAATCTAATCCTTTGTTGTGATTATAGCCCAAATAATCTTTTGCAAAGTTCATCATTGCATTATCCCCCGCATCTAAAATTGCGTCTTTGTCATTGATCAAAAATTCTTCCAAAGAAACTGGTTCTATTCCTAGAGATTTTCTTTTTAGCCAATCGCGAAACATAGGACCAATTTGTCTATTTGTTTCCTTAGGTTCACTGCATCTCTCAAAAATCTTATCAAGTCCCATTTCATAAAGTCGCCCACAGATTCGATTTATCGTTCTTGGATTTCTGTCAATGGCAGAACCATCTCTTTTTAGATAGGCAATGTAACTGTCTTTTATAGGAAACAGGTCAAACTTCAATAGTTGCCTTATCAATAAATCATTATCTTTCTTATTGAATGATTTTTCAACTTCTGCCCAAATATTCTCATCAATTCCCCTTATTCCTTCTGGAATGGTAGGGTAAACTTGAAACAAGTCGTCTAAATAAGACCTTTGATTTGCGTATTCTATACTTAATTTTGTCCATTTATTCATATTACAAAGGTAGTTATTTTTGCAGTATTTTTGTTTTGACTTTGCAGGTAAGTTTCACTTAAAAATCAACTTCGCCAATTCCTTGTCGAAGAATTTCTGGTGTTTCTCCTGTGCAATCTATTACTGTTGATGCTTCGTTGTTTCCATAGCCTCCATCTATTACTAAATCCACCTGTCCGTCATAACGCTCGTGAATTAACTCTGGGTCGGTAGTGTATTCCAAAATTTCATCAT
>PCUH01000013.1:12343-26536 GCA_002770955.1 Flavobacteriales bacterium CG18_big_fil_WC_8_21_14_2_50_32_9 | reverse complement strand
GGTCGGTAGTGTATTCCAAAATTTCATCATCATCGCGCACAGAAGTGGACAACATAGGATTTCCTAATTGATTCACAATTGTTCGGGCAATGTTGTTATCCGGCACACGAATACCTATGGTTTGTTTTTTAGACTGAAACAACTTTGGAATATTTTTATTGGCATTTAAAATAAAGGTATAAGGACCAGGTAGGGCTCTTTTCATCATTTTATAAAGGTTAGTTCCAAACTGAACGGTGTATTCTGAAATATTGCTCAAATCATAGCATATTAACGAAAAATTGGCTTCTTCTAATTTTATTCCTTTGAGTTGTGCCATTTTTTCTGCTGCTCTTCTGTTCGTCATATCACAACCTATTGCATAAACCGAATCGGTAGGATAAACAATTAAACCACCTTTTTTTAATACCTCAACTGCTTGTTGTATTCTTTTTTCGTCAGGATTTTCTGGGTAAATTTTTATTAGCATTGATTTTATAGATTAGAGATTAGCCATTAGTCATTAGACATTAGAGATTAGACATTAGAGATTCTTTCACTTCATCCCGTCCCGATTTCGATAGCTATCGGAACTATCAGGAGCTTTCGGGATTTCGTTCAGAATGACGTTAGCTACTAACTACCAACACCTAACTAATAACACCTTACTTATTCCCCTTAGCGTGGTCGGCTAAAAACTGAGCCAATCCACTATCTGTTAGCGGATGTTTCAATAGTCCCATAATTGCACTCAATGGACTGGTAACAACATCTGCTCCTATTTGAGCACATTGCAAAATATGCATGGTATGTCGAACAGAAGCCGCTAATATTTCTGTTTCGTAACCATAATTATCATAAATCAATCGAATTTCTGCAATTAAATGAATTCCATTGGTTGAAATATCATCTAATCTTCCAACAAAAGGTGAAACATAAGTAGCACCTGCTTTTGCTGCTAACAATGCCTGACCTGCCGAAAATATGAGTGTGCAGTTCGTTCTTATTCCTTTAGAAGAAAAATATTTAATGGCTTTTATGCCTTCTTTTGTTGCAGGTACTTTAACAACAATTTGAGGATGCAGCGATGCTAAAAACTCTCCTTCTTTTATCATACCTTCAAAGTCGGTTGCAATTACTTCAGCACTCACATCTCCATCCACAATATCACAGATGGATTTATAATGTTTCATAATATTATCATATCCTGTTATTCCTTCTTTTGCCATTAAGGATGGGTTTGTTGTTACACCATCCAAAACACCTAAATCTTGTGCTTCTTTAATTTGGTCTAAGTTTGCTGTGTCTATAAAAAATTTCATATTGTTTATTGTTTAGTTTAAAGTTCTCAAGTTATTTTTTTATTTTTTCACACACCCCTACCCCTGCTACCCTCAATCCCTAAAGAGGAGTACCTGCGTAGGCTCCCTCTAGGGATTAAGGGTGTGTGTGGGCTTTAAATTTCTAAAAGTTTTTTACATTCTACCTCAATTATATTCTTTACATCAACACTATTTTTTAAAACTTCTTCATTACTAAACCTAATAACTGTAATTCCATAGTTTTTTAATTCGTCAGTTCGGTTTTGGTCATAATCTTTATTGTCTTCGGTATCATGTATTCCTCCATCTACTTCTATAACCAATTTAATAGCATGACAATAAAAGTCAGCAATAAAAATATTAATTGGATGCTGCTGTTTAAAACGCAAGCCCAGCATTTGATTCTTTTTTAAAATATCCCATAAAGCTATCTCTGCTATTGTTGGATTTTCCCTCAACACTTTTGCTCTCTCAAAAATAATCGGTTTTGCTCCGTAAAACATTGTTCTTTCTACTGTGTTGCTATATTTTATCATCGTTTATTTAATTAACTTATACTTTCGTTATGTTGCCATCGCATTTCCTACGCTACCCCCAACCCCTAAAGGGGAGAGCCTACGCTACCACTACTACCAAGTGGGCAGGTCTCCTTTAGGGATTAAGGGTGAGCGAAGGTTTTCAAATTTTTCACATCAGCACCAATTCTTTCAATGCTGTTTTAAATCGTTCTTTGGGCATAAAGTTTTGTTCTAATTCTCCTATAAAAGGAACAGGTGTATCGATACTTGCTACTCTTTTAACAGGAGCATCTAAATACTCAAAACAATTTTCTGTAATCAGAGCACTTAATTCGCCTCCAATTCCGTTGAACATGGTAGCTTCGTGTAAAATTAGTGCTTTATTCGTCTTTTTTACTGAATTAAAAATAGTTTCTGTATCCAAAGGTACTAAAGTTCTTAAATCTATTAAATCGGCTGAAATTTCTGGACTTTCGTTTAAGGTTTCCAATGCCCAATGCACACCCATTCCGTAAGTTACAATAGTTACTTGTTCACCTTCTCTCACTAAACTTGCTTTTCCAAAAGGAATGGTATAGTAATCGTCTGGAATTTCTTGTGAGATGCTTCTGTACAACCCTTTATGCTCAAAATACATTACTGGATTTGGGTCTTCAAAAGCAGTATTTAACAAGCCTTTAGCATCATAAGGAAAAGCTGGATAAACTATTTTTAATCCTGGCACTTGCGTAAACCAAGCTTCATTGCTTTGCGAATGAAAAGGACCTGCAGCCATACCTCCTCCGGTGGGCATACGTACCACTACATCGGCATGTTGTTGCCAACGATAATGTGTTTTTGCTAAATTGTTGCAAATTTGCGTCATACCTTCACTCACAAAATCGGCAAACTGCATTTCTACCATTGCTTTTTGTCCGTTTATGGAAAGTCCCAAACCAGCTCCTAAAATTGCTGATTCGCAAAGAGGCGTATTCCGAACCCTATCTTTTCCAAAAAGGGCAACAAAACCATCAGTAATCTTAAAAACACCACCATAATCCGCTATGTCTTGTCCCATCAACACCAAGTTTTGATGTTTTTCCATACTTTGTCTTAATCCATCTGAAATAGCATCAATCAACCGTTTTTCCGATTTTTTTTCGGAAGTAGGTTTTGTTTCTGAAAAAGCAAAAGGAGCATACACATCGTTTAACTCTGTTTGCATATCTGCAATAATTTTTGGTTCATTAAATGCTTTTTCCCATTCGGAATTTATTTCAGCTTTAATTTCTGCTTTACTAATTTCAATTTTAGCATCATCCAACACTTTTTCTTCTACTAAATAGTTTTCATAATTGACCACAGGATCTTTTTGCTGCCACTCGGTCACTAATTCCTGAGGAACATATTTTGTTCCTGAGGCTTCTTCGTGTCCACGCATTCTGAATGTAAGGGCTTCCACTAAAACAGGTCTTGGTTTTTTACGAATGGATTCAGCGATTTGACTAATTTTATGATACACCTCTAATACATTATTCCCATCAATTAATTCGGTTTCAATTCCATAGCCAATTCCTTTGTCCACAAAGTTTTTGCAAATAAATTGTTCACTTGATGGTGTAGATAATCCATATCCATTATTTTCCACTAAAAAAATTACGGGTAGTTGCCATACGGCAGCCGTATTAATTGCTTCATGAAAATCTCCTTCGCTAGCACCACCATCACCCGTAAAAACCAAAGTTGCTTTTTCTTCATTATTAAGTTTTTTACCTAAAGCAATTCCATCAGCAACGCCCATTTGTGGACCAAGATGAGAAATCATTCCTACAATTTTAAATTCTTGTGTTCCAAAATGAAATGAACGATCTCTACCTTTTGTAAACCCATTCATTTTCCCTTGAAATTGAGAAAACAAACGGTTCAAAGGTATATCTCGACCTGTAAAAACACCCAAATTTCGATGCATAGGTAAAATGTATTCATCTTTATTGAGAGCTAAAGTTGCTCCTACAGAAATTGCCTCTTGCCCTATTCCTGAAAACCATTTAGAAATTCTACCCTGACGTAATAAAATCAGCATTTTTTCCTCTATCAAACGAGGTATTAAAAGTGCTTTATAAAGCTGAATTAATTGCTCATTGGTATATTTTCTTCGGTTAAATTTCATGTGTTATTGGCTATTTTTTAGAAATGCCAAAATTAATTGAATTTGTGTAACTTCGCTGCTTATTTATGAATAAAATTAGTCTTACTAATTTGTTTTACTTCTAACTTAAAAAAATGAATCTACAAGCTATTATTGTTGCTTTTATTGTTTGTGTTGCTCTATTTTATTTAATTTATAAGTACATAATTAAGAGAAAAAAACATGATTGTGACGATTGTGGTTTTAACAACTAAATATATAATTTGCTATAAATTCATAAAATCGTTAATCCTTAATCAAAAAAATGCCTAATTACCTCTCACACATTATTCCATTTTTTAAAAGAATTGGATTGGCATTTTTGGTTTTTATGTTATGTCGAATTTTCTTTTATATTGTTAATGCGGAACATTTTACAAATGTTTCCATAACCGATTTCATTTATGGAATTCGGTTCGATGCTGTTGCCATTTCTTATTTGTATCTGCCTTTTATTATCCTATCTATTATTCCTTTTTCATTTAGAAGTTTTAGAAAATACCAACGAACGCTTGCCATTTTATTTTATACATCTAATTCAATAGCAATAGTTTTAAACCTAGTTGATGTTGCATATTTTGATTTCACATTAAAACGAACAACTACTGATTTATTTAGCATGATAGGTGTTGGTGGAGGTGCAGATTTCATCAAATTGTTACCCAATTACATTCTTGATTTTTGGTATGACTACATTTTGTTGGCATTTTTAATTTGGGGCTCATGGTATATCTATAAAAAATATTGCCGCTATAAGGGAATGTTTTATCCTTATGTAAGAAAAAACTACCTTATTCAGTCCAGTATTTTTGTTCTAACTATAGGTTTATTAATCATTGGAATAAGAGGTGGTATTCAACTTCGTCCGCTTAGCATTGTCAGTGCAGGTCAATTCACTATTGCTCAAAACACGTCTCTTGTACTGAACACACCCTTTACCGTTTTAAAAACATTAGTAAAAGAAAAAGCTGAGGTTTTGCACTATTTTTCAGACGAAGAAGTTTCAACTATTTTTAATCCTGAAGTTACTATTGAAGGAAATGGTATGTT
Source organism: Flavobacteriales bacterium CG18_big_fil_WC_8_21_14_2_50_32_9 (assembly GCA_002770955.1). Classification (GTDB taxonomy): domain Bacteria; phylum Bacteroidota; class Bacteroidia; order Flavobacteriales_E; family Vicingaceae; genus BRH-c54. Next base: position 21,500 of record PCUH01000013.1, on the reverse strand, counting down.
GAAAAATAAAAATGTGGTTTTTATCATAATTGAAAGTTTAGCAAAAGAATATGTTGGTTTTTTAAATGATGGGAATGGATACACCCCTTTTTTAGATTCACTGATGAAAGACGGATTTGTGTTTACCAATGCCTACGCAAATGGTCAAAAATCAATAGAATCACTACCCTCTATTTTAACAGGAATTCCTCAATTGATGGCAACTCCTTTTGTTGTTTCTAATTATGCTGGAAATTCTATTACCGGATTACCTCAATTGCTAAAAGAAAATGGTTATAACACTTCCTTTTATCATGCGGGAACAAATGGAACAATGGGTTTTGATGCTTTTTCTAAGATAGCTGGTGTTACTGATTATTATGGATTGAACGAATATCCTGAAAAAGACAAAGAAAAGGACTATGACGGACTTTGGGGAGTTTTTGATGAACCATATCTACAGTATTATGCAAAAGAACTCAATCAAAAAAAAGCACCATTTTTTAGTTCCATTTTCACAATTTCATCGCATCACCCTTATACTATTCCTAAAGAATATATTGGGAAATTCCCCGAGGGATTAATGGGGATGCACAAAGTTATTGGTTATACTGATTATGCGTTAAAAAAATTTTTTGAAACTGCACAAAAAATGCCTTGGTTTAGCAATACCTTATTTGTTTTTGTGGCTGATCATTCCACGCATTCAATTGCACCAAAATATAACACTCCATTAGGACGATTTGCAATACCTATATTTTTTTATGACCCTTCCCAACAATTAAAAGGAACCTATAATGAAATATACAATCAAATAGACCTTACCCCTTCCGTTTTGGGTTTGCTGGGTATTAACACTAAATTAATAACATTTGGCAAGAACATTTTCAATTCATCAAATAACGAATCGTTTTCAATTAATTACATCAATGAAGTTTATCAATTATTTTCCGAAAATTATCTTTTATTTTATGATGGAGAAACTGTTACTAATTTTTATAATATTAAAGAAGATGTTTTATTACAAACGAATTTAATACTTCAACCTTCTATGTTAACAAAAGAAGAAATTATTTTAAAAAACAAGTTGGAGCGGAAAATAAAAGCAATTATTCAACAATACAACAATCGTTTGATTTTTAACCAACTAAGCATAAACAATTTTCCAAAGAAATAAGATTTCTTGAATCTCTAGTGAAAATGATTACTAAATCCAACATACTTTTTATCATCAACCCAATTTCTGGAACAGGAAAGCAAAAAATTGTAGAAAAACTTATTGAACAACACCTTAATAAAGAAATTTTCGATTACACTATAATTTATACACAAAAAGCAAAACACGCCATTGAAATATCAAAAAATGAAGTACAAAATTTTGATATAATAGTTGCCGTTGGTGGCGATGGAACAGTGAATGAAATTGCTTCAGCAATTATAGGAACAGAAAAAATATTAGCAATTATTCCAACAGGTTCTGGGAATGGATTGGCTAGGCATTTAAAAATATCTACCAACATAAAAAATGCTATTGAAATCATTAACAACAAAAAAAATAAACGCATAGACACAGCAACAGTAAATGACATTCATTTTTTAGGAACGGCTGGTGCTGGCTTTGATGCTCATATAGGTTGGAAATTTGCAACTGCCAAAAAAAGAGGTTTTTGGTCATATTTAAAAATTACCATAAAAGAATATTTTAATTATGATGAGGCAAATTATACGATTATTGTAGATGGAGAAAAATCGCAACAAAAAGCACTTCTAATTACCTTTGCAAATTCAAATCAATATGGTAATAATGCTTTCATATCTCCAAATTCTGTAATTGATGATGGATTCTTACGGATTATTATTTTAAAGAAATTCCCTTTGATTTACTCCTTTGCTTTTGCATATAAAATGTTCACTAAAAAATTCGATACATTTAAGTTTGTAACAGTGTTGAAAGGTAAAAACATTACCATTCATTCCCCTAAAAAAGAATTACATATAGATGGAGAACCTTATTTGCTCGATACAGATTTAACAATAAAAATTAATCATAAATCATTAAATATTCTTGTGCCATGAGTAAAAACAACATAGTTTATTCAACCAATCCAAATTTTGAATTTGAAGAGGAAAACGAAGATGTAGAAACACTTTCAAAAGAAAAACAGCAACTAAAAGTAACTATTGACCGTAAACAGCGAAAGGGGAAATCAGTTACTTTAATTACTGGTTTCGTTGGAAAAAAAGAAGATTTAGAAGAAATAGCCAAAGAATTGAAATCGAAATGTGGTGTTGGAGGGAGTGCAAAAAACAACGAAATTATAATTCAGGGTGAATTTAAAGAAAAAATAGTTTCTCTTTTAATACAAAGCGGTTATCTAAAAACAAAATAGCTATAATTTTATAATTATCAATTTTTAACAATTATTTTCAGTTTTTTATCATTATTATTGTAACCAAACAAACTCAATTGAAAATTCATACCATTAAATATCTTTTTTTAGCGTTATTTTACCTGAGTTGTTTCAGCAATTACCTCATTGCCCAATCTTTTAATTTTTCTTACTTTAATGTTCCTGAAGGTCTTCCTCAATCTTCCGTTACTGCTATTTATAACGATTCTAGAGGTTATTTATGGGTAGCAACAGCTGGTGGAGGTGTTGCCCAATTTGATGGCAAAGAATTTATTTGTTATTCTGAAAGAAATGGTTTGGCAGGAAATATTGTTACAGGAATAGCCGAGGACAATGAAGGCAATATGTGGTTCACATCTACTTGGGGAGGGCTCTCGAAATTTAATGGTAGAAAAATGATTACTTTATCAGAAAATGATGGATTAAACTCAATAAATAACCATGCTATTTTTATTGATACAAAAAATAGAATTTGGTTGGGAAATGATTCTGGAATTATCATTTATGAAAATGGCTTTTTTAATAAGCCCGCTAACAAAAAATTTTCACACTCAGTAAATTTTATTAATTCAGATAAAAAAGGGAACATTTGGATAGGTTCAACTGAAGGTCTTATTAAAATAAACGACAAAGACACGCTATTTTTTAATATAGAAAATAATTTACCATCAAATGATGTTACCGCATTTCTGACTGATAATGATGGAGATTATTACATCGGTTTTAAAGATAAAGGTATTTATAAAATAATAAGCGGAAGTATTTCAAAAAATGCACAATTAGAAATAGAACCCATATATGAAAATTTATCTATCACATCCATTATTAAAGATGACGATAAAAACATTTTGTTTTCGACAAAAAAGAATGGAATATTTCGCCTTAATCCCTTAAATCAGCTTATTCATATATCAAAAGAAAATGGATTAGAAACCAATGAAATTAATTTGTTGCACAAAGATAGAAATGGTAATTTATGGATAGGATCGAATGGAGCTGGATTAATTAAATTAAACCTTTCTGCATTTACCTATTATGACAATATAAACGGGTTAAATAAAAATAACATTTTTGGAATCAGCCATGATAATGATGGTAATGTGTGGGTGGTTACTTCAGACGATGGTGTGTTTAAATATGATGGAAAAAATTCTTTTCACTACAAAGAAAAAGATGGTTTGGGTAGCAACAATGTTAAAGCAATTGTAAAAGATGAAAAAGGAAACTTATGGTTCGCAACAAATAACGGACTTACAAAATATACCAATGGAATTTTTAAAAATTATACAACTAGTGACGGGTTACCCTCTAACCAAACGAAATCATTGTTGATAGATGTTAAAGGAAATTTATGGATAGGAACTAACGGAGGTGGTTTGGTTAAATATGATTTCAAAACATTTAAAATCTATACTACAAAAAATGGTCTATCTCATAACTATATTCATTCGCTCTTCGAAGACTCTAAAGAAAACATTTGGATAGGAACAGGAAATGGTATTAACAAATTAACTAATGAAACATTTATTGCATTTCCAAGTTCAAAACTCTGCAACCCATATATTAGTAGTATAACCGAAGACAAATATGGAATTATTTGGTTTGGAACAGACAGGTGTTTAACAAGATATGATGGTATTGATTTTAAATCATTTACAACAAAAAATGGATTATCCTCTGATGTAATCTATTTGGTTCATTTTAATAAACGAGGCAATTTGTGGGTGGGAACAAACAACGGAATTGACAAAATAAATTTCAATAGTTATGGACAAATTGATGCTATAAAAAATTATGGTTTTAAAGAAGGATTTGTAGGTATTGAGTGCAATAGCAGAGCTATTTATGAGGATGAAAAAAATAATTTATGGATAGGTACTGTTAAAGGATTAATAAAATACAATCCTTCTGATGATAGAGAAAATGTATTTGAATCAAAAACATATATCACAAACGTAAAGTTATTTTTTGAACCTGTAGATTGGTTGAAATTTACACAAAACCTTACTAAATGGGATAATCTTCCTATCGATATTGAACTAAATCACAACCAAAATCACCTTTCATTCGAGTTTAATTCAATAAATCTAACCCAGCCAAAAGGAATTAAGTATAGCTTTATTTTAGAAGGGTTTGATGAGAACTGGATACCAGCTACAACAAAGGATGTTGCTACGTATTCTAACCTTCCTCCAGGAAATTATATATTTAAGGTAAAATCAAGAAACAATGATGGTGTTTGGAATCAAGAACCTGCAACATTTTCTTTTTCAATAAATCCTCCATTCTGGAAAACTTGGTGGTTTTATATTCTTGCTACAATTATAATTTTTTATAGCGTTTTTAAAATATCCTCAATAAAAGAAAAAAGACAACTAGAAATAAGTAGAGAGCTCGAGTTTAAGGTAAAAGAACGAACCCTTGTTATTGAAAAACAACGTGATGAAAAAGAAGTTTTGTTAAAAGAAATTCATCACAGAGTAAAAAACAACATGCAAGTAATTAATAGTTTATTAAGCATACAATCTAGTTATACTAAAGACAAAAATGCACTAGCCCTTTTTGGAGAAGCACAAAACAGAATTAGATCTATGGCATTAATTCACGAAAAAATGTATCAGTCGGGCGATTTATCTAAAATTGATTTTGAAGATTATATTTTGGCTTTAACCAAAGACTTAATTTCAACTTATTCAATAAATAAAGACATTCGTTTAGACTTACAAATTAAACCTATTAAATTTGGAATTGACACATTGATTCCTATCGGACTTTTACTTAATGAAATTATTTCAAACACTCTCAAGTACGCTTTTGTTAATAAGCCATCAGGAACTATTTCTATATATCTAAAGCAAAAAGAACATGATGAATATGAACTGATTATTGGTGATGACGGTATTGGAATGAAACAAGGACTGTTAGAAAAAGATGATGAAACACTTGGAATGGAACTAATCAAAGTATTTGTAAGCCAAGTTGATGGAGAAATAACACACCTTGACAAAAAAGGAACTTACTATAAAATCATTTTTAAAAAAAGAGAAAAAAAGTAGTGCAATAATTATTTACGATTGACGAATTACGATTTACGATTTACGATTTACGATTAACGAATTACGATTTACGATAGGCGATTGACGATTTACAATTGACCTTTCACCATTGACCATTCACCATTCACCATTCACCTTTGAAGATTTTACAAACTTTCAACTTTATGAATTTCAGATACTTAAAATATATATTTTTCCTTTTGTTTTTGCTCTTTTTTTTACATTCCAATGCTCAGCTAAAAGAAATATTCAGCGGGGTTGTATTAAACTTATCAGATTCAACACCTATTTCGAGTGTTCATGTGATTAACAAAACAACCAATTATGGTGTGGTTTCTAAAGAAAATGGAAGTTTTATTATTGCTGCAAAAAAAAATGACACATTAGTTGTTTCTTCAATCGGATACCTTCCGTACAAACATATTGTTAAAAATTCCTATTTTATAATTTTATTAAAAAAAGCTACTTACGAATTAGAAAGTTTTAATGTATTACCCTATAAAGATTACGAATCTTTTAAAGAAGCATTTATTAATTTAAGAGTGGAAGACCCTGCAGCAATTAATCAAAGTATCTATCTCTCAAAAGAAGAAATGATGGCTTATTACTATAGTGCAAATCAGGGGATAATAATTTCAGGTGCAATTTCTTCTTTAATTGGTATGTTTAACAAATATATGATAGACAAAAAAAAATACTTAGAACTGCTTGAAAAAGATAAAAAAGAGGAAAAAATTAATGAACGATTTAGTCCAGCAATAATCCAAAAAATAACTTCTATTGAAACAAAAGAAGAAGCCATTGATTTTATAAACTATTGTGAGTTTTCTGTTTATTTTATTTTAAATGCTTCAGAATTTGAACTACACAAAAAAATTCACGAACGCTTTGATGCATATAAAAATGCCAAAAACAGCACTAAATAAACTTTTGTAAATAATGTCATCTTTTTTAACAAAAACAGCTCAATACTTACTTCATAATTATAACGATGAGTTAGAACAAATAGCTATTGTTTTACCTAATAAACGTGCAGGTTTGTTTTTAAAGCAAGAACTAAGTAAACTTATTGATGCTCCTATTTGGCTACCAGAAATTATGGGAGCTGAAGATTTTATTGAAACCTTATCAAAAACAGAAATTATTGATAATACATTTCAATTGTTTGAACTTTTTGAATGCTACAAGCAAATCACAAAAGAACCTGAACCTTTTGAAGAATTTAGTAAGTGGGGGCAAATTCTAATCCATGATTTTAATGAAATTGATAGATATTTAATTCCAACTGAACCATTTTTTAAACACATCAACGAGATAAGAGCCTTAGAGATATGGAATTTAGGTGAAAAAGAAATTACTGAATTACAATCTCAATACATCAAGTTCTGGAAACAAATAGGATCAATTTATAAACAATTTCATACTCATCTCGAATCCAAACAATGTTCTTATCAGGGAATGGCATTCAGAAAAGTAGCTGATGAAATTGCTACTCATCCTGAAAAATTTATTGAAGAAAATATTAAATGGAAAAAAATACTCTTTATTGGGTTTAATGCACTAAACAAAGCCGAAGAAATAATAATCACTACTTTAATCAACCAAAAAAAAGCAGAAATTCTTTGGGATGCCGATGTCTATTATTTGAATGATGAACTCCAAGAAAGTGGCATGTTTTTAAGACAATTTCAACATAAAGAAGTCTTTACACCTTTTAAATGGATTAGTGATAAATTTAACACAACTGATAAAGAAATTTCAATAATTGGTATTCCTCAACATATTGGGCAGGCCAAGTATATCCCTACGCTCTTAAAAAAAATTGATAGTACTACTAATTATAAAGATACTGCTATTGTACTAGCAGACGAAAACATGTTAGTTCCTGTTATGCAATCTATTCCTGAAAATATAACAGCTGTTAATGTTACTATGGGTTATCCATTAAAAAACACCACCCTTGCAAATTTTTTTGATATTTATTTTACAGCATTAGTTAATGGAGAACGATATGGTAAAAAAGATAAATTAACTTATCATTATACAGATTTACTTAAAATAGTGCAGCATCCCTTTGCAAAAAACGTATTTGGGGAAATTACTTGCGAAGATATTTCACAACACATTATTAAACACAATTGGGTTTTTATTAATAATGATAAATTACAGTTTATTAATTCACTTACACATCAATTATTTTCAGAAAGTATTGATTCAAAAACAATAATAACTAACTGTCAACAATTTATAACTCACGGAAAAAATTATTTTCATCAGGTTAATAAAAATAATACCAGTGATAATTTTAAATTAGAATTAGAATACCTTTTTCAATTTTCCAAATTATTTAATCAATTAGAATTATTATTAATCAACTATCCTGTCATATCAAGCATTAAAGGATTTTATTCAATATTCAAGCAATTGATGAACAATTATTCCATAGAACTCTATGGTGAACCACTCCAGGGATTGCAAGTTATGGGAATGTTAGAAACAAGAAACATTGATTTTAAAAATGTAATTATTATTGGAGCTAATGAAGATATATTACCTAAAGGAAAATCTTTTAACTCATTCATTCCTTACGATTTAAAAAAAATATATGCATTACCCACACATCAAGAAAAAGATGCTGTTTATGCATATCACTTTTATCGGTTAATTCAAAATGCTTCTTCAGTTTCCATACTCTACAACACCGAAACTAATGAATTTGGAAGCGGAGAACAAAGTAGATTCGTTACTCAAATAGAGCATGAATTATCAAAAAAAGAAAACATTTCCATTTCAAAAAAACTAATAAACTATTCTACAATAAAAACAGAACTAAAAACAGAAGTTATTGAAAAAACACCCGAAATAATTAATGGCATTAAAATGCTTTTAAAAAAGGGAATATCTCCTTCGGCTCTGAATACATACTTGGCTTGTCCGCTTGATTTTTATTATAAATATATTTTACAAATATATGAAAGTGAACAAGTTGAAGAAACAATAGAACACACAACTTTTGGTAGTTATATACACAAAATATTAGAGTTACTGTATAAAGAGACTATTGGTATTACACTTAAAGTTGAACATATTGAACAAATGATACTTAACTTACCTGAAACAGCAAAAAAAGTATTTTCCGAAGGATTTAGTGATGCAGAACTCAACAACGGTAAAAATTTAATCATTTTTTCTGTAGCAGAGAATTACATTAAAACTTTTTTAACTAACGAAATTGATTTTATTAGAAATACTTCCTATCCCATAACAATAATAGCTTTGGAGAAAAAAATGGATTTCGTCCTTTCTTTGTCATTAGAAAAAGAGACACTTCTTGTTAATTTAAAAGGGATTGCCGATAGAATAGATTTTAGTGAGAATACTACACGAATTATTGATTATAAAACTGGTTTGGTTGAACCAAAAAATTTAGCAATAAAAGAATTAAATGAATTAATGGATAGTTCTTCATCAAGTAAAGCTTTCCAAGTTTTATTTTATTCCTATTTATACTCCAAAACTATTACCTTAGAAAATAACAATCAATCAAACTTAAAAACAGGCATAATTTCATTCCGAAAATTAAGTGCAGGCTTCATGCCTTTCAACCTTGATAAAAACAATGAAATTTCAACAGAAATTTTATATGAATTTGAATTAATTTTACAAGATATTTTTACAGAAATGTTAGATGTTTCGATACCCTTTGCTCAC
>PCUH01000013.1:10048-12279 GCA_002770955.1 Flavobacteriales bacterium CG18_big_fil_WC_8_21_14_2_50_32_9 | reverse complement strand
TTTAGCTATTTTCAATAACCCAAATTTGGGTATTACTATTCCGATAATTATCGGAAGGGATTAACCGCTTTACTTCCCACAGCCCTTCGCACACTCATACAATTTGCTTCGATTTTGCATGAATAAATCGGGTTAATATGTTTTAAACCAACTATGTATAAATTGACAAACCATATAGAGAGTAAGGTTTCTACTTAGTAATAACTTACATTTAATTTTCCTTTAATATTTCTACTATTTTTTCCAGCTGGATTCCTCTTGAGCCTTTAATTAAAATATTGAAATTAGAAATATTTTCATTGAAAATCCAATCAGCTGCTTGTTTATAATTTTCAAGAAAGAAAATCATATTAGGTTGATAACTACCTTTAAAAGCTCCAAAATTTTTACCTACAAACAATGTTTTTATTTTTGAGCGTAAAACTTTATCAATAATATGCTGGTGTTCTGTTTCACTAATTGCTCCAAGCTCCAACATATCGCCTAAAATCATAAGTTTGTTTTGTTCCCTATTATCAATAAAAGTATCAATCGCAACATTCATACTTGATGGGTTTGCATTGTAAGCATCTAAATAAAATAAATTAGATTCCAATTTAACCAATTGCGAACGATTATTAGTAGAAGTATATTCAGAAATTGCTTCAATTATTTTATGGTCATCAACTTGAAAATAAGTGCCTATGCAAATAGCCGCAACAATATTAGTGAAATTATAAGTTCCATAAAGTTGCGTTTTAATTCTGCTTCCTTTCCATTCCAATTCCAATACAGGCGTACTTGAAAGAAGTGTTGCTTTACAAAAATCCGATGAAGTGCCATAATACACACGCTGCATATCTTTGGATAACCCAACCAATAATTCATCATCTATATTTACAAATAAAGTTCCGCTATTTACTTTTAGGAAATGATATAATTCTGATTTTGTTTTAATTACGCCTTCAAAACTTCCAAAACCTTCAATATGAGCTTTTCCAATATTAGTGATGATTCCAAAATTTGGTTCGGCAATGGCACATAAAAACTCAATTTCTTTAGGGTGATTAGCTCCCATCTCTATAATTGCAACCTCACAATAATTAGTAATGGATAAAATTGTTAATGGAACTCCTATGTGATTATTTAAATTTCCTGTAGTTGCTACAGTTTTATACTTTTTTGATAAAACAGCATTAATTAATTCTTTTGTAGTCGTTTTCCCATTACTACCAGTTATTGCAATAATAGGAATGTTAAATTGTTTACGATGGTAGTTGGCTAATGCTTGCAATGCAACTAAAGCATCTTTAACATAGATTATGTTAGGTTGTGTTGCAACTTCTACTTCATCAACTATTGCATAAGCAGCTCCTAAATCTAATGCACTTTTGGCAAAAAGATTACCATTAAAATTTTCGCCTTTTAAAGCAAAAAAAATGCAATTCTTAGTTATTTTTCTAGTGTCTGTACAAACAACTGGATGTTCTATAAACAGTTTATAAAGTTCACTTATTTCCATAATTCAAACATAAAAAAAAACCTTCATTTGTAAGAATGAAGGTTTTTTATTTGTTAAACAGTTACTGTTAATATCCTAATCCTATTGGACTACCAACTCTAGTCATTGCACATCTAAAGCCAATATAAGAAGTAGATTGCTCTTCTGTTAAATACCTTCTTGTTCCTGGTACCATCCAATAAGCTCTATCTCTCCAAGAAGCTCCTTTGTAAACTCTAGCTCTATCATTAACCAATGAAGTTGCACCAAATTGATACATTTGCTTTTGACCGTTATTTGCATCAAAGTCAGAATCAATAGCTCCAGCCTCAACTTCAGAAAAATAGATACTAGATTCCCAATGTCCATCTAAATAATCAATGTTATCAGCTTGTCTGTAATTTCTTCTATCTAATAAATTATCATCTTTTTCATTTACATCTCTGTATTTAATCCTTCCAGGTAATCCAATAATTTGACCTGTAACTGAATCTTTTACAACCTCATCATATTTTTCATCAATCAAACCATCTTCATCCAATTTTTTAGTTTTATATACATTTCCTCTAAAAGGTCTAAAATCATCATTGTCTTCCAAAGATAACGGTCTGTAAACATCCATTACCCATTCGCTAACATTTCCAGCCATGTTGTATAAACCATAATCATTTGGCCAATAAGCATAAACAGGAGCGGTTACATCAGCATTATCATTTAACTTACCAGCAACTCCCATATTATCACCTCTACC
>PCUH01000013.1:6303-10013 GCA_002770955.1 Flavobacteriales bacterium CG18_big_fil_WC_8_21_14_2_50_32_9 | reverse complement strand
TCTCGTTAGAATTTCTAACCGCATGTCCATTCCATGGGTACAATTTTTTATCTGGAATTAATTCATCTATCGTATTTCCAATTAAACCATAAGCAGCAAATTCCCACTCAGCTTCTGTTGGCAGCCTATATTTAGGCAATAATATACCATCTTCCTTAATTACATTTCTAAATTCTTTGTTTGGGTCTAAATCAGGAATACCATCAACTCTTTTTCCACTTTCATATTGACCAAGCAAATATGCTTCGGTGTTGAAGTTATCCTCATTAATTTGGTTAGGATAATGCTCAAAAAGTCCTTCTCTAATCAAAATAATTTCATTTACTCTGTCTGTTCTCCAAGCACAAAAATCATTTGCTTGAAGCCAGTTAACACCAACAACAGGATAGTCTCTATAAGCTGGATGTCTTAAGTAATATTCCACATAAGGCTCATTGTAAGCTAATTTACTTCTCCAAACTAAGGTGTCTGGCACTGCTTTTCTGTAAACTTCAGGATAATCTAGGCTATAAACACGGTTCAACCAATATAAATATTCTAAATAAGCAAAATTAGACACTTCAGTTTCATCCATATAAAATGAAGATATAGAAACAGTTCTTGGAATATTATTCCAATCGTAATTTACTTCTTGTTCCACTCTACCCATTGTAAAACGCCCTCCTTCAATCAACACGAGTCCTGGACCAGTTTCTTGTTCTAAGTAAGGAACTTTTTGAAACCCACCATTTTTAGGGTCATTATAATTCCACCCTGTTGAACTAGATTGTTCATACTTACATGATGAAAAAAATAAGGGTGCTGCAAAAAGCACCAGTAAAAGAAATTTAAAATTAGTTGTTTTCATATCAATATATTTTTAAAACAAATTTTTATTATTAACTAAAAAGAAGGGCAACTTATTGTTCTAAATCGTTTCTTTTTAGGTTTACAGTCAAATTGAAGACCTGTTGAAAATTCATGAGAACCAGCTGTTTGATTAGTTAATTTTGAAACAGTGATGTCATAACTATACCCAAATTTAAGAATTCCTGCTTGAAAACCAAGAGAAGCGATGAAAGAATCTTTATTTCTGTACCATAACCCCCCATAAATAGGGCCTTTATTGTAATACATTCCAAAATTAATTTGTAAGAAATCTTCTTGTAATTGAACCAATACGTTTGGAGATAAAGTAGCTGGTTCGCCTTTACTTTCAAGAGGAATTAAATAACCTGCATGAAAAGTATATTTTCTTGGAAGTGGACTTACTCCTTCTATTACAGATTCATTGGGTTGAGCTAAATGATGCACAGCAAAACCAACAAATATTTTGTCTGTATAACCTAAAATACCTGCAGAAAAATCTACATAACTTCTTGGCTCATCCCTTTTAACTTCATTAGTATTGTAAATAAATCCTCTTCTTGGGTCAATTTGATCGCCAAAAGTCAATTTATCCCAATCAACTTTCTTTTGAGCCCAAGTTCCTTGAATACCAGCTCTCATTGTAAATTTTCTTGTAACTTGAAGTTCATAAGAATAAATCCCACTAACTGATACTGTATTTAAAGTGCCTTCACCAGCCCTGTCATTTACAACTAATAATCCGATACCTCCTGAAAGTGCGTCAATGTGCTGATCATAAGAAGCACTAGATGTAACAAACGAACCGCTAATTCCTGGCCATTGGTTTCTATGATTTAAAGAAAGTTTTGGACAATATGATGAACCCGCAAAAGCAGGATTCAAATACAATTGGTTTGCATAAAATTGAGTAAACTCAGGATCCTGACCATATACATTTATGGTCATAAGAATAGAAATTACCGCAATAAAACCACTTCTGCCGTTTTTTGCTCTATTGTTTTTGTTACCTTTTATCATGCAGCCTTTATAACGCAAAATCAATTATCAAGTTTCAAATGTAGATATTTTTTTGCTAACATTCAAAAACAATAAAGATTTTTTTATTTCGTTTAACCTAAAAATAATTTGTAAAAATATATTTTTTAATGATAATTTTATAAAAAAATTAAAAAAATGCACTTATTAAGATTCTTCATCTTATCGCTTATTCTCTTACCAACGTCATTTCTATTAGCTTCTAATGTTATTGTTGAGCATAAAATAAATTGGTCAACTCCAATTGATTTTACAAATGAACAAGGAGTAACTAAACAATTAGCTGTTTTTAATCATATAAATTATAATGAAGATGAAGATTTTCTTCCTTATTATTCTAATAAAGTAAAAACAAATCAAGAAATTATTTCAGCAATCAACATCTTAGATGTCGAATTTATGGAAATTTCTGAAAGTGAAGCTCAAAAATTATTTGGATTTAATCAGTTTAAAAATAGTGTTGATTTATCTTTTTTTAATGGAATTGATAAAAAAATAAATTATGCGTATTATAGTTTTTCTCCTATTATATATGATAAAAAAAATGGGTCTTATAAAAAGGTAGTAAGTTATAAATTTGAAGTTATTACTCAAAAACCAGCTTCTTACCTTCCTAAAAGTAAAAGTTTTACTGCTAATTCCGTTTTAGAAACGGGGGAATGGTATAAAATTGCTGTTGTTAATGATGGTGTTTTTAAAATTACACATGATTTTTTAAAAGATTTAGGTATGGATGTGAATAATATTAATCCTTTATCCATTAAAATTTATGGGAATAGTGGTAAAATGCTACCTCGTTTAAATTCAGATTATAGACCTGATGATCTTCAACAAAATGCTATTTATGTTGAAGGAGAAGCAGATGGCATTTTTAATAAGAATGATTTTATACTATTTTACGGTCAATCGCCTCATAGTTGGGAATTAAATTCTTCCACCAATAGGTTTACCCATAAAATCAATGAATATAGTGATACTTCTTACTATTTCATAACAGCAAGTAATACTGGACAAGGCTCAAAAAGAATTACAACCCAACCTTCACTTCCAAATCCCAATATTAATGTTGCAGCTTTCTCCGACTATGATTTCCATGAAAAAGATATTGTTAATCTTATTAAATCGGGTAGTGATTGGTATGGGGAAACATTCGATGTTATTACCAATTATAATTTTCGTTTTAGTTTCCCTAATATAGTAATGTCATCGCCTGTTTTTGTTGAAGTTTTAGCAGCAGCTCGTTCTAACACCTCAACTATATTTACTATATCTACAGGAGTAAATTCATTTACCATTCCTATTTCAGGTACTGACATAAACAATCACAATGCATCTTTTGCTATAAAAAATTCTAATAGTATTTCTTTTAATCCCACTAACAACATTATTGATATTAATGTAAATTTCAACAAACCTAACTCTCTTTCTACTGGTTGGCTTAATAAAATTGAGCTGAATGCAAGAAGAAACTTAATTATGAATGGAAATCAACTTTTTTTTAGAGATTTAAATTCTGTTGGCGTTGGAAATGTTGCTCAATTTTCTATTGGAAATGCTACATTCGTAAAAAAAATATGGGACATTACAGACCCTTTTGATGTAAAAGAACAAAATTATACATTTTCAAATGGAACTATCTCTTTCTCTGCTGCCACTGATTCATTAAAACAATTTGTTGCCCTTACCGATAATTTTGAAGCTCCGATTCCTAAAGGTAGTGTAGAAAATCAAAACTTACATGGAATTACACAGGCTGATTTGATAATTGTGAGTCATCCCATGTTTTTAAACCATGCAGACCAATTATCCAGCTTCCATGCAGATGA
>PCUH01000013.1:1421-6292 GCA_002770955.1 Flavobacteriales bacterium CG18_big_fil_WC_8_21_14_2_50_32_9 | reverse complement strand
TTATTATAGTTACTCCTCAACAAATTTACAATGAATTTTCTTCTGGCTCTACCGACATTGTTGCCATTAGAGATTTTATTCGGATGTTGTATGAAAGAGCTAGTAATCCAACTGAATTGCCAAGATATTTATTACTTTTAGGTGATGGCTCTTACGATAATAAGAGTAGGACACAAAATAACACCAATTTTATTCCTACTTTTCAATCATTAGAATCGCTAAATCCATTAGGAACTCAATCTTATGTTTCAGATGATTATTATGGTTTGTTAGATCCATCTGAGGGTGTATGGACAAATCCTGATGTTATTGATATTTGTATAGGTAGGATTCCTGTGAAAAGTTCTTCTGAAGCCAATAATGTAGTGAATAAAATACTGAATTACAACACCTCCTATTCCATGCAAGATTGGCGTAATCAAATTACTTTTGTAGGTGATGATGAAGATAGCAATACCCACATGCTCCAAGCCAATGAAATTGCAGACACTGTTATAAATAGAAACAGAGAGTTTAATGTGGACAAACTTTTAATTGATGCGTTTAAACAA
This sequence comes from Flavobacteriales bacterium CG18_big_fil_WC_8_21_14_2_50_32_9, assembly GCA_002770955.1. Lineage (GTDB taxonomy): Bacteria > Bacteroidota > Bacteroidia > Flavobacteriales_E > Vicingaceae > BRH-c54. The sequence continues at coordinate 5,741 of PCUH01000013.1, read as the reverse complement.
GTGGCGACACCAGGGGGTAACCGGTATCCCGAAGTAAACGAAAAACTTGACAAAGCAGTTAATGATGGAACTTTAATTATCAATTACACTGGACATGGCGGAGAAGTTGGTTGGGCAACTGAAAGAATATTATCTGTTCCTATGATAAATAGTTGGGAAAACACGAAAGGATTTCCATTGTTTGTTACAGCCACTTGTGAATTTAGCCGTTTTGATGATCCTGCCCGAACTTCTGCTGGGGAATTAGTTTTACTCAACAAACATGGTGGCATAGCTCTTTTCACTACAGTAAGAACGGTTTTTTCATCACCTAATTTTGCATTGAACAAAGTATTGTATGATACCATTTTCGAACAGTTTAATAGCGATGATCCAACACTAGGCGAAGTTTTTAGAAATGTAAAAAACTCCCCTTTTAATTTACAATCATCTAATAATAGAAACAATAGAAATTTTACCTTGTTAGGCGATCCAGCCTTAAAATTGGCTATTCCAAAACAAGATGTTGTAACCACAAAATTAAATGGAAATAGCATATCCTCAACTGACACTATTAAAGCACTTAGTAAAGTGAATATTGAAGGAATAGTTACAGATAGAAATGGTGTGAAACTCACAAATTTTAATGGTATTATTTCTCCTACGGTTTATGATAAAGCCAAACAAATAACTACACTACAAAACGATGGAGGTGCTGCCATGCAATTTAACTTACAAACCAGCAAACTTTTTAAAGGTAAAGTAAGTGTAACCAACGGAGATTTTTCCTTCAGCTTTGTTGTTCCAAAAGACATTTCTTTTAGTTATGGAAAAGGGAAATTAAGCTATTATGCCGAAAATCAATCGGAAGATGCCAATGGTTTTTTTGATGATTTTTATATTGGCGGAATGGCAGATAGCGTTCCAAGTGACAAGGAAGGTCCTAAAATTGAACTTTATATGAATGATGATAGTTTTATTTCGGGTGGAATGACTGATGATAAACCAATTTTATTAGCCTATGTTGAAGATGAATTTGGAATTAATATGGTTGGCAATGGCATTGGTCATGACATTGTAGCTGTATTAGACGATAAAACAAGTGAATCTTTTATTTTAAATGATTTTTATGAAGCTAATTTAAACAGCTATCAAAAAGGAAGCATCCGATTTCCATTTAAAGATTTGACAGAAGGACGCCATAAATTGAACTTAAAAGTTTGGGATGTGTATAATAATTCTTCCGAAGCAACTATTGATTTTGTTGTTGTAAAATCTAATGATTTAGTTTTAGATAAGGTTTACAACTATCCAAATCCATTCACAACCTACACCGAATTTTGGTTCGAACACAACCAACCCGGAAAGCAACTTTTTGCTCAAGTTCAAATCTTTACCATTACAGGCAAACTCGTTCAAACTTTAGAGCAGCATATCTTTAATGAAGGTTTTCGGTCATCTTCCATCACTTGGAATGGACTAGATAAATATGGAGACCAAATAGGAAGAGGCGTTTATATTTATAAATTAAGAGTAAGAGCAGAAAACTTATCTGTTGCAGAAAAAATTCAAAAATTAGTTATTCTGAGGTAATGTCGAAATGTGAATTGTGAATTATCAATCGTGAATTGTGAAAAAATACTAACTCAAACTAATTTCTAATAACTAATAAGCAATAACTAATAACCAATAACTAATAACCAAACATACTAAACCATTTTTTTTAGCGTTAGCTTGTCTAAAAAATCAATAATCAAACATTAATATTTATATTTGCTATCCTTTTTTAAAAATCATAAATGAAAAAAATAGTTTTAGTTGCCTTCATTGTATATTCAGCAACACAAGTCAATGCTCAAGAAAAAAGAAGTATCTTACAGCTAAACACAATTACCACAGCCGTTCCTTTTCTATTAATTGCTCCCGATTCTCGGCATGGTGCGTTGGGTGATGCGGGTGTTGCTTCTTCACCAGACGCAAATTCTATGCATTGGAATGCTGCCAAAATGGTTTTTAATGAAAAAGAAATGGGAATTTCAATTTCCTATTCCCCTTGGTTAAGAGAATTAGTAAAAGATATTAATTTGTCTTACGTTGGATTTTATAAAAAATTAGGTAAAAACGATGACCAAGCAATTGGAGCATCTCTTCGATATTTTTCTTTAGGAGATATAAAATTTACCAATGAAGTTGGTGATCCTATTGGAGACTTTAATCCTGCTGAATGGGCATTTGATTTAGGATACAGCAGAAAATTAGGTGACCGTTTTTCTATGGCATTAAGTGGAAGATATATTTATTCTAACTTAACAGGAGGTATTGATGTGGCAGGACAAAATACAAAAGCGGGTACTTCTTTTGCTGCTGATGTTTCTGCATTTTATACTAACCCTGAAGCCAATTTATTTGGTGAAGATGTAATCTTTAATCTTGGTTTAAATATTTCAAACATTGGAGCTAAAATATCCTATACAGATGATGCTATTAAAGATTATATCCCTATTAATCTAAAAATTGGACAAGCATTAACATTTGAATTAGATGATTATAACTCTCTTACTTTATTAACCGATTTTAATAAATTATTGGTTCCAACTCCACCTGTTTATGCTACTGATGACTCAGGATTACCAATTTTCGACCCTGTTACAGGTGAAAGAGAAATAGAATCTGGAAAAGACCCAGATGTGCCTATTGTAACAGGAATGTTTCAATCTTTTGGTGATGCTCCTGGAGGTTTTTCTGAAGAGTTGAGAGAAATAAATATTTCGGCTGGATTAGAATATTGGTACAACAAACAATTTGCAGCTCGTTTTGGATATTTCCATGAACACGCTACCAAAGGAAATAGAAAATTTTTTACTGTTGGTGCTGGACTTAAACTAAGTGTATTTAGTATCGATTTTTCATACCTGTTTTCAACAGTTGCTAGAAATCCATTAGCAAACACGCTAAGGTTTTCATTGAAGTTTGATTTTGATGATTTTAAGAAACAAAACAATCAACCAACTAATTAGAGTTTGTCCATAATGTCCGATTTATTCAGCGAATTTATTGTTTTTTAAAGGTTTTTATGAGCTCACTTCGTTCGGGTCTTCGTTATTCTCGTTTTTTAAATCAGTCATCCCGATAGCTATCGGGGCTCCTGAATTTAAAAAACTTCGAAACCTCGAACTCGAACATTCTGAACCAAACTCAGACTTTATAGACAAACTCTAATTAATGAAACAATTTATAAATGTGGAAATGTACCAATTTGAAAAAAAGACTACACTTTCTAAACTTTTAACTTAGTGTTATGAAAATTAAAGTAGGTTTTGGGTTTGATGTGCATCAACTGGAAGAAGGAAAAGATTTTTGGCTGGGCGGAATAAAAATTCCTCATCACAAAGGAGCCGTTGGTCATTCTGATGCTGATGTGTTAATCCATACCATTTGTGATGCCTTGCTTGGTGCTGCCAACTTGAGAGACATTGGTTTTCATTTTCCTCCAACAGATAATAAATACAAAGGCATTGATAGTAAAATTCTATTAAAAGATGTGGTAAAATTAATTATCGATAAAGGATTTTCTATTGGTAACATTGATGTAACTATAGCCTTGCAACAACCTAAAATCAACCCTTTTATTCCAGAAATTAAAACCACCCTTTGTCCTATTCTTGGTATTGATGAAGAAGATTTATCCATAAAAGCAACAACTACAGAAAAATTAGGTTTTGAAGGGAGAGAAGAAGGTGTTTCTGCGTATGCTGTTGTGCTTATTCAAAAATCGTAATACGTTATGTCTTTACAAGAAAATATTTCTCTACGCTCTCACAACACTTTTGGTATTGATGTAAAAACAAAAAAGTTAGCAACTGTTAAAAATGTTAACGAACTCAAAAATATTTTAAGCAACAACCTTCTACCTTTATGCATTCTTGGTGGTGGAAGCAACATCCTCTTTACTAAAGACTTTGATGGTTTAATCATTAAAAATGAGCTAAAAGGCATACAGCTTATTAATGAAAATGATACAGAAATTTATTTAAAAGTGGCATCAGGAGAAGTGTGGCACGAGTTTGTTTTATTTTGTATTGAAAACAACTATTGTGGCATTGAAAACCTATCGTTAATTCCAGGAAGCGTTGGTGCATCGCCTATGCAAAATATTGGTGCTTATGGTGTGGAAGTAAAAGATTTTATTACTGAAGTAGAAGCAATGCATTTAAAATCATTGAAAATCACTTATTTTTCTACTAACGATTGTGAGTTTGATTACCGAAGCAGCATTTTTAAAACCAAAGAAAAAGGCAATTATTTTATTACTTCTGTAACTTTTAGGTTAAATAAGCAACC
>PCUH01000013.1:1238-1387 GCA_002770955.1 Flavobacteriales bacterium CG18_big_fil_WC_8_21_14_2_50_32_9 | reverse complement strand
GAATTGGAAGCAAAGGGAATTAGCAATCCAACCATAAAAGATGTGAGTGATGCTGTAATTTGCATTAGAGAAAGTAAATTACCTAACCCCAAAGAAATTGGTAATGCGGGAAGTTTTTTCAAAAATCCATCGGTAAGTAATGAAAAAGC
>PCUH01000013.1:1060-1202 GCA_002770955.1 Flavobacteriales bacterium CG18_big_fil_WC_8_21_14_2_50_32_9 | reverse complement strand
TTATCCACAAAACAATGGCACTACAAAAATTGCTGCCGGTTGGTTAATTGAACAATGTGGCTTCAAAGGAAAAACATTTAACAATTATGGCGTACATAAAAATCAAGCATTGGTGTTGGTCAATTATGGAGGAGCCCAAGGA
>PCUH01000013.1:904-1046 GCA_002770955.1 Flavobacteriales bacterium CG18_big_fil_WC_8_21_14_2_50_32_9 | reverse complement strand
ACTTTCTGAAACCATTATTGATGCCGTACAACAAAAATTTGGGATTTTGTTAGAAAGAGAGGTGAATGTTATTTAATCACTATCCTGTTCATAAGGATTTAGTAATCTTTTCCAAGCGAATGCTTGAAACAGAGAATTGGTT
>PCUH01000013.1:0-775 GCA_002770955.1 Flavobacteriales bacterium CG18_big_fil_WC_8_21_14_2_50_32_9 | reverse complement strand
TCTTGTATTGACTAGGGTCTAATAAAGGTAATATAGCTCTTTGTAAGAAAGTCCCTTTAAATAATGAAAACATTAATCCTCTTGTAGTTGATAGAGCAACAGAGTTTATTGTAACAATGAAGTTGTCGGAAAGATTCACTTTTTTATTATCTGTTATGTATTTATTTAAATTATTAACTTTAAAAATACAATTAGAACGATACTTTCCTAGTTTTTGTTCGGGATTGGCCTGTGGAAAAACAGTAATGTCACAAATGACAAATATAAGCTCTTGTTCAACATTAAATCTTTGCTCAAGTGCAATGTCAAAACTAAAAACAATATTGTTGATTAAAGGCTCTGTAGGTGCCTTAATTTCAGATTCAAGTATTTCAATATTGATTAATTGAAATTCGATATTTTCTTCTTTTTTTGAACTCATGCTTCTGCTATTATCATAGATGTATTAAAGCTATGGATTTGTGAATGAGATTTTTTACTCTTTTGTTCTTTCCTTAAATTATCATGCTTGTATAAAGCTGATGATGATTGAACAACAACATGATACTTAACTACAACTTCTTCCGTTGCTTCCGTTGTGTTTAAAAGCTTTATGCCTAAAGCTTCTTGTATGTCAAATAGAGTGTCAAAAGTAAAATTGTGTGTTCCTGAAAACCACTTAGTAGCTACCGATGCATTTTTTTGACCTGTTGCTTCAAGTAATTTTGTTTTATTCCAACCTTTAGCTTTCATAGCATCTTCGATTTTAGCTGATAAAAGCATTTTAAATTTAATT
>PCUH01000162.1:5145-8171 GCA_002770955.1 Flavobacteriales bacterium CG18_big_fil_WC_8_21_14_2_50_32_9 | reverse complement strand
AGAAATTACATTTTCTCACGTTTCAGGATTAACCTATGAAATTACCGTAACTACTTACACCAAAGATTCTAGTCCTGCTGACCGACCTTCATTGGGAATTTATTGGGGAGACAGCTCTCCATTAGATTCAATTGATAGGGTTAGCAAAATTTTATTAGGAAACGACATTAACCAAAACATATATATTGGTCAACATACTTATCCTGGGCCAAGCCCCACTCCTTATCTCATTAGAATTGAAGACCCTAATAGAAATGCTGGAATAGAAAATATTCCACAATCTGTTAACATTGTTTTTTATTTAGAAACAGAACTTTTAATCAATCCTTTTCAAGGCGTTAATAATTCTCCTGTATTGTTAAATCCACCAATAGACAATGCGTGTGTCAATCAAATTTATATTCATAATCCTGGAGCTGTTGATCCTGATGGAGATAGTTTGTATTACACGTTAGATGTAAGTAGAGCTCAAGGTGGTGTTAATGTGCCAGGTTATTTTTTACCTCCATCTTCTAATTTTTTAACCATAAACAATTTTACTGGAGATTTGATTTGGAATACACCTATGACACAAGGCGAGTTTAACATTGCTATTCGGATAACTGAATACAGAAATGGGAAAAAAATTGGCAGTATTTTGCGAGATATGCAAATAACCGTTGTTGCTGGTTGTAATCCTCCTCCAATTATAACAACTGTCAACGATACGTGTATTATTGCTGGAGATTTACTCAATTTCACTGTAAATGCTACTGGCAGCCATCCTGTAACCTTATCTGCTACAGGAATTCCTTTCAACGTAACCAATTTCGCTACTTTTAACCAAACCACTGCTCCAGCAACCATTACTTCAGGAGTTTTTAACTGGCAAACCGATTGTAGCAACATCAGAAATTCCAATTATTTTGTGAGTTTTAAGGCAACCGATGCTGGAGCATTTAATTTAGCCGATTATAAAACTACTATCATTCGAGTAATTGGTCCTAAGGTAGAAAACCTAACCACCAATGTTCAACCCAATTCAATTAACCTAACTTGGGATAAAACCATTTGTTCCAATGCTTCTGCTTATAAAGTATATAGAAAAAAAGGACCTTCGGGATGGTCACCAGGCATTTGTGAAACAGGAATTCCTGCAAATGTTGGTTTTCAGCTTATCGCAACAATAAATAACATTAATGACACTACTTTTAATGATGATAATAACGGACTAGGTTTAATTGCCGGAGAAGATTTCTGTTATCGTATTGTAACTTATTTTCCAGATAGATCTGAAAGCATTGCTTCAGACGAAATTTGCGATCAGCTAAAAAAAGATGTGCCTATTATTACCAATGTAAGTGTAAATTCAACGTCAACAACAATTGGTGATATGGATGTGGAATGGTCTAAACCAACCGAATTTGATACCGTGCTTTTTCCTGGTCCTTATCGTTATTTAATATACAGAGGGCGACAAACAAACACCAATTTAACCCTAATTGATTCTACGTTAAGTATTAATGATACTACTTATACGGATATTAATATCAACACAAAAGATTTTCAATATTTCTATCGAGTAGATATTTATAACCTAACCAATGGCACAAGAGATTTAATAGGTAAATCGACTGTTGCTTCATCAGTTTATTTGAATTTGATTCCATCAGATAATCAATTAACTTTAGTGTGGAATGAAAATGTACCCTGGACAAATACACAACACATTATTTATCGTCAAAATTCAATAACTTTAATTTACGATTCATTAGATATTACTACTGCAAATCAATATATTGACACAGGATTGGCAAATGGTTCTACGTATTGCTACAAAGTAAAAAGCATTGGTAATTATTCATCACCCGAAATAAAATCGCCACTATTAAACTACTCGCAAGAAACGTGTGGACAACCTATAGACAATGTTCCTCCATGTCCACCCGTATTAAATGTAGATGCAGATTGCGATTTACGACAAAATGAATTGAAGTGGTATAACCTCACCAATGGCTGTGCAGATGACGTATTGGGCTATAAAATCTATAAAAAAGATTCGTTAGAAGATGATTATCGATTGATTGCCACTATTAATAATAATTTTATCAATTCCTTTACCGAATCAGACCTATTTTCCATAGCAGGATGTTATGTGATTACAAGTATTGATTCTGTTGGAAACGAAAGTGTTTTTAGCGACTCTGTTTGCGTTGACAATTGTCCTGAATATGTATTGCCAAATGTTTTTACCCCAGGTGGTGATGGATTTAACGATTTGTTTGGTCCTTTCCCTTACCGTTTTGTTAAATCCATCGACATCAAAATTTTTAACCGTTGGGGACAAGTTTTGTTTAAAACAACAGACCCAGATATAAATTGGGATGGAACCAATGAAAACAACAATGCTGAAGTGCCAGACGGAACTTATTTTTATGTGTGTACTGTAAATGAAATTTTCTTAGAAGGAATTAAACCACGAACTTTAAAAGGATTTGTTACGTTATTGAGAAACAAAGGAATAAAAAAACCATAATTAGATTTTTTTGTAATATCCTGACTTCGATTTAGTTGACCCGAACATCTAGTGGGTGTTTGCCCTATTATTCTTGTTTTGAAAATCATTTGCTATACCCAACCAATTTAAAAAGATTAATATGTTTACAGGAATTATAGAAGCACTCGGAAAAGTAGAAAAAATTGAAAAGGAGGGGACTAATGTCCATTTTACAATAAAAAGTGATTTGGCTAACGAATTAAAAATAGATCAAAGTTTGGCTCATAATGGAGTATGTTTAACGGTTGTAGATGTTCAACCTTCTTCATATAGGGTTACTGCAATTAACGAAACCATACAAAAATCTAACTTAGGCTTTCTAAAAATTGGGAATATTATTAACTTAGAAAGAGCAATGCCAGCAAATGGAAGGTTTGATGGTCATGTGGTTCAGGGTCACGTAGATGGAACTGCAATTTGTGTTAACAAAGCAGATGAAAAGGGAAGTTGGTCGTTTACCTTTGAATACGAAAATAATCAACATATTACA
>PCUH01000162.1:2294-5123 GCA_002770955.1 Flavobacteriales bacterium CG18_big_fil_WC_8_21_14_2_50_32_9 | reverse complement strand
CCTTATACTTTTGAAAACACTTCTTTTAAAGAAATTCAAATTGGAAGTATAGTTAATTTAGAATTTGATATCATTGGCAAATATGTAGAAAGATTATTGGCTTATAGGAAGTAATTCATGGGTTTTATTGCAAAGGTTTAAAAGCTATTTTTTATATATTTGGAAAAATAAAGTATGATGGGTTTTCATACATATCTATCTAATTTATACGTATATGTATGATTATTTCATACATATAAATGAGTTACCCTCAAGCCTAACAAACCCGACATATCCGAACGGAAATTTGAAATCCTATACATAAATTTTGTACTTTTGTAAGTAGATGATTTTTTTGAAAAATGAGCAAGAAAAAACGAGTTGGAGAAGGAATAAAAAACGTAGTTTCGACTATGATGGATAGGGTAATGAACAATGTACTCGTAAAAGACCCATTTATAAAAGAAAAACATCATTCTTCAAAACCGCTTTATGCTGCATTAGTTCCTGACGAAATTTTTAAAGGTTCGCATTTTGAAAGACGATTTGTAACCCCATTTGGTGGTGTTTGGGAAAAGTTAGCACAAGTTGTTGCTACCGAAAACCACGGACATTGCTCAATGGGACATAGTGTTGATGGAGTTGTAAGAAGCGAAAGTTTAAGGCGAATTCAAGAAGTATTAAACAACCTTGAACATAACACAAAAAACGTTGCAAAAACAAAACCAGACTGGGCTAAAGAACTTGAATATATTAGACAAGGTGGTGGTGAACCAATTCCAGTTAGTGTTACTTGCGACATCTTTATTCACAATGCAAAAACAAATACAAAATATGCTTTTGAGCTAAAAGCACCACTTCCAAATAGCGACCAAACCAAAGTAAGCAAAGAAAAAATGCTGAAATTATTGGCAATGCAACCAAAACAAGTCGATTTTGCGTTTTATGCACTTGTTTACAATCCTTATGGTAAAAAAGTTGATTACAAATGGACTTTCCCAATGCGTTGGTTTAATATGCATGAAGACGAATCTGTTTTAATTGGAAACGAATTTTGGGATTTAATAGGTGGTGAAGGAACTTACAAAACTTTCATAACCGAAATAAACAAACTTGGTGCAGCATACAAAGAAAGAATTTATCGTGAGTTTTTAGAAATTGAACCACCTCAAAACTTTAATCAAAATCTACTAAAATAGGCAAAATGGAAAAATCAAAATTTACATTTATTGACCTGTTTTCTGGTATTGGTGGTTTCAGAATGGCACTTAAAAACAATGGAGGAGAATGTTTACATTTTAGTGAAATAAGCAAAGATGCAATTGACACTTATTGCAAAAATTCAAACGAACCCATTGAGAAAAATTTAGGAGACATTACCAAAATAAAGGAGTTGCCAAAACATAGCCTTTTAACAGCAGGTGTGCCTTGTCAAAGTTGGTCAATAGCAGGGCGAAATTTGGGCTTTGATGACGACAGAGGGCAACTTTGGAATGACACTGTTTTTTTATTAAATCAATCCAGACCAGACGCTTTTATTTTTGAGAACGTAAAGGGTTTAGTTGACCCACGAAATAAAAAAGCATTAAACTATATTTTAGAAAGAATAAATGAAGCAGGTTATTTTGCAAACTATTATGTTTTAAATTCTTTTGACTATGGAGTGCCTCAAAACAGAATAAGAATTTACATTATTGGCTTTAAAGACAAGGATTTTGCCGACAAATTCAAATTACCTAAACCACTCGACAAAAAAATAAAATTGGCAGACATTTTAACTGATTTCAATGAAAAAATTATTGAAACAGAGCGTGAATTGCCCAAAGATTTATTTGGAGAGATTATTACTCAAAAAAGTATGAGTTTATCAACCAGCAATGGACTTAACGACTACTTTTTATTTAATGATTTACGAAATGGACATTCAACAATTCACTCTTGGGACATCTTAGACACAACTGAAAGACAAAAGAAAATTTGTTATCTGTTACTCAAAAATAGACGAAAAAGTGCTTATGGAGACTTAGACGGAAATCCTTTGTCAATAAAACACTTTCAAGATTTAGACAAAACCATAACTGAAGCAGAATTGGATGCACTGGTTGATATTGACATCTTGAAAAAAATTAGTTATTCCTACTCTATTAACAGAAATCAAATTGCAGATTTAACCGAAGAAGAAAACATTGTCATCAATAATTGTGATGCTGATATATTGGAAGTGGATAAATTGAAAATGAATAGAGAACTTAAATTGAAAAAAATCTCTCTATCTAAAATATTGCCAATGTTAATTGACAAAGAAATAATTACTTCAAATGAAGTAAGATATGACTTTAAAAACACTAAAATCAGCACAGGACTTTATGGCATAAATAGAATTTTCTTACCTACCTCAAACATTTTCCCTACCCTTGTAGCAAGTGACACAAACGATTATGTAACAACAAAAATCATTAATGCGAAAAATGAAGAAGAGCATAAAAATCTTTTCATAAATAAAGTCTATAAAAAAGAAAACTATCGCAGAATAACAAAAGAAGAAGCGTGTATGATTCAGGGGTTTCCGAAAGACTATATTTTACCCGAAAATAGAGCTAGATGGATGAAATTAATTGGCAATAGTGTTTCTGTTCCTGTAATTGAAATATTAGGAAAAGCCATTATCGATACAGGTGTTTTTGACAAATCAAAAAGTATTTCTAACACAACAAAAATCCGAACATTGCCGACAAATCTATATTCGGAACAATCGACAACCAACAAAGGACTTACGAAGGCCAGCTTGTGACAGCACCTACCAAAAAGGGCGGTTCAGTGGTTATGCTTCGTATTAAGTTCTGTGCTGGC
>PCUH01000162.1:176-2264 GCA_002770955.1 Flavobacteriales bacterium CG18_big_fil_WC_8_21_14_2_50_32_9 | reverse complement strand
TTCCAGATAATTTCATTATCCCAATTTGCTCTTATGGTGATAGCTTTTTGGTAATGAATCATTTCTTCAGGTTGTTTTTTCTTTAAATAATCTCCTGTATCCCATTTTTTGTTGTCATTTTCATCCACAATTAAATGAAGCTGGTAATCGCCAGCTGGCAAAAAATCATACGTAATGGTTTGATTACCTGAAAAATAAATTTCTTTAAACAAGGTATTGCTTTTGAAAAGCTGAAGTATATATGAGGTATTAAAATTGGTTGTTAATTTTAAAATTATTTTACCATAATCTACATCGCTTTTAGTTGTAAAGGATGAACGTAGCGTATCATTTTTCAATCCTAATATATCTTGAAATACGCCTGATGGTACTAGCATCTCGTAATTGGTTTTTTCTTTAAATTTATAGTTCAACTCGTATTTACGGGGGTGTGTTTTACTTTCTTCAATCAACACATGAATTGGAGTGGAATCTTCAAGCAAAATAATAATTGAACTATTAAAAACAGAAATTGGTCGTGGTGTTGAAATAAAGAGTTGTTTGTTCAAATCAAAAGAGGTTGTTATATTGGAGTGTAAAACAAAAGAAGTATCCTTAAATTTTGATGCAGGAATAAACGAAACGGTTGTCGTGTCTAAATGTTTTTTCCCTTCCGAAATATAATATTCGGCTTCTTTAAAATCTCCCACACCCAGCAACCAATGAATAATTGTATCATTGGTTGGGTTTCGCTCTTCTACATACCAACGAATTTTATCTTTAATATTCGTTGAAATGGTTATGTTTTCAGAGGGTTGATTAAGGTAAAAAACAATTTTTCCAAATTCTTTATGTTCCACTTTTTTCACATATTGATTGTCTTGTTTTTCTTCAAAAAGAAATAGGTGTTGATGTGTTAACGAGCTATCTATTTTTATGGGATTATCCATAAATGCAATTTTTTCATTGGGTAAATCATATTTATAATTGGAATTAATATCTTGTAAGGCAAAAACTTTGTAATTTCCATGTGCCATATTCGTTACCGAAAAATCTCCAGATTTGTCAGATATAGCAACATATCTTGGAAGTTGTTTCATAGGAACAGAATCTTCCAATTCATCATAAAGCATCACATAAATTTTATCTACCGTTTTGAGTTCAAAAGCATCTACAATACTTCCCGAAAAAGATAATGAATCTAAATAACTGCCTGTTGAAAAAACATATTTGAAATTAGGAATAGGATTATTTTCAGTAATATCAACAATGGCATTTCCGAAATTGATGCTGTAAGTAGTGTTGGGAGTAAGTTCTTCTTTTAACTTAATAATGAGTTTTTTACCTTTAATGCTTACTTCAGGTTTTTTTTCCATTACTGGAGAAATAATTAATTGCTGCTGAAGGTTTTGCAATTTAATAAATTCATCAAACTCAATGGTAATGGTATTTGCAGCGAAGTAGGTGCTTTTATTCTCGGGGCTACTTTTTAGTTCTTTTGGTGGTGTTTCATCTTTATCTCCACCCGAAAGCGGAACTACCTGAGCACAGCCGTAAATTAATAAGGCAAAAATGAGGTATGTGAACCTTTTTACTCTCATTCAAAATTGCTAATTAAGTTGGCTACTTTTTCGAGATAAACAGCATCCGTTTCATCAAAAGTATTTAGTGCTTCACTATCTACATCAATAATCATAATTACTTCCTTATTTTTATTGAAAACAGGTACTACAATTTCAGATTTTGACTCGCTACTACAAGCAATATGCCCAGGAAATTCATCTACATCAGGAACAATTAATGTGTTGGCTTGTTGCCAGGCTGTACCACAAACACCTTTGCCTTTTTTAATTCTTGTGCAAGCAATTGGCCCTTGAAAAGGACCCAATACTAATTCATCATTTTTTACGACATAAACTCCCACCCATAAAAAATTAAAGGTTTGTTTTAGGGCAGCCATAAGGTTGGCTAAATTTGCAATAAGATCAGTTTCCCCTCTCACTAATGCAGCAAGCTGAGGAAGTAACTGTTGGTATTTTTCCTCTTTGCTAAATTGTTGGTTGATGATGAGTGCTTCTGCCATAGAAAGCAAAAGTAGGAATAATTAGG
>PCUH01000162.1:0-164 GCA_002770955.1 Flavobacteriales bacterium CG18_big_fil_WC_8_21_14_2_50_32_9 | reverse complement strand
ATTTCCATTTCTGAAACCTTTTTTAAAATGGCTTTAAGCACATTTACTGCCACACTATTTCCAAACTGTTTGTAGGCTTGTGAGGTAGAAGAAACAATTTTAAAAGTGTCAGGAAACCCTTGAATACGGGCACATTCTCTTGGGGTTAATTTTCTTATGGTGTT
>PCUH01000136.1:159-3196 GCA_002770955.1 Flavobacteriales bacterium CG18_big_fil_WC_8_21_14_2_50_32_9 | reverse complement strand
TTCATACTTAATTGCCCCTAAAACTTCTTTGGAAAAAGCCCTATATCCAGTATGATATTCTGAAAGTTTTTGATTGATTAAAATGTTTTGCGTTAAGGTTAAAATTCTATTGGCTATGTATTTATAAATTGGCATCCCTCCTTTCAATGCTCCTTTACCTAAAATTCGAGAACCCAGCACTACATGATATAAATCGTTGGCAATTAGGTAAGACATGGAATGAATTAATTTTGGTGTATATTGATAATCGGGATGGAGCATAACAACAATGTCAGCCCCTAATTCCAATGCTTTATTGTAACATGATTTTTGATTTCCTCCATAGCCTTTATTCACATCGTGCGAAACGATATGTTTAATTCCTATTTCTTTTCCTTTTTTAACTGTATCATCGTTACTTTTATCGTCAACCAAAACTACTTCATCAACAATATCAAAAGGAATTTCGTTGTAAGTTTTTTCGAGTGTTAAAGCAGCATTATAAGCTGGAAGAACAATTACTAATTTTTTACCATTAATCATAAAGCTATTTTTATAAAGTTCAAAGATATCTAAATATTTACAACTCAAAAATTTTAATTTTAGCTCTTGATTAAAAAAATTATGTGATATTTGAACTATGGAAAACCAAAAATCTCCTTTAATTAAATTTTATTTGTTTTTCTTCCTGTTAATTGTTTTTCTCCCAATTTTTCAATTTACTTTTAAACCATTTAAAGTAAGAGGATTAGAAGGAGCTTTCATACTAAATGTTATGCCAAAACTAACTATTTCTAGTTGGGTTAACACTAATTTTCAGGATTCTACATCAACTTATTTAACACACAATACTCCTTTTAGAGGCGAATTGGTTCGATTAAGAAATCAACTGGATTATTCCCTATTTGATAAAATCAATACCATACTTACGCTTGGCAAAGAAAATTATTTGTTTGATCCTTCTTATATTAAAAGTAGAAGTGGTGATGATTTACTTTTACCTGAAGTTTTGGCACAAAAAATTGAAAAAATAAGAAAAGCTAAAACAGTTTTAGATAAACTAAATGTTCCTATTTTATTTTGTTTTGCTCCAAACAAAGCAAATTATTATCCAGAATTTCTACCAAAAGAAACTCCTCTTGCACTTATAAGAAATCAAACTATAATTGAAAAAGAATTAACTAATTTGGGCATTTCTACACTAAATTTTGATGCGATTTTTAGAAAAGAAAAGCCATCTTCTTCCTATTCCTTAATTCCTAAATATGGTGCTCATTGGAGTACATTTGGAGCATTTTTGGCTAGCAGAAAACTCTTTCAATCCATTGATTCTATAACTAATAAAAAACACATAGAAATCAATTTAGTAGCACTCGAAACTAAAGGAAAAGCCAAATTTTCTGATTGTGATTATTTAGCTTCTTTAAACCTATTAAAAAGATGGGAATCGCCATCGTTAGCATATCCAGAAGTTTCTTTTAATGTGATTAACAAACCAAATTTATTAATTATTTCCGATAGTTTTTTCTGGAATTTTTATGATTTAAATATTCCTCAAAACACTTTTTCTCTTGAATCTGAAATGTGGTATTACAACAAGTCTAAATATAATATTAACAAAGAAAAGATTGGTGAATGTAAAATACTATCTATTGATGATTTAAAAAACAGAGATGTTATCATTATCTTATCAGCCGACCCAAGTTTATTGGATGTAGGGTTTGGAATTTTTGAACAAATAAGCAACTTAAATGGCCACTAATTCTCGATATTATATTCTTTTTGCATTACTTACTTGCATCTTATTTTCGATAGGTGCTTATTTTAAATTTCACAAACAAAATGAAAAACTACCTGTTGGATGTGATGAATTTGGGTATTTGAATATGGCTAAAGCATTTGGAGAACAAAATTTCTTTAACGACCATGCTCCACGCCCATTTTTCTTAAATTTAGTTGACACCTTACAACAAGAAAATATCCCCGAATTAGAATATAAGTGGATGTTAACTCCTCATGCCTATCATTTTTCAGCTCAAACTAAAGAAAAGGTTATAAATCAATATCCGCCAGCAACTTCATTTGTGTTGAGCTTAATTCCTTTTGAACTTCGCAAAACAAGTTTCCCTTTTTTAACACTATTTCTCACTTTTTTAATTCCGTTTTTAATCGCCTACTTTTTCTTATCTATTAAGAACAAAAAGATACTATTAGCTCTTTCAATTTTAATGGTATTAATTAGTTTAACAGTCCCTTTTAAAAGTTCACTTACTATGGTAAATTCTTTAGCATTAACTTTTGGATTGTTTATAGCCGCTGGTTTAACAGCCAAAGAACATAAATTCATTGCCCTTTTTTGTATTGTTTTAGCAGCTAATTTTAGAATTGTGAATCTATTGATGCTCGCCCCTTTAAGTTTTTATTTTTTACCCGAGTTCATGAATTACCTTACTACAAAAAAATGGATGCCACTACTAAAAATGTTTTTGAAAGCAATTTCAATTTCTCTTATGGGTATTAGTCCTTATTTATTTTATGTTACACTGCTTTTAGGTAATCCATTAATTCCGACTTATCCTTCACATGACACTGCATTTGTAAATGCTAATGAATTAATAAGCAACGTATTCTTTTATATAAACATAAAAGATTCTTGGTTTCGATTGCTATTAATATGTATTTCAATACTTTTAATTCAAGTTAAATTCAAACAACTAAATCTTAAAGAATTTTGGTTATTAATGACATTTCCAATTTTCAATTATTTGTTTTTTATTTTTCATAAAATGCAAATAAATTACTACCCTTTTGCATCAAGCTTTATTTTAATTGGGGCAATTATTTTTTATTTTTCAAAATCAAAACTTATTTTCTTTGAAAAAAAGGCTTTTATTTTCATTCCACTTCTGCTAAGTTCAATTATGCTAATTGATGGAATAAATAGGTATTTTAGAAAAGAACATATTACTTTTGAAGAATCATTAAAAACATATCAATCTGTTTGCAACTATGATGTAGTTTGGGGCGAAATGTATAGCGGAACTGCTGAGTATGTTTG
>PCUH01000136.1:0-147 GCA_002770955.1 Flavobacteriales bacterium CG18_big_fil_WC_8_21_14_2_50_32_9 | reverse complement strand
TTTTAAATATGTTTTTGGGTCAGAAAAAGCTCGAGCAATTTCATTCAACTATTTAAAAAATCACAACTATTCTCAAGTGATTATTTGTGATGATGTTTTATTAAGTAGGGTTTGCTGAAAAAGTGCATAATTGACTATAAGTATTTG
>PCUH01000261.1:14445-21350 GCA_002770955.1 Flavobacteriales bacterium CG18_big_fil_WC_8_21_14_2_50_32_9 | reverse complement strand
ATCAGCACCGTAGTTCCACCTCAATTGAGCATTAGTAAAACTGATGTTACCAATACCATTGCCATTTCTGTATAAAAACGCACCTTTTCCGTCAGATGTAGCATTAATAGTTCCTCCTGCCGGCTCAGTATTACCATCGTTCGTGGCGGTTCCGTCAACATAATTTAATGTTGCATGATACCATGTATTCATAGGAGGTATTCTGTATTTTACAAACACGTAAGCAGCATCCCAGTTGCTTTCTAATGTTGAAGTTCGCCATGAATTTTCCCAACTTACATCAAACTTTACATGTGTATAATTAGCTGCTGTATTTTGGTTAATTATTGAAGTATTTGATACTGCAATATTGTTAGCAGATAATTTACTTACAGTAGAAATGGTAATTAACAATATTGTTACTGTTATGTTTCTTGTGGTTTTTAATAACGTATGTTTCATTTTTTATATTTTTTCGTTAATCGAATTATTTTTTGATTTTTAATCCTTGCAAAGGAATTGTTAATTGAAAAAACTCACAATACGGCATTTGCACTATTTTTATAATTTTTATCTCAATACTTTATGTATGACCTCCACTTTATTATGTACATCAAATTTTTTATAAATGTTTTCTGTGTGCTTACGAACGGTGGCTGGGCTAATGTTCATTTGCTCTGCAATTCTGTTGTAGTTTAATCCTTTATACTTAAAGATAATTACTTCTTTTTCTCGTTCGGAAATTTTTTCTGTATTGATTTTCATTGCGTTTACATAGTAATTTTAAATAATAAAACTTATCAATACAGCATTTGCCGTATATTAGGGATTAAAAATTAGAAATTGGAGATTATAAATTGGGGTTGAGTACTGAGAACTGATAAAAACTAAATAATATTGTGTTTCATTGCTTTTTGTACTGCTTCCATCTTATTATGCACTTGTAGTTTTTTATAAATATTTTCTATGTGCTTTCTAACTGTTGGAGGCGAAATAAACAAGTTTTCGGCAATTAATTGATAATTCAATCCTTTAGAGAGTTGCTCAAGAATCTCTGTTTCTCTTTTGGAAAGCGAAATTTCTTCTACTTGAATTTTATCTTTGGTTAATTTTTCAGGAAAACGAAGCAAGTTTAATGTCTTTAATGCTACAGAAGGAGTCATGGCTGCACCACCAGCTAGTACTTGTAAAATCCCACTATGCAGTTCTTCAGGATTGGTTTCTTTTAACAAATAACCATCAGCACCGGCTTTTATTGAATTGAAAATGTTATCATCATCATCAAAAACAGTCAACATTATTATTTTTAGTTGAGGATATCTGTTTTTAATAAGCGTTGTTGCTTTTATGCCGTCCATTTCGGGCATTTGAATGTCCATTAGTACGACATCAATATTGTGGTCGTCTTCTAATTTTCCAATCAATTCTGCTCCATTTTTGGCACAGTATTTAAACTTAAGATCATCAAAAAAAGAAAGTTTTTCTTCAATGGATTGAGCTAAAAAATTATTGTCTTCGGCTATGGCTATTTTTATGTTCATAATAAGTGGTATTTTTAGGCAAATTTAGGTTGTAATTGTTTTATAAATAATACGTCATTTGGCTTATTTAATTGGCATTTCTAATAATATTGTTGTGCCTTTTTCTGGTGTTGAATCTATGTTGAACCTAGCTTTTATGGATGTTGCTCTGTTTTTCATATTATCTAACCCATTGCCTAATTTTACTTCATTAATATTAAATCCTATTCCATCATCTTCAATTTTAAGTATTAGTTTGTCTTTACTTTCTTTTAGTAAAACATTAATGGTTGTTGCTGCCGAATATTTTAACGAATTGTTGATGGCTTCCTGAACTATTCTGTAAATATTTACTCCCTCAATAGCGTTAAAACTTATTTTCTGATTTACATCCACCTCAAAATTAAAAGTAATGTTTTCTTTGGCTAGTTTAGCAGATTCAATGTAATTATACAACCTCGATTTTAAATCTTCAAAACTTATTTCATCTTTATTTAATGCCCAAATGGTATCTCTTAGTTGGGTAATGGTTGTTCTACTAAAATCAGCAATACCATGTAGTTTTTCTCTAAGTTTTTCATCGGCTGTTTTAAATAAATAACCCATGTTATCTACCGATGAAATAATAAATGTTAGTTGAGAGCCAACATTATCATGCAAATCTCTTGATATTCTAATACGCTCTTCATGCAGCTCATTTTGGAGGGTAATTTTAGCAATTTCATCCTTTAGTTGATTTTCTTCAATCAATTTTTGTTGCTTAAATTTTTGTTGTTTGTAAATATAAACTCCAAGAATAATAATAAAAATTATTACTAATGCCAAACCTACAAGTGTGTAATTTCTTTGCCTTACCCGCAATTGTTCCTTTGTGATAATAACCTCTTGTTCTGCTAATTGTTTTTCTTTTTCGGCAGTTTCGTACTTCACTTGCATCTCAGAAATCAGTTTATTAGATTCTTCATTATAAATAGAATCCATATTTTCCACATATAAATCAAAATAATTATCAGAAGCGTCATAATTGCCTCTCATATTTTCTAATCTGGCTAAGCCTTGATAGGCGTGCTTTAATTGGTAATACGATTGTGATGATTTACTAAGTAACAGTCCTTTTTGAAGAAATTCATTGGCTTTGTCGAATTTCTTTAAATCTAAGTAGCAATAACCTAAATTCACATAAATTAAAGACATTCCAGTTCTACTTCCAATCTTTTCATAAATTTCTAAGGCTTTTTGATAATATTCTATTCCCTTTTGTGTTTGCTTTCTCATTCTTGAGTTTACACCTAACCCTTGATATATGCTTGCCAAATATTCAAAATTCCCAAATTCTTCAATTTTTGGAATTAGATCCAAAAAGATTTGTTCTGCTTGTTCATATTTCTTTAGCTTTTGAAATATATTAGCTGTGTTGCCTCTTGAGGTAATATAACTTCTTAAATCATTGTTTCTTTGTGCTATTTCTGTTGCTTTTTGTTGAAATTTTAATGCTTTTTCAAAATTACCATTCCGTTCATAAATATTACCAACACTCCCAAAGAGTTGACCAGTATAAGCTTCTAAATTATTTTGTTCAAAAATGGATATCGCCCTTAAATTTGAAATTAATGAATTAGCCATATCTCCTAATTCATAATAAGCATTTGCCATTTTAGATAATGATTTTGCGACACCCACACTATCACCCATGTTTCTTCTTATAGAATAAGCCTTTTTGTTCAGCACCAATGAAACATCATAATCTCCTTTAAAATGATAAGCTATACTTAAATCATTATAAGCAGAAGCCATTAAAACAGAATCTTTTAACTTCTCAGCAAGTAGAACGCCCTGTTTTCCAAATTTTATAGCTTTTTCAGTATCTATAAATGAATATTGATAACATAATTCTCCTAAGTTATAAATCTTGTTCGTGTCATTTTGAGTCGCTAATAATCTTTCAAGGCTATCTAGCTGTGTGTTTGATTGATTTTTTATGGAAGATGCAAAATTCAGGCTTACCAGTAAGAATAATATTTGTGTAAAATAATACTTCATTTTTTTATCTTTTATGGCTTTTTATAGAAATAGTCTTCAAAAATAAATTAATACATTAAATATTCTAATAAAAATAAACTTTTTATTACTTCATCTTTTTTTTGTTTACATTTGTTTCATTATCAATTGCATTTAAAACAAACTCACATGAAAACAATTAAGTTAGTACTTTCATTACTAACTGTTTTTTTACTTTCTGCTCCATCCATGCTCAGCCAAACCCAACCTTTTCAAAAAGGAAATTGGATTGTTGATGCGGGGGTTGGGTTTGGTAATTATGCCAGTAAGTCAAGAACTCAAACTACTTACTATACTAATCAATATAACAATAACACTTATATAGGAGTCGACCAAGATGTTCCAACAGACCCTATGGGAAGTATTATTATTCCTGTTAAAATTGAATATGCTATTTCTAATAGATTTGGTGTTGGGCTAAAATTTGGGCAAAATAATTTTTTAGTTAATAATAATGATATTTATAATACTTCTTCCATAAGAAGTAGAGACTTTGGTGTCCGGTTTAATTTTCACTTAAATACGAATGAGGAAAACGATTTATTTATTGAACTTATTTTAGGTTCTTCTAATATTAGATGGCTTTACAACGAATTTTCTAATAACAACCTTAGCTCTTTAAAAGGAAGAGGTGAGTACATAAGTTTAGGCTTTAATGATAGGTTTTATTTTACCAATCACGTAGGTTTGTTATTGCATTTCAGCATAACACGATATTACTATCAAAAATTTACACCTACTTATGTTTCAAATCCACAAACACAAACAAATCCTCCATATAACACCACTACATACACAATTAACTATATAAACTTTGATATGATTGGTATAAATTTCGGAATAGGATTCACTTTGAAATTTTAACATTTACTTTTTTTGTACATTTACTTTATTAATTATTAAAAACAACCTTATGAAAAAAATTTATTCAAGTCTATTTTTGTTTAGTATGGGAGCAATTATGTACGCTCAACCTGTTTTAACTTCTGCAAATTTCGCACCTGTTGTTGGCGACAATCAACTCTATCACGTTGGTGATACCAATAGTGTGCTGGACAATACCATTGGAGCAAATGTGCTTTTTGATTATTCTGGCTTACAAGGTTTAGGGATTTCTCAAACTTCTTATTTTGTAAATCCATCCACCACTACTTATGCTTCTGATTTTCCTTTTGCAACTTATGCCGATACTACTGATGGTGCACCTGTTAACAAGCGTTACGCTCAGCTAGTTGGAACTGATAGCTTAGTTAATTCTGGTTTAGTTTTAAACATCAATACATTTGGTGTTACCATTGTTAAATTTAACTTTGACCCCGAAATTACAATGAAATTTCCTTTTAATTACGGAGATAGTTTTACTGATAATTATGCAGGTCAATTTACATCTGTTGCTACAAGTATTACAACGAATGGGAATGGAACTGTTGATGTTATTGCCGATGCCTGGGGAACATTAAGAATGCCAAACATTGCCGATATTACTGGAGTCCTTAGAGTAGTTCAAATAGATACATTAACAACAGATACGATATTTCTTCCCGCTCCTTTTCCTCCTATTTTACCCCTTACGCTCTCTGGGAAAGTGGTAAGTTATTACAAACCAAGTGTCAGCAAATTCCCTCTTTTATCTTTTATTGATGGAAATAATGCAGGACAAACAACCAGAACTGTGATTTCTCAATATCCATTGCCTCCTGTTTCCGTTAATGAATTAGAAAATAATTATACATTCGAATTATTTCCAAATCCTACTAACACAAACGTAATTACATTGCGTTTTGATGTTGCGAAAGCGTCTCAAGGAGTTGAAATTACCATCCTAAACCAATTAGGACAACAAGTTAAATCTGTTTTTAATGGTGTTGTTAGCAATGGGAAAAACTCCATTCAAATTGAAACCTCGGCACTTCCAAAAGGAATTTATTTTGTAAAAGTTAAATTAGAAAATCAATCTTTTACTAAAAAACTGATTGTTCAATAAACTTCTTTTTTAATTTAGTTATAGGTTGTCTATAATGTCGAGAGGCTGAACTATAATGTTAGAGTTCGAGGCATTCGAAGTTTTGAAAATCAGGAACCCCGATCTATCGGGATGACTGATTTTTAAAACGAGAATAACGATGAAATCTGACATTAAAGACAGTCCGTATGTTTTAAAAGTAATAAGATAGCAATAAACCTGCAGAAGAATTTACATCAAAACCTCTTCTTGAAATACCACCTTTAGAATTAGTAAGAAAATTAGTTTGTGTACCACTAACAGGCGTATCGCTCAAACTTTCACTTTGATCTCCTCCTGTAATCGAAAAAATATACCCTAAATTTACCTCAGCACCAATGCTCAAGCGTTCTAAAAGAAATAAGTTGAATCCAGAAACTACATTTACACCCAAAGTAGCACCTCCATCTTGCTGAATAATTCGTTGAATTTTTTGAGTACCTAATTTGTCTGTTATGTTTGTTGAAGCATTAATTTTAGTATTTCCAATTCTTCCAATCAGTAATTCTGCTCCTATATAAGGATCTAGCCTTTTCGTTCCTTTAAAGTGCATTTCATATCCCACAGCCAACGAAAAATCAAACCGAGTTTCAATTGAATCTACCTCTCTCCAAGCTCTATTGCCAGATGGCAGAGAAATACTATCGGCTTTAAAATTATTGTTTCTTATGGACGTAAGTCCCAATCCTAATCGAAGTACTTTGTCATTTGTTAAATGATGTTTTACCAAAATAGTATTATTGTTGTTCACGTCTTTTTGAGTTCCCAAGGAAATATTATTAATAAATCCAGTTAAGTTCAACACTACACCCCAATCTCCATCTCTAGATTTTAGCGTATCTGTTGTTTCCTGACCTACCAATATACTGCTTATTGATAGTAGTGCTACTGAAAATAAAATTTGCGTAATCTTCATAATTAATATTTTTTTTAGGTAATAACTCTTATTAAACTATTTTAGTATATCAGTGGTAAAACTAATTAATTCTTTAATTTCATAATCTGAAAAACAGAAAAAATGTACTTATGAAACGTATTGGTCTTATTTCCGACACACATGGATTTCTACCATCCAATGTAGAAAAATTTTTTAGTTCTTGCGATGAAATCTGGCACTTAGGTGATGTCGGTAGTATGGATGTGATTGAGAAATTAGAAAAAATAAAACCTTTAAAAGGGGTTTATGGCAATATTGATGGACAAGAAATTAGACAAGTATTTCCCAAAAACCTACGGTTTATGTGCGAAGAAGTAGATGTTTGGTTAACACATATTGGAGGCTATCCAAAAAGATATAATATTGATGTGAAAGATGAAATTAAAAGAAATCCTCCCAACTTATTCAT
>PCUH01000261.1:9701-14419 GCA_002770955.1 Flavobacteriales bacterium CG18_big_fil_WC_8_21_14_2_50_32_9 | reverse complement strand
CAATTATTCGATTTTCTATAGATAAAAAAGAAATTAAAGATTTAGAAGTGATAGAATTAGGGTAATATGTGTCATTCGCACCTTGATTAACGTATTATATTTGGTTAACTTTGCCTAAATTTAATTAAGAAAAAGAGATTATGAATCCATTATTAGAAAAATTTAACACTCCTTTTAGTACACCTCCTTTTAGTAAAATCAAAAACGAACATTTTAAACCAGCTTTTGAAAAAGCTATTGCTTTAGCAAAAAAAGAAATTGATGAAATAGTTGTCAATCCTGCAGCTCCAACTTTCGAAAACACGTTGGTTGCCTTAGATTTTAGTGGAGAATTATTAGAAACCATTTCTCATATTTTTTTCAACCTAAATTCCGCTGAAACATCAGAAGAAATTCAAAAAATTGCAAAAGAAGTATCTCCTTTGCTTTCTGAATTTAGTAATGATGTAGGACTAAATCAAGAGCTTTTTGCAAAAATAAAAATCATTTATGACACTAAATCAACCCTAAAACTCACTCCTGAGCAAGAAATGTTGTTAGACAAAACCTACAAAAGTTTTGTACGAAATGGAGCTAATTTGAATGATGCGGATAAAACTAAACTCAGAGAAATTGATAAAAAACTTTCTGAACTTTCACTCAATTTTGGCGAAAATGTGTTGGCAGAAATTAATAATTACGAACTACTTTTAACCAACGAAAAAGAGTTGAGTGGCTTGCCCGAAGGTGTAGTTGAAGCTGCAAAAATTTCGGCAGAGCAAAAAAATAAAGAAGGATGGTTGTTTACCTTAGCAATGCCAAGTTACATCCCTTTTCTGACTTATTCGGATAATCGTGAGTTAAGGCAAAAAATGGCAAAAGCATCAGGGTCAAAAGGATGCAATAACAATAATTTTGATAATAAAGAAAATGTACTTAAAATTGCCAAATTTCGACACGAAAGAGCCAATCTATTAGGGTATGAATCTCATGCTAGTTTTGTTTTGGAAGAGCAAATGGCAACTTCTCCTAAAATTGTAACAAATTTTTTAGAAGACTTATTAACTAAGGCAAAACCTATTGCAATTAAAGAATACAATGAACTTTGTGCTTTTTCTAAATCCGTTGGGGGTCCTGAAAAATTAGAAAGCTGGGACAGTGCCTATTATTCCGAAAAATTGAAACAAAAGAAGTTTCAATTGGATGATGAACAGCTTAAACCTTATTTTAAATTAGAAAATGTTATACAAGGAGCTTTTACCGTTGCGAATCGGTTGTATGGATTGAATTTTACTGAAATTTTTGACATAGACAAATACCATGAAGATGTTAAAACCTATAAAGTAACAAATGAAAATAATGAATTAGTGGCTATTTTCTATGGAGATTATTTTCCAAGAGAAGGAAAAAGAAATGGTGCGTGGATGACTTCATTCAACAGTCAATACATAAAAAATGGAATTAACCAACGTCCACACATTATTAATGTATGTAATTTCACAAAACCGACCAAAACAAAACCTTCCTTATTAACTTTCAATGAAGTAACAACATTGTTCCATGAGTTTGGTCATGCATTGCACGGAATGTTAGCCAATACCAACTACCCTGGTCTATCAGGAACAAGTGTATATCGGGATTTTGTAGAATTACCATCTCAATTATTAGAAAATTGGTGCTATGAAAAAGAAGCATTAGAATTGTTTGCTCATCACTACCAAACTAATAAAGTGATTCCGATGGAGTTGGTTGATAAAATTAAAGCCTCAGCCAATTTCATGGAAGCTTCTGCAATAGTTCGTCAACTTAATTTTGGAATATTGGATATGGCTTGGCACACTACTAATCCCTCTCAAATTGATGATGTAATTACTTTTGAAACTAAAGCAACCGATTCTACTCGTATTTATCCAAAAGTAGAAGGAGTTTGTTTTAGTACTTCTTTTGCACATATTTTTCAAGGAGGATATTCAGCAGGTTATTATTCTTATAAATGGGCTGAAGTGTTAGACGCAGATGCCTTTGAATTTTTTGCTGAAAAAGGAATTTTTAATCGAGAAGTAGGTGAAAAATTCCAAGAATTTGTACTTTCAAAAGGAGGAAGTGAACATCCAATGAAATTGTATGAAAAATTTAGAGGTAAAAAACCTGATAATAATGCCCTATTAAAAAGAGCTGGACTGTTGGTTTAAAAAAGATAAAATAAAAAAGTAGGAAGGCTTTCGGCATCTTCCTACTTTTTTATTTTATCTTATCCACAATAATTCCAACTTCCATAGCAAAATTCAAAGGGTCATTAGGCATAATATGTTCAATGACATATGTGTAAGTCCCTATCTCTTCATATTTTTTATTAGGCTCAACCAAATGTTCGCTATCAATAATATCATAACCAGGATCCCCTAAATAATTGCCTTTTTCGTCTCTAATTTTCAATTCATATTCATTTACAGATTCCTTCCCACTTGGACTTGTTTCTGTAACTTTTAACATCGCTGTTCTATATTGATATCCATTTGCATATCTGAAAGTTAATTGAAAATTATACGCTTGTTCTAAATTTTCAATAGGAACTTTAAATGTTCTTTTATCTTTTTTTAACCATTCTACTTCGGGTGATAAATCTTGGTGTTCAATAAAAACTCTACCTTCGGGTTGACAAGCCAATAAACTTGAAATAATTGCTAATAAAATAAGTTGTTTTTTCATAAATTTCATTTTTTTTTTATAAAGATACAAAAATGAAACTGTTTACAAATCATTTGCATTACTTTTTTACTACTTCTGTTCCATTCAAAAAGATTATTTTTGTGAACTAAATTTTTAACTCATGGATTTAAATCTGAAAAATAAAAATGCTATTGTTTGCGGTAGCACGCAAGGAATAGGAAAAGCAATTGCTGTTGAATTAGCCAATTTGGGAGCAACTGTTACACTTATTGCCCGAAATAAAGAAAAATTAGAAACGGTTATGCAAGAATTAACTAATAAAGATGGGCAACATCATGATTTTTTAATTGCTGATTTTTCTAATCCTTCTCAACTAAAAGAAACAGTTGAACAATATATTCTTCAACAAAAGAAAACAATACATATATTAATTAACAATACTGGTGGTCCTGCTGGTGGTCCAATTGAAGATGCTAAAATTGAAGAATTTACTCAAACATTTTCCAACCATTTAATCTGCAACCATATATTGGTGCAAGCTACCAAAGAGGGAATGAAAAAAAGTGGATACGGAAGAATCATTAATATCATTTCTACCTCTGTGAAACAACCCTTAAATGGATTAGGCGTTTCTAACACCATACGAGGTGCTGTTGCCAATTGGAGTAAAACATTAGCCAACGAATTAGGTCAATATGGCATTACTGTAAATAATGTATTGCCAGGAGCTACCGATACTGTGCGATTAAAATCTATTATTGAAAATAAAGCTACAAAAACAGGACAATCAATCAATGAATTGGCTCAAAATATGGCCAATGAAGTTCCTCTAAAGCGAATTGGCAAACCTGAAGAAATAGCCAATGCGGTAGCATTTTTAGCATCTCCTGCAGCTGCTTATATTAGTGGTATAAATCTTCCTGTGGATGGAGGAAGAACGAAAAGTTTGTAAAATAGTTTGGGGTTTGAAGACAGAATACTGAAGTTTAACAATTAACAATCGCCTTGAGCGTTGAAAACTCCTCCCCTTTGAGGAGGTTGGGTGGGGCTAATAATCCTACCCATTAATTGCTTCTACTTCTTGTACTTCGGGCAACATATTTTTGAGTAATTGCTCAATTCCCGCTTTCAACGTCATTGTTGAAGAAGGGCAGCCGCTACAAGAACCTTTTAAAATCACTTTCACAACTCCATTTTCATAAGAATCTAATTCAATGGCTCCACCATCATTTTCAACGGCAGGTCGAATATATTCATCTAAAATAACTTTAATTTTTTCTTCAAAATCGGTAAATTCTTTTTTTGGTAATTTAGCTTCAGTAGTCAATGTTTGTTTAGGTTCAGTTTCTGAAGTAATTTCATCTTGATTTAAAAATTCACTTTTAATTATTATCCCTCCTTCACTATTCATGTATTCCGTAATAAAATCACGCAATTCCATAACAACATCTTGCCATTCAATTACATCACTTTTAGTAATAGTTACAAAATTAGAGGCAATAAAAACACCGTTTATAAATGGAAAATTAAATAGTTTTTCTGCCAAAGGAGATGGACTACCTACACGTTGATTTGCTAAAATTTCATACGTTTTTTCATCCGTAATTAACCATCGGTTAGAAACAAACTTCATCGTGTTTGGATTTGGAGTCATTTCAGCATAAAAAGTATAAGGAGAAATTGTTTTAGTTGTCATAATAATTATTTTTATCTAGCAAAGTTAAGGTGGGTTCTATCAATTAGCCAATAGTTGTTTTTGGAATTATTTTAGCTCAATATTTCTATTGTTTTTTGTTGTTTCGCTGCTAACTTCGTTGGTGAGTAGATTTTTTTTAATTTTATCCCGAAAGTTTTCGATGTAAAATTAAGGAAAAAGATGCCGAAATAAAACAAAAAGAACATCGGAAAATAAAAAAATCGAATTTATAGAACTCACCTTAAGTATGTTTTTTATTTATAGACTGAAGAATATGCAACTTCTTGATAAAATTTCGATAAGAACTTCAGCAATATAAAACACTTATTTAACCCTTAGAATTAGCATATTCGTCTTTTAAATCAAATTAATT
>PCUH01000261.1:5374-9695 GCA_002770955.1 Flavobacteriales bacterium CG18_big_fil_WC_8_21_14_2_50_32_9 | reverse complement strand
TTTGGTTAAAAATTATATATTTTTGTTAAAATTTATTAACTATGCAACCATAATTAAATTATTGCGTCTATAGGCTATTATATAATTAAAAAATACATTTTATGAAAAAAATCACATTAAGTTTAATTGCAATTTTCTTTATTTTAAGTGCAAATTCAGTATCAGCATCACATGTCTCTGGGGGAGATATCACCTATACATGTATAGGTACAAACCAATATGAAATAACATTAAAACTTTATCGAGATTGTAGTGGTGTAGGTATGTCCACAACTGCTAGTGTCTCCTTTACCAATACTTGTGGTCTTTCCAATCCTAATAATGTGAGTCTTACGCTTAGAGATCCTAATAATCTAAGCAATACATGCACTTCTGTTGCTACTTGTAATACAGAGGTTTCCCAACTATGTCCTTCACAAGCAGGTAATAGTTCATGTAATGGAGGAAGTTTACCTGGTATGCAAGAGTATATTTATAAAGGAGTAGTTACCCTTTCTGGTCCTTGTAATAGTTGGACAATAGCTTATAACCTTTGTTGTAGAAATACCACTGTAAATGTAAGCGGACAACCTAGTTATCATGTTGAAACTACTATGAATAGTGCTAATGACCCCTGTAATAACTCTGCAATTTTTACTGCTCAACCTATTCCTTACATATGTGTAAATAATCCTGTATCTTATAATTTAGGAGCAATAGATCCTGATGGGGATTCTCTATATTATACATTAATCTCTGCCAAAAGCAATGCAACTACCAATGTTACTTATAATGTTGGTTACTCTGGAGCTGTTCCAATACCTGGTATTACCATCAACAATATCACTGGACAAATTAATTTTACCCCAACTCTAATTGGAAATTTTATAGTAGTGGTACAAGTAGAAGAATTTGATTTTTTCGGAGCTTCTCTTGGAACAGTTGCCAGAGATTTTCAATTTGTGGTACAAAGTTGTTCCAACACCCCTCCAAACCCATCAGGAGGAGTTATTACAAACTTTAGTGGAACTGCCACTCAAACAGGTCCTTATAGTATTGAAATGTGTGTTGGGGAAAATTTTTCATTCGATGCTGTTTTTTCTGACCCTAATCCTGGTGATAGTTTAAGCATGACCACCAACATTACTTCTGTACTAGCAGGTTCTTCTTTTTCTTCTTCTGGTTCTAATCCTTTAGCTGCTAGTTTTTCATGGACTGCACCAGCAGGAAGTGGAGCAACTTTATCCTTTGTAGTAACTATTAATGATGGTGCTTGTCCAGTACCTGGTATTAATTCCTTTACCTATACCGTTACTATAGGAGCAGGCGTTTTTGCAGGTCCAGATCAAATTATATGTACTGGAAATACTTACCAATTGCAAGTATTCAATGCTACCAACCCAGTTTGGACTTCTGTAGCTGGAGATCCTATACAAGTAGGTACAAATATAAGTTGTGACTCTTGTGTAAACCCCGTAATTACTCCTTCACAAACTACAACTTATGTGGTAACAAGTGATTCTGTTGGTGGGTTATGTAATTTTACTGATACTGTAACTATAACAGTTCTTAATGCTACTGGGCCAAGTATTCCTGATGCCGTTATATGTCCAGGTCCAGGTAACTTTGCTTCAATAAACGTAGGATCTGGTTATACTAATTATACATGGACTCCAGCTTGCTGTGTCGGTCAATTCGCTAATATTTTTAACCCTGGCACTTACATCGTTTCTGTTGACACTTTAGTGTGCACTATGACAGATACTTTTGTGGTTAGTTTAGCCCCTAACCCTTCACCAACAATAACAGGAGATATATTTTTCTGTAAAAATGAAAATACAACCCTAGGCATAAACGGAAATTATACTTCATATACTTGGTCGCCTAATGGAGAAACCGATTCAACAATTACAACAGGAATAGGAACTTATTTTGCAACTGTAATTGACACTAATGGTTGTACATGGAATTCTGATACTGTTATTGTTACTAATTCAAATCCTCAAGCATTTATTAATAATGTTGATACTGTTTGCCCTGGTAATCAAACAACCATTAGTGTTTCACCTTCATTTAATTCCTATTTATGGTCAAATGGAGAAACAACTCAATCTGTAACAGTAGGAGCTGGTAATTTTGATGTAATAGTAACCGATAACTTTGGCTGTATTGATACTGCTTATGCTACTGTTCCTAATTACCCAGTACCAAATGCTGCATTCTCAATAAACCCTGATGCTCAAGGTCAGCCAGGTATTCCTATTACTTTTACTGATAATTCTTCTGGAAATATTGTTGCTTGGTTATGGAGTTTTGGAGATGGTGGAACAAGTAGTATTCAAAATCCTACTCATATTTACCAATCTTTAGGATATTTTAACGTAATCTTAGTTGTTGAAAATGCAAATGGATGTAGAGACAATGTTTCAAGAGAATATTTTGTTATCTCTGAATTAATAATTCCAAATGTATTTACTCCAAATGGAGATGGATTCAACGATTTATTTGTTATTGAAAACCTTGAGTTTTTTGATAATAATTTAAAAATCTACAATAGATGGGGAACAAAAGTATTTGAAAAAGAAAATTATAAAAATAATTGGGATGGAAATGGTGTTAGTGATGGAACATATTTCTTTATTTTAGAAGTAAAATTAATGGATGATAGTATTGAAACACATAAAGGAACTATTTCCATCTTAAAATAAAATTTTAATTCACATTCAAAAAAAGCAGAAAATTTAATTTTCTGCTTTTTTTTTAACAATACTGTTATTTTTTTTACATTAAGGCAACTTAATTGATATTATTACGTCTGTCGTGTATCAACATTTAGTAATTTTGGCGTTAAGCTATTATTAATAAAATAAAGAAACTAATTATCAAACTAAAATATTATGAAAAAAATAATTCTTATACTCTCCTTAATAATTGGTTTTTCAGGTATTTCTTTTGGTTCTCATATTCCTGGAGGAACGATAACCTATCAATGCACAGGAACGCCTAATCAATATATAATAAGCATGACTATGTTTGTTAAATGTCCAACAACACTTGGTACTACCCAAAATTTTGGATTCACAATATCAAACACTTGCGGGTTAGTAAACCCAGCAATGCCTGCCATGACCTTAGTTTCTACAGGACAAGTCGATGTAACCCAAACTTGTGCGACACAAACCAGTAACTGTCCTCCAAACACTGGTGGTGTTCAGGGAGTTTTAATGTACAAGTACGAGGGAATTATTACTTTTCCTGCGGCTTGTAATAGTTGGAGTATTTGTTTTGATTTGTGTTGTAGAGATCAATCGTCTAATATGAATGGAGGGCAAGGAAATTCACTAGGAATGTGCACAACAATAAATTCAGTAACACAACCTTGTGGTGGATCTCCAGTAACCACAGGTTCACCTATCCCTTTTGTATGTAACGGTCAAAATGTTACTTACTGTTTAGGTGCTACCGATCCTGATGGGGATAGCTTGTATTATTCTATGGTAGCTCCATTGAATGGAACTACACCAATGACTACAATGCCTCCTTATACTATTCAATCTCCACTTACCGGATTTGTATTAAACCAACAAACGGGGTGTATGACGTTTAATCAACCTACCATAGGAAATTTTGTTGTTGCTATTTTAATCTCATCGTATGATGCCAATGGAAATTTAACTGGAACAGTAGTTCACGATTATCAAATTATAGTTACAGCTTGCTCCAATACACCTCCTATTCCACCTCTAGGCGGTGTTGTTATTCAACCAGGTGGAGGAGCCTTTTCTACGGGGCCAAATTCCATCGAAATTTGTGAAGGTGCATCAGCTTGTTTTGATATGACTTTTTCTGATGTAAATGCTGCAAATATCTTAACATTAGACCCGAACACAACAAATGTTGCTGCTAATTTACCTGGAGCAGTAGTAACAACCACAGGTACTAATCCAATTACCGTTACGGTTTGCTGGACTGTTCCTCCAGGAGCTCCTTCACAAATTAATGTAACGGTTTCTGTGTTAGATGGTGCTTGCCCTATACAAGGTTCTGCTTCTCAGCCTCTTATTATTAATGTAATTGGTAGCACTGTTGCTCCACCCGATACCACTATTTGCGGTACTCAAACTGCTCAACTTTCAGCCAATGGAGGAAGTGTGTTTAATTGGTTAGCCATTGCTGGTCCGCCCATTGTAGTTGGAACTAACTTTTCGTGCAACCCTTGTGCAAACCCAATTGCCTCACCAACCGTTACAACTACTTATGAAGTAACAAGTAACTTAACAGGCGGTTGTAATAATAAAGATACCGTAACTGTATTTGTTGTTCCAGATTTTAATAGTAACGT
>PCUH01000261.1:5095-5237 GCA_002770955.1 Flavobacteriales bacterium CG18_big_fil_WC_8_21_14_2_50_32_9 | reverse complement strand
CTAATATTACTGTTCCTGGTACCTATACATATACGGTAGATGTTACTAACCCAAATGGTTGTGTTAAAACAGGAGCAATAAACATAACCGTTGCACCAGTTATAGCCCCTACAATTTCTATTTTAACTCCCGATTCTATTAT
>PCUH01000261.1:4350-5039 GCA_002770955.1 Flavobacteriales bacterium CG18_big_fil_WC_8_21_14_2_50_32_9 | reverse complement strand
CATGTGGACCAAGTATAACTACTGCCTGTACCTCTCCTGCTACTCAAATCACCGTAGGAAATCAAACAGGACAAAATACCACAACAACTTGGCCTGCACCTTTTGGTCACTGGTATAGAAATGCAAAACATCAATTTTTGTTTACTGCTGCTGAATTAAATGCAATGGGTTTTATGGGAGGAAAAATAACACAAATCGCTTGGCAAGTTACACAAATAAATGGACAAATCACCTATCCAAATTACCGTATGAGTATGGGGTGTACTCAAATAACCAATTTAACTACATGGCAAACAGGTTTAACTCAGGTACTAAACCCAGCTAACTATTCGATAGTTGTAGGTTGGAATAATCTTAATTTAACCACCGCTTATGAATGGGATGGTGTATCTAATCTTATCATTGAAATTTGTTACGAATTAAACGCTAATGTTACTTGGACAAGTAATTCAATTACTCCATGGACAACCACTCCATTTAATTCAACTCTTTATTATTATAGTGACGGAATCCCAGCTTGTCCTGCTACAACAACATCATTTAACTCTAATCCTACAAACCGTCCAGTAACCAGATTTGGATGGTGTCCAACCACTCCAGATCCAAATAGCTTTACGTATGCTTGGAGTCCAAATGTGGGTATTAATGATTCTACTTTACAGAATCCAACATTATCCCCTTCGTTGCCA
>PCUH01000261.1:163-4286 GCA_002770955.1 Flavobacteriales bacterium CG18_big_fil_WC_8_21_14_2_50_32_9 | reverse complement strand
TTACAGTTCAATGTTGTGTTGTACCAATTCCAACAGTTACAGATGTAACTTGTTTTGGCGGTACAGATGGTAAAATTATTGTAACTCCAACTTTTGTTACTGGTAGTGAGGTTCAAACCTTAACTTATACAGACAGTATATCAGGTGCTGTGTTGCAAGTAACACCTAATGTAACTGCTGGGCTAGATTCAATTGTTAATTTACCTGCTGGAACATACACCATTACTTCTATGGATACAAGTGGATGTACAACCGACACAACCATTACTATTACTCAACCTGATCAAATGTTTATCAATTCGATAACTAATGATACCACTATTTGTATAGGTGGCTCTAAACAAATTGCTGCAACGGCAATTGGAGGAACTGGAGTTTTAACCTTAAATTGGACAGACAATTCTACCGCAATTCCTATTGCTGGAAATGGTCCTCACACTGTGAATCCAATTGTTTCACCTAGTTGTTACGATGTATATGCAACAGATATTAATAATTGTAGTTCAGACACTCAACAAGTTTGTATTAGTTTATTCCCTCCTTTAACAGCAACAACAACTGCAATTACAGATACCGTTTGCGAAGGATTTGATACTAATTTAGATATAGATGTTACAGGAGGATCTGGAGCTGGTTATAATTACAACTGGTACCAAAACAATGCTTTCCTTGGAAGTGGTTCAACCATTAATGTTACTCCTACTTCCAATCCAACAACTTATTTAGGTGTTGCAGGAGATAATTGTACTACTCCAACAGATACTATTGAATACAATGTGTATTGGTATGCCGTTCCTTCATTAGATTTAGCAAGAAACAAACCTGATAGTTGTTATCCTATTACAGTTGAGTTTACAAATACTTCAACTCCAGCTAATTTAGTAGGTACTTCATTATGGGAATTTAGTGATGGCTCAACACTAGGTGGAAATACAATTACAAATACATTTAATGGTGCTTTCTGTAGAGATTTAAAACTTACCGTTACTTCAATAAATGGTTGTGTATCTGATACAACATTATTAAATTATGTTTGCCCTAAAGGTTATCCAGATGCTAGTTTTGATGCCAATCCTGAAGAAACAACCTTCTTGTTTCCAGAGATTAGTTTCACAAATAATTCTATTCCAACTAGTGTTTCTTCTTTGTGGAATTTTAATTCAGGACAAAACCCAGATTCGTCAACATTAACAAATCCTGTGTTTATATTTCCTGATGGACAGCCTGGAACTTATGAAGTATGGCTAACAGTTACAAATGAACATGGATGTGTTGATTCAACTATGAGAATAGTTAAAATAACTGATATCTTTTTATTTTATATTCCAAACTCTTTCACACCAAACGATGATGGTACAAATGACGTATTCAGGGCTTATGGAGAGGGTATAGACTTATCAAACTTTAAAATGTATGTGTTTGATAGATGGGGAGAGAAAATTTTTGAAACAGATGATATTACAGATGGATGGGACGGAACTTATAGAGGAAGTCCTGTTGCAAATGGTGTTTATGTTTGGAGAATTGAAACAAAAGAATTATTTGTAAATAAACGTCATGAAATAATGGGACATGTGAATTTATTTAGATAAGAACTTTTATAACGAAAACAAAAAAATCCAGAAAACTATTAGTTTTCTGGATTTTTTTGTTTGAAACTTTTAACCCCCTTTATTCATGCAAAAGCGAAGCGAATTGTATGAATGTGCGAAGGACTGTGGGATGTAAAGCGGTTAATCCCTTCCGATAATTATCGGAATAGTAATACCCAAATTTGAGCTATTGAAAATAGTTAAATTTGTTGGTATTACTTATATCGTAGAAAATTTGTGAACCGAGCTTGCGAGTTCAACGAAGTTCATTTTCTGGGTAAAGTTTATTACTCAACGGCAATTAAATTAAAATCTAAACTTACAATATCCTTAAAATCTATTCCAGTTTCTTTCATGTCAGTATCATATTTATCATAATACCAATTAACTAAAACCTCTTTAGAAGGAGATGATATGGTTTCTAGTGTAAAAAAAATATCACTTAAAAATTGAAGAGAACTTGTATTTAGATATAAAATTTTACAAGAAAATTCAATTGAAGAATTAGCTACACTTGCTATGTTCTCTTTTAACCAAATAATAACAGGAAAATAAAAATCATGTGCATTTTCGGGCACAGAAACACCAGAAATCGATAAAACACCTTTTTCAAGGTTAAAATCAATTTCAGGAGTCTTGTTTGTTTCCTCGATAAATAATTTTTTCAATTTTCAATCTATTAGAGAACAAATTTAGTAACAATATTTATTTTCTGCGATTAATTTATCAGCTACTTTTCTTCTATTATCTTTCACATTGAGTAAATCTTGTTTTGTAAATCGTTTTAATCCTGTTTGCATCATTCTTAGTTCATCTCCTTCAACAAAAGAATTGATGGCATCTTTACCATATTTATTTACTTTATCAGCAACATCATACACATAAACCTGCATTATAGCTATTTGGTTTTCTATAGCAGCTTCTCCATTAATTGAAGCTAATTTTTCAACCCTTAATAAAACAGATTCTGCTACATACGTTTCAATAATCATATCTGAAATATTCATTAATATTTCTTGCTCTTTACTTAATTGCATCATTAGTTTTTGAGCGGCACTTCCAGCAACCATCAAAATGGCTTTTTTGTAGTTTTTAATTTGTTGATGAGCAGCCTCAAACACATTGCTTGGTGCTGAACCAAAATCAGGAATACTCATTAATTCTTTAGCAACTTCTTGTGCGGGTCCCATTAAATCTAATTCGCCTTTCATAGCACGTTTTAATAACATATCAACAATTAACATTCGGTTAATTTCATTGGTTCCTTCAAAAATTCGATTGATTCGTGCATCACGGTAAGCTCTTTCTACAGGTGCTTCTGCTGAATAGCCCATACCTCCATAAATTTGAACTGCTTCATCTACCACATAATCCAACGCTTCTGAACCGTGAACTTTTAATATAGCTGCTTCGGCAGCAAATTGCCTGATGCCTTCTAATGTTGCTGGTCCTTTATCCATTCCGCTTGCTATTAACGCGTTTATAGCATCATCAATATTCTGACTACAACGATAAGTTGCTGCTTCCGAAGCGTAAACTCGAATGGCTTGTTCGGCTAATTTATATTTTATAGCTCCATATTTAGAAATTGATCTGCCAAACTGCTCTCTTTCATTAGCATATTTTACTGATTCAGAAATAGTTCTTTTTGCACCACCTATTGCAGCTCCAGCTAATTTTATTCTACCAATATTTAAAATGTTTAAGGCTATTTTAAATCCTTCTTGTCTTTCACCTAATAAGTTTTCTGCTGGCACTTTACAATCGTTAAAAAACACCTGACGAGTTGATGAACCTTTGATGCCCATTTTCTTTTCTTCAGGATTCAATGTAATTCCTCCAAATGCTTTCTCTACAATAAAAGCTGAAAGATTTTCGTCATCACCAATTTTAGCAAAAACAGTATAAATATCAGCAAAACCACCATTGGTAATCCACATTTTTTGTCCGTTAATGATATAATGTTTTCCATCTTCGCTCAAAACTGCTTTGGTTTTTCCTGAATTTGCATCCGACCCTGAACCTGGCTCTGTTAAGCAATAAGCGGCTTTCCATTCGCCAGAAGCTAATTTGGGAATATATTTTTGTTTTTGAGCTTCATTGCCATAATACAAAATGGGTAATGTTCCAATTCCAGTATGTGCTGAAAGAGAAACTGCAAACGAATAGCTTCCTCCCAACACTTCTGTAGCAAGCATGCTAGTAACGAAATCTTTACCAAAACCACCTAATTCTTCGGGTACAGAAATTCCCAACAAACCTAATTCTCCCGCTTTTTCTAATAATGAAGGCGTATAACCTTCTTCCATTTTTTCAATTCGCTCGATATTAGGTAAAATTTCTTGTTCTACAAAATCGTTGCAAGTTGCTGCAATCATAAGTTGTTCTTCATCAAATTGTTCAGGTATAAATACCGAATTAGCGTCTGTTTCTTTAATTAAAAATTCTCCGCCTTTTAGTGTGTTTTTGTTTTCCATGATATTTTTGTTAATTATTGTTTGTTATCTGTTAATCGTAAATCATCAATCTCT
>PCUH01000261.1:0-147 GCA_002770955.1 Flavobacteriales bacterium CG18_big_fil_WC_8_21_14_2_50_32_9 | reverse complement strand
AATTTATGCGAACCAATAATCGGGATTTCATAAAAATCTCCCAATATTTTAAACCCCATTTTTTCATAAAACCCGAGTGCTACTTTTCGGGCATCGCACCAAAGTAAATCGACTTTTCTATCTTTTAATTCTTCCAATGCAAAATCA
>PCUH01000290.1:2473-5643 GCA_002770955.1 Flavobacteriales bacterium CG18_big_fil_WC_8_21_14_2_50_32_9 | reverse complement strand
GCTATAAACCCTGAGCCGTACCTTGTGGAGAAGTTCACACCTTTTACGCGAGGAATGGCAATAGGGGATTACTCTGATGATGTTAAAACACTTCAAGCATATTTTCTACGAACAGGACTTATGCAACCAATTCCACAAGATGAATTTGGATATTATGGGAACAAAACCGCCAAAGCAGTCCTTACCTTTCAAATTAAATATGTTCAACTTTCTTGGTATGAGAGATATATAATGAGGGGGGTAAGGGTAGGTCCGAAAACTCTGGCTAAACTCAATGAAACTTATTCATAGAAAACTCTTTAGATGGAGAAAAGAATTCATAAGATTATCCTACTTGTAACTAAGCTAAAATAGGCTCTAGGAAGATATGCCACCTCTATAGGGTAATCTCCAGGAATGAAAAAATGACCTATCAGTCTGCCCTGGTTAGGTTGCAATTAGCACATATAATACGTATGTTGTCTTTCATGTGCAACCCACCCTTTGATATTGGAAGAATGTGGTCGATATGTTTTTTATTTTCCTCGTTTAAAATACATCCACATAATATACATTCTTTTGTTGACTGCCGTAATTCTAGTAAATAATCAACGGTAACATCCGATAGGTGTTCCCAACTTCTTCCAATGTGCATACGGTTGAGAGCACGCAGAGAAAGCCGTTCTCTATTTTTTGGTATACTATTATATTTTTTGTTATATCTCTTCGCTGTTGCTTTTCCCTTTTTGCTTTGTTTATATTTTTTACCACAAAGATAAAGACATGGGTTGCAGAATCTCCCCAACCCGTCTCGCTTATCTGCGCCCTTACTATATTCTAATAGTGGTTTACTTATTTTACATTTATTGCATACTTTCATGTAGAACTAGCTATTTTGGTTCATTTTAGCCGAAAGGTAGATTTCCCCGTCTCTATGGTGTACCTCTGTGGGCTGAAAATTATGTGTGAATTTATATGGGTCATTTTCCGTCTACTTTGTAGGAAGGGGTGTTAGACTCGTCTACTTGTCTTCCCCTCTAAATCATCTTTTGTGAACCAATCGTCTGGGTCATGGAACTTCCACTTTCCTGCTCCAAAC
Source organism: Flavobacteriales bacterium CG18_big_fil_WC_8_21_14_2_50_32_9 (assembly GCA_002770955.1). Classification (GTDB taxonomy): domain Bacteria; phylum Bacteroidota; class Bacteroidia; order Flavobacteriales_E; family Vicingaceae; genus BRH-c54. The sequence goes on along the minus strand of PCUH01000290.1, from coordinate 4,565 downwards.
AATTTATTTATCTCACGTTGTTTCTTTTGGAAAGGTTGTGCGGGGGACTTTGTGCAAACTGCTTCTCCTGGTCTCCAGATTACTTCTGAGGGGGTTGTGTCTTCTGCACAAATGGGAGCAGGGCAAGTATTAAGGTGGTTTGTTTTCATTATTTTTAATCCCATAAATTCATATATCTTTTAGCAAAGAGAGATAAACCTTTTTCAGCAATTTTCATATCATTCCTGTAGCTATCCCTTGTGCCAGGATTAAGGTCTTTTATTCTTTGAGATGCCTCAAATCCTTTAATCATTATGTCGAGTTCTTTGTCCCATGCCTTCTGAGTAAGTCCATTTGGATAACCGTATTTATTTTCACGGAACTTTTTTAGCACAGGTATTAGTACACGATTAAGATATTCGGCGATATCCCACAAGATACGTTCATCATAACCATTGACAACACGCTGGTATGCGTATTTAACTTCTCTTATTCCATCTTCTACCGCCCAGATTATATTATGTAGTTTATTCATTTTAATAGTTCTTTATATTCTGCAATCTTGTTAGTAACAAACCCCCACGCCTCTACCCCGCCCATTAGCGGCAAACTCTTTAATTTCCAGTAACCATTTTCTTTATAACAAGTTTCTTCTAAAAACTCCAACCCTTCTTTCTCTTTCTCTAGTTTTGTAATAAATATATCTGACTTACCACCATAGTTTATGTTACAATTTATACACTGGCTCCGAATGTTACGCATATCAAACTTATAGCGCAGGTTTAACTCTCCCTTTGGTTTCCCATGCCCTGGGTGCCAATTGCTTCCACTAAGACCAGTTGCCCCGCAAGTGTAACAGACCGGAGGGTTAAATTTTCTGTTAAGTTTCCCGCACAGAACCCATAAATCCTTCTTTAACTGGGCTGTTGTTTTCTTTTTAGCCAATTTTCTTTTCTAATATCTCCCTAATATATTTTGAGAGCTTCCTAGCACCTCCTGCTAAGTCTATTAATTTCTTCTTCGTCTCTTTATCTATACGCACAACAATAAAAGTATCTTTGCGTTTTGGGTTCATATATTTTAGTTAATAGTAATTTCGGATGATGTGGGAATCGAACGCCACGTTCAATCGCCTAAAGCGAAAGGTACTTCCACTATACGAATCATCCATAGGAGAGCTGAATTTCATGCCACGGTAACATCTGATATCGCTATGGGGAACGGAAATAGTTTTATGTGGTTTCTCCCAAGGTAGTTTACCTACTCTAGTATAGCATATCTGTATTACATTGTCAATCAAAAAGGAAGACCTGGCGATTAAGTCAGGTCTTCAAATCTTGCAACCTTTTTTAGTGGCGGGCATTTACGGTGAACATAAAGCATTCGCACACCATCAGTAACACAGGAGAAAGGGTGAAAGTTTATGCAGAACATTCTCATGCAGTGAACGCACAAGCGATATTCATGCCTAAATGTTTTCCCGTCAACTATCTGGTAAGTAAACATATCACTTATCCTGTGGTTCTTTTTCTGTTTTCAGAAACTGCTTTCTCAAAACAGTCACGACAGCAGTATTTCTGCCCAAAGAACATTGCATACACGTGGGGGCATTTGCCTCCACATCCACTACAGCGTGCTACGGGGTCAATCTTATCCCCGTACGGACCATGCTTTTTAATCATGATGACCTCCTAGTTTTGGGACTGCAACCATTTCATAGTCGGGGTCTAGCCAGACAGCATTTATGATTTTCGCTATCATCTCTGGAGGATGATTGTCGAATAATAAATGCCATGCTCTATGTTTGTTTTCACATACGATAGAGATGTTTTCAAGCGTGGACTTTCCCTTTTGAGAAACAGGTCTACGGTGATGCCTACTCATAGTAACCTCCTATTTGATAACTAGATTTGGACTAACTCCTTCCATTTAGTTTTAATAACAGGGTCATTGTTGTACTTTTTGATTGCGGTATCAAGACAATCTTTGGAGCAATAGACTTTACCATTAAAACTTGCGTACCGGCGAGTGTTTTTATTCCCACAACCATCACACACTAATTTTACCATAATACACCTCTCATATAATTATACTCCTATTTTTTTACTTTGTC
>PCUH01000290.1:1020-2406 GCA_002770955.1 Flavobacteriales bacterium CG18_big_fil_WC_8_21_14_2_50_32_9 | reverse complement strand
CCCCGCCTCTGAAGGTGAGTAGAGCCACAATCTGTATTGGAACATTTTGCATCCTTGATTGCTGTACGGACTGGCTTAATCCAACCACGGAGTTTCAGGTAAACCTTTTCAAGTAAAATGACATCCATTCTATTGTAAGTTTTCATCTTCTTCCATGCTTTCGCATCGCCAGAAGCACAACCTAGCCATAGTTCAAACCCACCAGTATCAAGTTTTCTCCCAAGGCCGAGAATATTGGCCAGGTCATCGAGCTTGTTGCTGTTGAAGTTAAAGTATCTTTTCGCAACAAGTTTGGTATCAATTTGCACATAAGGAGCGGGTGGTGTCAGCCCATGAACAAGCATTCGTGCATGGGATTTCTTTTGGTCGAAGCTATTCCCGTTATGAGCAATAATGATGTCAGCCTCATTAAACAGTTTCCAAAGTGTAGTTATCAATTCTTTGTCATCTGTCTTATCTTTCTTCCAAGTCTTGAAGTCAGGAAGAGCAATTACGTGTGTCTGTTTCTCGTCTAGCCACTTATAAGCAAAACATAACATGTACCATTCTTTCTCATACTTAATCACATTCTGTTCGTATTTCCCCCAAATATATCCGAGGTTAGCCATAGTTTCGATGTCGTATATCAACACTTTCGGTTTTGTGTTCATTATTTTCTCCTAAGAACATTTCTGTCCCTATATTATCATTTAAATTGTAACACCGCAACGTATAACGTATATAGTATTACAATAATTATTAAAATTAAGTCCCATAGGTTCAGGTAGCAAGATAAGAGTTTACTTGCAAGCACGGCATGGATTACTGCTTTTATTTTTATAGTTCCAGAGAGCCCACTCTCTTTTCCTAGCACTTCCCACCCACGGAGGGAACTTGTGCAAAGTATCCTACACTTTCACCGCATTGCAATTTGGTGTCTGTGCGTTCTAGATACTGGCTCGTTCTATTTTGGAGCCGTTTGATGCTGTATCATTTTAATTTGTTCCGTGCCACATATTCCAGTACATCCTTGGTACTTTCCTACTGCATTACCCTACAGCAAAGGGATTTGATGCTATACCTGAACCCATGGGGCTTACCCCAAGGTCTAGTCCCCTGCTAAGCAGAGTTTATGAATTATCGGCAAGCCGGACCAAGATTCTATTATTCTATTTACAAACAGCGTACCAAATACAGTGGCCGAGTGAATATTCTTTTGCCATAAAGCTCAAAGCAAAATCTATATCCTCAGCTTGACTCCGAGATATGTCTGGGTGGTCTGGCAAATGAATCTGCGCTAAACCATAAGACCTTTCTTGCGTACCTTTTACAATTCCCTTTTTAGGGTTAGAGAAGTTATAAATAACTTTACTCTGTATCGTTGGGTTAAAAGTACCGCCTGTCTCT
>PCUH01000290.1:0-1013 GCA_002770955.1 Flavobacteriales bacterium CG18_big_fil_WC_8_21_14_2_50_32_9 | reverse complement strand
CTGTATTGTATATCTTCTGAAAAGGAACATTATATTTATCAGCATACAGGTGTATTTTGCTTTCTATCTCCGCTCTTTGACTTACGAAGTATTCGTGGTCGGCGGCGATAGCTGTATGCTGAATTGTCTTTGTAATCATCGCACACACAACCAAGATGGTTAAGAATGAGATGAATACGAACTTTAAATGTTTAATATTTCTGTCATTAAACAGTGCGGTCTGTTCTCACCAGTCCTAGTTACTCGACTAAAGTAAAAGCTGGGTTGCAGTGCGGAGTTCCGCTACTACTACTTCTTAAATCCAAGTATCGTTATCTCTTTTGACGCTACATAGCGTCCGTAGAGCACCATTACACCTGAAAAAATTGTAGCAATCACCGTCAGGGCAGTCTCTATAGAGGTTGGGTCTATTTGCACTTGCATAAGGACCAAACCAAAGGAGATAAACTGCGCTAACTGGAATATGTATGTTTTTGAATATTTCATAAGTGATAGGATATATTATACTTTAATTTCTCTTAAATGTCAATATGGGGGCACTCCCCAGTGTATCTTTTACCGCAATTGCAGTTGTAGCATAAATTTACCAGAATAGTCAATCTTACTTTTTTGCCCTTTTAGCAACCTCTATAGAGACTTTTGGCTTTTGTGCTTTATCAATCTCTGCTGATAGTGCCTTCATTAGCTCTGTCGACTTTACAAGAACATCGTCAAACAGGTCATTAATTTTGTCTAAATCTTTTCGCATAGAAGACTCTATCGAATCTATGTAGTCTATTATGACATCGAACTGTTCATCGAGTCTCTTTTCTACATGCTTTTTTGTATACAATCCAAGCATATTATTATATTATTATTCTATTAAGTCCAAACTTCTTCCGTTCATCCATAATTATTTGTTATTTAACCTCCTTATTATCTGCTAATACCTTCTTTGCAATCTCTACCAAACGCGCCTCTTTCTCTACACACAAATCCTGCAAAAGAACATCTACTGCCTCCTGGGTATAGTC
>PCUH01000310.1 GCA_002770955.1 Flavobacteriales bacterium CG18_big_fil_WC_8_21_14_2_50_32_9 | reverse complement strand
TAATTTTTTGCTCTAATTCATCCATTAGTTCTGGGTTGTCTTGGATTAATGCTTTTACAGCATCTCTTCCTTGTCCGAGTTTGGTATCGCCATAACTAAACCAACTGCCAGATTTTTTAATGATTTCGTGATCTACCGCTAAATCAATAATTTCTCCTACTTTGGAAATTCCTTCGCCATACATAATGTCAAATTCGGCTTTACGGAAAGGAGGAGCTACTTTGTTTTTTACAATCTTCACCCTTGTTCGGTTTCCTGTAATTTCTTCTCCATCTTTAATTTGGGTAGCTCTTCGAATATCAATTCGGATAGAAGCATAAAATTTAAGTGCATTACCACCTGAAGTAGTTTCTGGGTTTCCGAACATCACTCCAATTTTTTCTCTCAATTGATTGATGAAAATGGTACAGCAATTGGCTTTTTGAATAGAGGAAGTTAATTTACGCAATGCTTTAGACATTAAACGTGCTTGTAAGCCCATTTGAGAATCGCCCATTTCACCTTCAATTTCTGCTTTTGGTGTAAGTGCAGCCACAGAATCAATAATTAATAAATCAACTGCTCCCGAACGAATAAGGTTATCTGCAATTTCTAAGGCTTGTTCGCCATTGTCTGGTTGAGAGATGATTAAATCATCAATGTTTACACCTAAAGCAGTAGCATACGTAGGGTCAAAAGCGTGTTCAGCATCAATAAAAGCAGCTATGCCTCCTTGTTTCTGACATTCTGCAATGGCATGAATGGTAAGGGTGGTTTTTCCAGATGATTCTGGACCATAAATTTCAACTACTCGTCCTTTTGGGTAGCCTTTAATTCCTAATGCCAAATCAAGAGTTAACGAACCTGTGGGGATAACATCTACATTTTGAACAGGAGAATCTCCTAATTTCATTACGATACCTTTTCCATACGACTTTTCAAGTCTGTCCATGGTTAATTGAAGGGCTTTTAATTTTTCTGCATTTACTTCTTTTACTGCTGCCATTGTTCTATATTTTTGGAGTTTAGTTATTTATTATTTGATTGGTGTGATCTTTTGTTTTTACATCGGTTATTATTTTTTCAATTATTCCCTTTTCATTGATAACAAAAGTAGTTCTGTGAATTCCATCATAGGTTTTTCCCATAAATTTTTTCTCACCCCAAACACCATAACGATTTAGTACTTCTTTGTTTACATCTGCTAACAAGTTAAAATTCAGTTGTTTTTTTTTAATGAACTTTTGATGTGATTTTTCAGTATCGGCACTGATGCCTATTACTTCATATCCTTGTTTTTGTAAGGTGCTATAATTATCTCTTAAATTGCATGCTTGAACTGTACAACCAGGAGTAGCATCTTTGGGATAAAAATAAATGATTACTTTTTTACCTAAATAGTTAGCAAGAACGTGAAGCTTTCCATTTTGGTCGTTGATGTTTAATTCAGGAGCTTTGTCGCCTTCTTTTAGGTGTGTCATACGTGCTGTTTTTTGGACTTACAAAGTATAGGAATCTTTTGTGTTTTATCAAGAGAAGGAGGATATTTTTATTAACAAAATTAAGGATTAGTTAATAGTGAATGGTGAATAGTGAATGGTGAATGGTGAATAGTGAATAGTGAATGGTGAATAGTGAATGGTGAATGGTTAATGGTCATTGGTTCGGTTTTTTTGAACGACATAAAAAGCACCAGCAACTCCAACTAAAAATAACACTATGGCAATCAATTCTGCTTGGGTAGCTTTCATTCCAAAGATGTTGTAATCGGGATTTATTCTTATTTTTTCAATAAAAAATCGTTCGATACCATTAAAAATAAGATAAATAGAGAACATTAAACCTGGAATGGTTATTTTTTTTCTAAAAAGCCATAAACCAGCAAAAATGATAAATGCCATGATGGTTTCATAAAATGGAGTTGGCCAAACAGGAATAGGGAGTTCGTAGCAATATTTTCCTTCGCAACCTGCTATTAAAATTCCATCTGCATTTACATTGTGTGGATAGGTAAAAGACCACATCCACTCAGGTAAAAAACTTAATGCTTCAGGCATGGGTAGTTCGTTGGTTGTACCCCAATCACCATCACCTGAAAGCTGGCAGCCAATTCTGCCAATTCCGTAAGCCAACATCAGTCCTGGTGCACAAGCATCAATAACGTGAACGAGTTTTAATCCTTTTTTGTGGGCGTAATAGACTACCGCACCGCCACCAATTATTAATCCTCCATAAATACTTAATCCTGAACCTGAAAAAAGCACTCCAATAGGGTCGGCTGCAAAGCGTTCTAAATCTTCTACGGCATCGAAAAGTTTGGCTCCTAAAATTCCACCTATGGCAGCAATAAAAGTCATGTTTCCTACATGTTGGTAGGGGCGAACGACTTCAGTTACTTCTTTGGGTTCAGGTAAACGCTGTTTTTCGGCATCCCTGTACTTTAAATAGGCTAAAACTACTGCTATTGCGAGTCCTGAAAGGAAATTTCCTTGTAAGGACAATACATAGTCGGGTAAATCTTCTATGGCTTGCTGGTAATTTAAAATGATGCCTCCAATTTTATATCCCACCACAAATCCAAAAATTCCGTTACCTATGAGGTCATTTAAAGAGGCTTTTTGTCCTTTCATTACATTGATGATACTGGAAGATAAAAGTCCATCCGCTTCTTTTCTTTTCATTTCTTTTACAAAAAGTAAGTTTGCGGCTATGAATGCTAATGCTACCATAAATCCAAACATAGGTAATGGGAAGGAAAATGAAAATCCGAAGAGGTAGTTGATTAAATCTGATAGGAAAGGGAACATGAAATAAGTTGTTTGTTAATTGTCCCACTCCAACACTCCCGAAGGGATGGAGTTGGTTTGGAACTTGTATTTTGTTAATTGTTATTTGTTAATTTTTTGTCTTTTGTTTTCTATCTTTCTAACACATCACCCCTCCAACTCCCCTCAAGGGGAGAGTGCCTCCGCACAATGCCAGCTTCCAGTTTCTGTCTTCCATCTACCAATTCCCCAATCATTGTATTTTCATTATCAATAGCAATTAATTTAATGGATTGTATAGTGTTTTCAAGGGTTGAATCATAAGGTACTTTTACTTTTATATAATTTTCTGTAAATCCATTTAAAAATCCATCGTGCTGTTCTGACTCTAATAATACATTATAGGTTTTATGGAGGTGTTGTTCATAGAAAAAGCGTTTTTTCTTTTCTGAAAGGATGTGTAGCATTTTACTTCTGTCGCTTCGTACTTCTTTAGGGACAGGGT
>PCUH01000262.1 GCA_002770955.1 Flavobacteriales bacterium CG18_big_fil_WC_8_21_14_2_50_32_9 | reverse complement strand
ATATTTATTCAATACAGCAAAAGAAATTAACAGACTATCCATATTATGTCTGCTGATATTTTTAACAGCAATGGATAACTTGATATGTTCTCCTTCCTGCACAGTATCTTTATGAAAAGTAAAATGAATGTTCGGGTCGAGTGCAGCTTCAGGAATATCATCATAAGTTACTTGCCAACGGTGTAGCTGAGGAGCGGTAAACAAAGAATCATCTGTAAGGTGTGCATTTAATTTTAAATAAGGATATTGAGCTGCATCAATTTGATTGGTAATGCGAATATCACCCGAATCGGTTGGGAGATTAGCAATCAACAAAGTTTCATTTCCATTAGCATCTACCCCAAAAACATTTAACACTGTGCTGTCTTTTGTAGTAGTAGATTCTAATGAAGTCATTCGCCAAGAAAGTGAATCCCAACGAGAGGATGGACCAAGTGGAGGAGAAAAAATATTGGCATAGTTGGCACTACCTATTATCGTTGCACTTACTGTTATACCTTTAGCGGTTACACTACTACCCACCGACTCAACAACAGATGATGGTGTTCCTTTTTTTACAAAAAAAGCAAAAGGCAAACTATCTTGTGCAATAGGAATTTGACTAGCTCCTAATCCTGTAAATGCAGCATTCACATTAGCTGGAAGTGGAGCATGCTGAGAAAAAAAGTTCCAATACCATGTCCAAGCTAAAATATAATAGCCATTTGGGACACTATCGGTAAGCATATCTGCCAAGGCATTCATTTGCATTGGATCTGCATTTCTAAAAATAAAAAATTTTGAAGGTGCAGCAGCAGGATTAGAACCTGGTATATTTAATTGTCCCATGTTCATTTCTAGGGGCTTCCAGTAATCAAGCATAACCGTATCAATTATAGCAACATGAATGGCACTATTTGCTCCCCAACCATTACCAGCTATTCTGTTTTGATCTATAAAATATGAAGGAATAGAACCTTCACTCCAATTGGTTGTGCCATTAACAGTGTTACTACCAATTGCTCCATCTGTTACTGCCTTTAAGGTTGCTACCTTGTTTTGAAAACTAAATTGACGTGTTATTCTGCTATATCCTAAGAGTTGCATCGGATTATTTTCAAATTGGAAAAAATGTTCTTGCTGCCAACCTTCTTTATTTTTAATGTATTGAAAAGAGCGATTAATCCAACTGAATCCATTTGCATCAACAGAATCTTTACCTACTCTCCAAAAATAAACCATACTATCGGACATATTTTGCAATAAATTTGGTGACCAACTTACTACGCCTCCAGCTTGATTAATTATCATTCTTTCTTTAATTGGGCTATTAAAATAATCGGTAGTATCAATATCAAAAATATAATTGTTGGCAGGTTGAAAAGCAAAAGCTGTAGAAGCTTTTAAGGTAACTCCTTGGTTTGGAACTATTGAAAAATGATAAGGATAAATTGGTATAATATTTCCCGAACGAATATTCAATGTTTTAACAATCATATTGTTATCTTCATAAATTTCATCAATAAATAAGGGCGGTGCATCAACCATTATTGTAAATGTATTTAAACCTAATCCTCTAATAAAATCAACAGGCAATTTTAATGAAAAAGTATCTTTAAAATGTGGTGCAGCAATAGGAATTAAGTAGGTTGTATCAGTAAAATTAGTATTTGGAAATGATCTTTCTACACTTAACAAAATAGTCGTATCTATAGCTCTTCCCAAATTGGCAACAATTATTTGAATGGTAAAAGAATCTAAATCGGAAGTAACTATGTTTGGTTGAAAACTTACCGACTGTTCATTAATCATATAATCAGGTTTATCGAATGTATGTAAATGAATGGCAGGGTCTCCATGGAAAGAAATATTCAGTCCAACCGAATTTGTAAAGTTTTTTATATCCGTTCCTTGTCCTTGTGTTATTGTTTTAATAGTATTTTTGATTTGTCTTCCAATAGATTCTCCATATTTTGTTTGTGATAAATTGATATAAAAATTACTCGCATAATTGTGTAATATATTGCTTATAGCTAAATCTACAGAAGATAGAAAACCAATAGTTCCTTTGTTGTCTATAATGACATGTTCTTCACTTGTGCTATTCGAATTGGGCAAATGCATATCTCCAGCAAAGCAAGCCAACCCCATTAGAATTGGATAACGTCCTTGTTGATTGGGCCACTCAGAAGGTTTTTCTATATTTTGATCAAAACCACCTGTTGCAGAAGCATGTCCAAAAAAAGTCATGAAAGACACTCCACTTCCTATTAAATTTTTAATTGAATCTGCAAGAGTGATTTGAATTGGAGCTGTAGTTGTTTTTGTAAATGTTTTTACATTTGCTCCAAAAAAAGGGTTTTCGATGATTGTTTTATAATTGTTTACAAAAGTAAAAAAGGTGCTTTGTTCTCCAGGATTAGTGCCTCCACTAAAATGCAAAAATCGTTTCATCCATTCTGTTTCACCGTTGTTTCCTAACACAGGGCTTTCGTGTTGTTGCACTTTACTTAAATACCAATCTACTTCTATGTTGTTTTTTGCAGCTAACCTCCCTGTTGGAATGGCTGGTTCAAAGGGTAAACTTCCGTTTAATCCTATGGTGATCATGTGGTCGGAGGCAGGATTTCCGAACGAAGGAACTAAGCAATTAGTAAAATTTGTATTGTTTTTTCTTATTTCCTTTGCTTTAACTGATTTTCCTAATAAAAATAAATAATTAGGTTCGGTAGTCCAATTGGTTAGCAAATAATCTAAAAAATTACGGATTGCCAATGGATGTTTTTGAATTCCGAACGAAAATTGGTCGTAAATATCATCCACAGTAAAAATAACTGGATTTTGAGGTAAGGCTGCTGGACCTGGGTTTGACCTGTAAGTAGCATAATCTGTGGCACTACTCATTAATGATTGATGTGTAATGATAATAAAAGCGGTATCTATAGGGTTTTGAGCGTGATTTACAAAAAAGCCTGTATTATTTATAGGAAAAAGTTGGGTTACTGGTTTTGCCTGACCAACAGAAGTAACATAACATTCTTTGTTTCCATTACCATTAGGAACAAGACAATGAAAACTACCTCCAAAAGGAATTACAGTTATTTTTTTTTGGTTAGTTAAATCATAAAACAAGATGTTTCCTGTGTTGTTTAGATTATTAAAATTGAGATAACTTTTGGTTTGCGAAGT
>PCUH01000100.1 GCA_002770955.1 Flavobacteriales bacterium CG18_big_fil_WC_8_21_14_2_50_32_9 | reverse complement strand
GAAACACATTTTTCTAATTTTTTCAATTTTTATTTTCAATTTAAGCTATAGTCAAGTTGAGAACTTTGACCTTTTGACAAAAAATATTAAGTCGACTAATATTAAGTTTATTACTAAATACCGCGAATCGAAAAAGTTTCCTAATGGAGAAAAAAAATTCAAACTTGAATTCAATAAGCAAGGGCAACTATTGTCAATAGAAGAATTCGAGTTTCCAATGGGTCTCGACAATCCTATCGTAATGAGACAAGAAATAAAATATAGCAAAACAGGAAAAAAAATAGCAACTCTTATTAAAGCTCCAGACGGAAGTGTGGCTGTTGACACCTTAATTTACAACGACAAAGGAGACTTGATTCAAAAGAAAAGAATTGCAAATGGCAAATTAGTGAGGACTTGGGACTACACCAACAAAAAGAAAGTAGAAGATAGAAAGGAGTTTGATAATAAAGGAAACCTTATCAAGTTGACGGTATCTGAAGGAAACTACACTATATATGAATATGACTCAATTGGCAACCTGACGCAAGAACTACAATTTAAGGACGATAAACATCATACAAAACACACTTATCAATACAACAAAAACGGGCGACTAATTAAATTGAATACTTACCTTCTATATATTGGTGATGGGACTAATAAACCATTGATTTATTATTTTGAATATGAAGAATATGAATAAAATACTTTACCCAATCAATCAGATGCCCCAAAAACACAAACCAACAGAATACTCCAAAAAAGTCTTTCGCTTGGTTTTTTATAATTGATACCTCTTCCTAAGGAGTTGTTGCAATAGAATACTTTTTTTTCTTGATCGAAAAAAGCTAATTTTACATTTTATGTTAGTTACTTTTCAATCCTATATCAACACGAATAAACTGTTTCATCCAACTGAAAAAATTCTGCTTACTGTTAGTGGCGGAAAAGATTCTATGGCAATGCTGCATTTATTTATAGCTGCAAAATATACTTTTGGAGTGGCTCATTGTAATTTTCAACTTAGAGGAAAAGAAGCCGACAAAGACGAACTTTTTGTTCAACAGACGTGCAAACAACTCAACATTCCTTTTCATTCCATTAAATTTGAAACTACTGCTTTTGCCGAAAAAAATAAGGTTTCTACTCAAATGGCTGCCAGAACATTGCGTTATCAATGGTTTGAAGAATTAAGAAACACACACAATTACAACTATATTGCAACGGCTCACCACCAAAATGATGTGGCTGAAACCATGCTCATTAACCTTACTAAAGGCACTGGTTTAAGTGGTTTACATGGAATTAAAAATAAAAAAAATACACTTATTCGTCCGCTACTTTGTTTTAACAGTGCTGCTATTCAACATTACATTGAACATAACAATATTTCTTTTAGAGAAGACCTAAGCAATGCTTCAACAAAATATGTACGCAATAAAATTAGACACGAAATACTACCTAAACTTGCCGAAATTAATCCCACAATTATTGAAACACTCAACCAGTCGGCACTTCATTTTTCGGCTGTTGAACGTATTTTAACTCAAAAAATTGAAGAAGAAAAAAATCGATGTTTTAGTTCTGAAAAAGAATGTATTAAAATAAATATTGAACAACTAAAAAAACTAACTCCTCTCCCAACCTATCTCTATTATTTTTTATTACCCTATCATTTTAATTTTGATGACTGTGACCAAATTGCAAATTCACTTCTCGCAATTTCTGGTAAGCGGTTTTTATCTTCTTCGCATCAACTTATTAAAGACCGAGAATATTTATTGCTTACTTCACTCCATTCAAACAATAAAAACAGTGTAACTATAAGCACATTGGAGGATTTTGAAAACAGCCCTGTTCCTATTAAAACAAGCGTTGTTAGCAATGAAAATATGCAATTCGTCAACAATAAAAAATTGGCCTATTTAGATGCTGATAAAATTACTTACCCACTTTTTTTTAGAAAATGGAACGAAGGCGATACTTTTTCCCCTTTTGGATTAAAAGGCAAGAAAAAAGTGAGTGATTTTTTTATTGACGAAAAATTTTCTATTCTCGAGAAAAAGGAATGTTGGTTACTAACAGATAAAAATGATTCTATTATCTGGGTAGTCAACTCTCGAATCGATAATTTTTATAGCGTAACCCCAACCACAAAAAAAATACTATTATTGGAAATCTTATAAAATGATTTACAAAGATCAACTTAATCATACCATAGAACTTACAACCGTTCCAAAACGAATTATAAGTGTTGTGCCATCACAAACCGAATTACTTTTTGAGTTGGGTTTAGATGAAGAAGTGATTGGTATCACTAAATTCTGTGTTCATCCAAAACAATGGTTTTTAGCAAAAACTAAAATTGGCGGAACAAAAAACCTAAACATCAAAAAAATTGAAGCCCTAAATCCCGATTTAATTATTGCCAACAAAGAAGAAAACAACGCTGAACAGATAAAATATTTGCAACAAAAATTTCCTGTTTGGACAAGCGATATTTCAACACTCGATGAAAGCTTAGCTATGATTAAGTCTATTGGGAAAATTATTGGAAAAACTAAAAATGCTACCACACTTTACTCAGCTATTCTTCACGAATTTGAAATATATAAACCCCATTTTACTAAACGCTATTCTGCACTCTATTTAATTTGGAAAACGCCTTACATGAGTGTTGGAAACGACACTATCATTCATAATTTATTGAATTATTGTGGTTTTAATAATGTGTTGAGCCACAAAAAACGCTATCCTGAAATTAGTGTAACAGAAATTGCTATACTGCAACCTGAATTCATTTTTCTTTCTTCCGAGCCTTATCCTTTTAAAGAAAAACACATCAACGAATTGCAAGAAATTGCTCCTAAAAGCAAAATTATATTGGTTGATGGCGAATTATTCTCTTGGTACGGCTCTCGTTTAAAACTTGCACCATCGTATTTTAGTCAGTTACGTTCTAACTTAAATTTATCTTAATTTTACCACGCTTTAAAAAAATAAACTTTTGTTAGTAGCTATAGAAATTACAACTTCCTACCCCCTTTGGTTTATTCCATTTTGCTTGCTGCTTGGAGTAATTTACGCTGGTATTTTTTACTACAAAGAAAATAAGTTTGAAGGCATTGCTGTTTGGCTAAAAAGAACTATGCTAACGCTTCGTTTTTTATTAATAAGTCTGCTTGCTTTTTTATTGCTTTCTCCTTTTTTAAAAACCATTTTCAATAAGGCTGATAAACCAATTATTATTATAGCTCAAGACAATTCTTCTTCAATTATTTCAGCTCATAATGCTACATTTAATA